>NZ_JBIDDG010000014.1:8928-178996 GCF_043205005.1 Micromonospora sp. NPDC047620 | reverse complement strand
CCGGCCCGGAAGGCGTCGGGGCGCAGCGCGCCGGCCCGGAAGGCGTCGGGGCGCAGCGCGCCGGCCCGGAAGGCGTCGGGGCGCAGCGCGCCGGCCCGGAAGGCGTCGGGGCGCAGCGCGCCGGCCGGTTCCGCCGGGCCGAGCACGGCCGGCACGTGCGGGCGCCGGCCGAAGGCGCGCTCCAGCAGGTCGAGCCGGTAGTCGCCGGTGGCCGGGGACCAGTAGCCGGTGCCGCTGGCGTCGCCCCGGTCGGTGCGCAGCGCCGCCAGGCCGGGCGCGCCGGCCAGCTGCCAGGTCAGCCAGTCGTGCGGCAGGCAGACGGCCGCCACCCGGGCCGCGTGCTCCGGCTCGTGCCGGGCCAGCCAGCGCAGCTTGGTGGCGGTGAAGCTGGCCACCGGCACGCTGCCGACCGCGTCCGCCCAGAACCGGCGGCCGGCCGCCCCGCCGCCGGCCTCCTCGACCAGCTCGGCGGCGGCCCCGGCGGAGCGGGTGTCGTTCCACAGCAGCGCGGGCCGGACGACGGCGCCCGCCTCGTCGAGGCAGACCATGCCGTGCTGCTGGCCGGCGACGGAGACCGCCGCGACGTCGGCCAGCCCGCCTGCGGCGTCGACCGCCGCGGCCAGCGCGGACCACCACGCCGACGGGTCGACCTCGGTGCCGTCCGGGTGCGGTGCCCGGCCCTGCCGGAGCAGGGCACCGGTCTCCGCGTCCCGGACGACGACCTTGCAGGACTGGGTCGAGGAGTCGACCCCGGCGACGAGCGGCATCTCCGGCGGTCCTCAGCGCGCGCCGAGCAGGTGCTCGACGGCGAGCTGGTTGAGCCGGACGAAGCCGAAGCCCCGCCCGGCGGCCCCGTCGACGTCGAACTCCTCGAACGCGGAACGGTCGGCGAGCAGGTCGGCGTGGCCCTCTCCCGGCGCCAGCGTCGGCGTGCCGAGGTCGGCGACCCGGCTGGCCGCCAGCGCCTCGGCCACCTCCGGATCCGCTCGGAAGGCCGCCGCCCGCTCCTTGAGCAAAAGGTACGTCCGCATGTTCGCCTCCGCCGACGCCCAGACGCCGGCCGTGTCCTCGGTGCGCGAGGGCTTGTAGTCGAAGTGCCGGGGGCCGTCGTAGGCGGCCGCGCCGCCGGGGCCGCCGTGCTCCAGCAGGTCGACCAGGGCGAACGCGTTGAGCAGGTCGCCGTGGCCGAAGACCAGGTCCTGGTCGTACTTGACGCCGCGCTGGCCGTTGAGGTCGATGTGGAACAGCTTGCCCTGCCAGAGCGCCTGGGCGATGCCGTGGGCGAAGTTCAGGCCGGCCATCTGCTCGTGCCCGACCTCGGGGTTGAGCCCGACCAGCTCGGGGTGAGCCAGGGTGGAGATGAAGGCGAGGGCGTGCCCGACGGTGGGCAGGAGGATGTCGCCGCGCGGCTCGTTCGGCTTGGGCTCGAGGGCGAACCGCAGGTCGTAGCCGCGGTCGACGACGTACTGGCAGAGCAGGTCGACGGCCTCCCGGTAGCGGTCCAGGGCGGCCCGGACGTCCTTGGCGAGGTCGTACTCGGCGCCCTCCCGGCCGCCCCACATCACGAAGGTGCGGGCGCCGAGGTCGGCGGCGAGGTCGACGTTGCGCAGCACCTTGCGCAGCGCGTAGCGCCGGACGTCGCGGTCGTTGCTGGTGAATCCGCCGTCCTTGAACACCGGGTGGGTGAACAGGTTGGTGGTCACCATGGGCACCACCAGGCCGGTCTCGTCGAGCGCCTTGCGGAACCGGGCGACGTGCCGGTCGCGGGTCGCGGCGTCCGCGCCGAAGGGCACCAGGTCGTCGTCGTGGAAGGTGATCCCGTACGCCCCGAGCGCGGCGAGCCGGTGCACCGCCTCGACCGGGTCCAGCTCGGGCCGGGTGGCGTCGCCGAACGGGTCGCGGGCCTGCCAGCCCACCGTCCAGAGGCCGAAGGAGAACTTGTCGGCGGGGGTGGGACGGGGCGCCATGGCAGGCCTCCGGGGATGTCGTCCGCTATTTGTTCAGTGGTTGAATTATTTGATCGGCCTGTGGCAGTGTCAAGGAGTGCCCCGACCCGACGCCCCGGCCGGGGCGGTCCGGCAGGGCAGCCTGCGCGAGTGGAACCTCGCCGTGGTGCTCGGCCGGATCGCCGCCGCCGACCGCCCGCCGTCCCGGGCCGAGTTGGCCGCCAGGACCGGCCTGACCCGGGCCACCGTCTCGGCCGTGGTGGAGGACCTGCTCGCCGGCCGGCTGGTGCGCGAGGCGGAGCCGACGCCGCGGACCGGCGCGGGGCGGCCGTCCCGGGGCCTGGTGCTCGCCGCCGACGGCCCGGCCGGGCTTGGCCTGGAGGTCAACGTCGACTACCTGGCCGCCTGCGTGGTCGACCTCGCCGGCCGGGTCCGCCACCACACGGTGCTCCGCGCCGACCTCCGGCCGCTCTCCCCCGCCGAGGCCGTCACCCGGCTGGCCGACCTGGCCGCCCACGCCCGCGCCGAGGCGGCCCGCGAGGGACTCACCCTGGCCGGCGCGGCCCTCGCGGTGCCCGGCCTGGTCGACGACGCCGGGCTGGTCCGCCTCGCGCCGAACCTGGGCTGGCGCGACGTGCCCGTTCCCGCCCTCCTCGCCGGGCATCCGCCGCTGACCGCGCACGTGGACGGTGTGCCACCGCTGCTGGTCGACAACGAGGCCAACCTCGCCGCGCTGGGCGAACTGCACGCCGGACCGGCCGGCCCGGCCAGCTTCCTGCACATCTCCGGCGAGGTCGGCATCGGCGCCGGGATCGTCCTGGACGGCACCCTGTTCCGGGGCACCCGCGGCTGGAGCGGCGAGATCGGCCACGTCCCGGTCCACCCCGACGGCCGGCCGTGCCGGTGCGGGGCCCGGGGCTGCCTGGAGACGTACGCCGGTCAGGAGGCCATCCTCGCGGCGGCCGGCCTGGCCGGCGCGGACCTCCCGGCGGACACCGCGACGACCCGGCTCGCGGAGCTGGCCGGGGCGGGCGACCCGGCGGCGCTGCACGCCCTGGCCGACGCCGGTACCGCGCTCGGGGTCGCCGTGGCCGGGGTGGTCAACCTGCTGGACCTGGACACCGTGGTGCTCGGCGGCGGATACGCCCCGCTGGCGCCCTGGCTCCGCCCGCCGGTGCTCGCCGAGGTCTCCCGCCGGGTGCTCACCGCCGCCTGGTCGCCGGTCACCGTCCGCCCGGCGGCGCTCGGCGGTGCGGCGGCGGCCGTCGGCGGGGCTGGTTCGGTGGTCCGCCGGATCCTCGCCCGACCCGCCGGCTGGCTGACCCGGCAGCCCTGAGCCCGGCCTCCTCCGATGGGCGTCGGGCTGCCCCTGCACCGGGCCAGACGGCGGGCTGACGGTCCGGGTCGTCGGCGGGTCAGGCCGTCCGGGCCACCCTCGGCTCGTCGCCGGGCCACTCCTGCGTCGGTAGGCCGACCGGAGGCTCCGCCGGGCCGCCCACGTCGGACCAGGGGCCGGCCGGCTCGACGGACTGGACGGACGCGTGGCGGCGACGCGCCGCCTCGTCGAACTCCCGCATGCCCCGCAGCAGGGCCTGCCGCCCCTCGGGGGTCATGTCGCCGAGGATCGCCGCGAGCTGCTGGCGCCGGTCGTCACGCAGCTCGGCGAGGAGCCGGTGGGCCTCCGGGGTGAGGTGCAGCGAGATCTCCCGCCGGTCGAGGCGGCCGGGCTCGCGTTCCAGCATGCCGGCGGCGACCAGCCGGTCACATAGCCGGCTGGCGGAGGAGAGCAGCATGTCGAGCCCGGTCGCCAGGCGGCGGAGGTTGATCCCGTCGTGCTGCTCGACCAGCATGATCGCGCGCAGCTGGGCGCCGGACACACGGCTGGTCGTGCGCTCCCGCGCGGCCTCCCAGACCGCCAGCAGGGCATCGGCCACCGCGTCGAGCTCGGCAGCCATACTTGTCTGGGGCCCCTGGGGACCGTGCACTTCCGCCATGGTGCGCCCGAGACTACTCCGAAACCGCTGGTGCGGGCTCGCGACCAAGGAGCGAAGGATGAGCGAACCGGTCAACCGGGTACGGCGCGCCCTCAACGAGGCGCCCGCCGATCTCCTGCTGGACCGGGTCGCCGACACCCTGGCCGGGGCCTACGGGACCACCCGGGTGCAGCTCCTCCAGGTCGACTACCGGCTGTCGGCGCTGCTGCCGCTCGGTGACGGGGAGCCGGTCACCGGCCCGGGGCACCCCGCCTGGCGCTGCTTCGACCACCAGACCCCGATCGTCGCCGACGACACCGCGTACCTGCCGGTGTCGATGCGCGGGGAACGCCGGGGGGTGCTGCGGGTGGCGCCGGCCCCCGGCGACCCGGGGACGCTCCACGAGCTGGCGGAGACGGCCACCGCGCTGGCCCACGAGATCGCCGCGGTCAGCGCCGGCACGGACGTCTACCGGGCCGCGCGGCGCAGCAGGAGACTCACCCTCGCCGCCGAGATGCAGTGGGAGATGCTGCCCGGCCGCAGCCGGATCCGGCCCTCGTTCAGCCTCGCCGGGCAGCTCGAACCGGCGTACGCGGTGCGCGGCGACAGCTTCGACTGGTCCGACGACGGGGAGCGCGTCTGGCTGTCCACCATCAACGGCACGGGCGAGGGGGTGGCCGCCGCGATGCTCACCTCGCTCGCCACGTACGCGCTGCGCAACGCCCGCCGGGCCGGGCTCGGCCTCGCCGACCAGGCGGCCCTCGCCGACCAGGCGATCTACGACCTGCACCGCGGCGACCAGCACCTCGCGGCGCTGCTGATGGACCTCGACCTGCGCTCGGGGGTGCTGACCGTGGTCGACGCCGGATCGCCCCGCCTCGTGCTGCTGCGCGACGGGGAGATCCACCAGCTGCCGCTGGAGGCGCAGTTCCCGCTCGGCATGTTCGAGGCCACCGACTACCACGAGCAGCGGTTCGAGCTGTGCCGGGGCGACCGGCTCTTCGTGGTCAGCGACGGCGTCGTCGACGCCACCGGGCAGGACGTCCGGTACGGCGAGACCGCGCTGGACCGGTTCCTGCGCCGGACCGGGCCGATGGAGCCGCTGGACGCGGTGCGCTCGCTGATCGGCGACCTGCGCGCGTTCGTCGCCGATGACCTGGTCGACGACGCGGTCGTGGTGTGCCTGGACTGGACCGGCCCGCAGGACTGACCCCACCGGGTCGGGTCAGTACGCCCCGCGACTGTTGACCACGGCACCGAAGGTCTTCCAGAGGATCGTCAGGTCGGCCGCGAGCGACCAGTTCTCCACGTAGTAGAGGTCGAGCCGGATGCCGTCCTCCCAGCTGAGGTCGGACCGGCCGCTGACCTGCCAGAGCCCCGTCATGCCGGGCTTGACCAGCAGCCGGCGGGCCACGTCCCCGTCGTAGCGGGCCACCTCGGATGGCAGCGGCGGGCGGGGGCCGACCAGGCTCATCTGCCCGAACAGGACGTTGACCAGTTGCGGCAGCTCGTCCAGCGACCACTTGCGCAGCAGCCGACCGATCCGGGTCACCCGCGGGTCGTCGCGCATCTTGAACATCAGACCGTCGGTCTCGTTGCGGGAGGCCAGCTCCGCCAGCAGGGCGTCGGCGTTCACCACCATGGTGCGGAACTTGTAGACGCCGAACTCCCGGCCGCCCTGCCCGACGCGGGTCTGGCGGAACAGCACCGGCCCCCGGCTGTCGAGCTTGATCGCCAGCGCAATGGCGGCCAGCAGCGGCAGCAGCAGCGTCAGGGCCAGCGAGGAGGCCGCCCGGTCGACGAAGCCCTTGATCAGCTTGCGGGCGCCACGGAACTCTGGTGCCTCGACGTGGATCAGCGGCAGGCCGGCGACCGGCCGGGTGTGGATGCGCGGGCCGGCGACGTCGGTCAGCGCGGGCGCCACCACCAGGTCGACGCCGGTGCCCTCCAGTTGCCAGCCCAGCCGCCGCAGCCGGGTGGCGGTCAGCTCGCCGGAGGCGGTCACCGCGACCGTGTCCGCGCCGATGGCGGTGGCGGCCTCGGGAATGCCCCGGAACGAGCCGACCACCGGCACGTCGCCCAGCCGCTGGGCGACCGGGGCGAGCAGCGCGTCGGGGATGCACGCGCCGACCACCTGGTAGCCCGCGTACGGCTCGCGGCGCAGGGTGTGCACCAGCTCCAGCACGTGCGCGGTGTCGCCGACCACCAGCACCTTGCGCGACCAGCCCGCGCCCCGGGACCGCGCCCGGTGCAGCCGCTTGCGCGCGGCGAACCGGGCCACCTCCAGACCGACGGCGCCGACCGCGAACGAGATGCCCAGGAAGCCCCGGGAGACGCCGACGTCCGCGATGTAGCCGACGATCGCGATGCCACCGGCGAGGCGCAGGCTGGCGGCGCTGACCCGCCGGTACTCGTCCGCGCCGTACCCGAGGACCCGGTCGTCGTAGCAGCGCAGCACCCGGAGCGAGATCAGCCAGGCGACGACGAGCCCGGGAGCCACCACGACGTAAGGGACCTTCGAACCGCCCGGGGTGTCGCCGCCGAAGCGGGCCGCGTACCCGATGAGCACGGCGACGGTCAGGATGGTGGTGTCCAGCACCACCAGGGAGCGGACGTAGGCGCGCTCGTCGGTGCGGGCCGCCTGCCCGGACCACGGCTGGTCAGGCGACGCCGCTCGGGCGGGGGTCAACAGCGTCGCCGAGGTCACCGGCCCTCCCCACTTCGCATGCCGACGGCCCCGGTCGTCGACCGGCCCGTCGCGGGCCGGCCGCGGAGCACTACGACATCCTGCCCCGACAACCAGGGTGGCCGATTGCTTCCGACGTATTGCCGTCACTTTTCCCGACGGACCCGGTGGCGGGAAAGGGCCCGCGGTACCGGATCCAACGGTACGACGGGCCCCGCACGCACTGCTTCGTCACTCAGGCCGGGGCTTTGCGCAGCGCGACCGCCTGGAGGAAGATTTCGCCGATCTTGGTCGGGTCCTCGGTGACGAAGGCGCCGCCGCCGGTCACGTCGGTGATCGACTTCAGCTCGGCCTTGCTGACGTCGCCGCCGATACCGATGATCACGACCTGCACCGGCCGCTCCGGGTCCTTGATCTTGTTGAGTTCGGCCAGCAGCTGCTGCTGGGTGATGCCGTCGGAGTCCTCGTTCTTACCGTCGGTGAACAGCACGATCGAGTTGACCCGGCCCGGCTCCCAGTTGTCCTGCACCTTCTGGTAGGCAGCGAGCATGGTGTCGTAGAGGCCGGTGCTGCCGCTGGAGGACCGGATCGAGCCGAGCGCCTGCTCCAGCTTGCCGCGCTGCCGCGACAGCGGCCCGATGGCGACCAACTCCTGGTGGTCGCGGGAGCCGACCAGCTCGGTGGAGAACGTCCAGAGGCCGATGGACCAGGAGTCGTCGAAGAGGTTCAGCCCGCGCCGGGCCGCCTCCACGGTGACCTGCTGCCGGGTCGCGTTGCCGGCGTTGGCCACCTTCTCCTTCATGGAGCCGGAGACGTCGATGACGGCGAGCATCCGGCCGGACTGGGTGGCGATCGACCAGCTGGAGAGCGCCCGGTCCATGTTCTGCGGGTCGAGCCCGCCGGTCGCCGCAGTGCCGCCGGTCGCCGGCGGGGCCGACACGCCGCCGGCCGGGCTGGGTGCCCCCTGCGGGGCGTCGAAGCCCGCGCCCCAGTTGCCGTCCGGCGCCCGCAGCGCCTGGGCCGCCAGCCTGTCGCGGAAGTCGGCCGTGGTGAGCACCTCGTAGAGCACCCGCGCCGCCGACGCCTTGGCCGGCTCGATGCCGGGCAGCACCGCGTACGGGTAGTCCAGCGGCGCGGGCGCCGGCTCCAGGTAGAGCGCGGCCAGCGGCACCGGCGGCTTCTTGCTGTTGTACTGAATCACGTCCTCTTCGGACAGCGCCGCCGCGCCGAGGCTGCTGGCGATCGTCGTCGCGTCCGGCGCGGTGGGAAACCGGGCGAGCAGGTCCGGCCGCAGCGCCGAGCGGTCGGTGGCCAGCGCCCGCAGCGCGGCGACCTTGTCCTTCTCGGCGTCCGCGCCGCCGGTGGCGCTGGCGGCGGCGGTCAGCGAGAGCAGGCCCGACAGCCCCGCCGCGTCGCGGGTCGGCTCGACGATGCCGGTACGCAGCGGTTTGTCGCTCTGGACCTGTTGGAGGAGCTGGGTCCAGCTGAACTTCTTCTGCGGCCAGCCCAGCCGCGAGGCGATCGGCACCGGCATCGCCACGACCACCGGGCTGCGGGCGATGGACGCGCCGTTGCCGGGGTCGAAGGCGGTGGCGCCGCCGGTCTTGAGCCGCAGCAGCCAGGTGGAGGAGTCGGGCACCCAGACGTCCGGGCTGACCGCCGTGCCACTGGCCTGCCCGACGCCGGCCAGCGTGACACCGTGCTTGGCGGCGACCGTCGCGGCCACGTCGACCGGGTCGGCGGCCGAGACCTTCACCGCGATGCAGGTCCCGCCGACCGCGGCCCCGTCCTCGACCCACCGCGCGGCCGCCGCGTCGACGGCGGGAGCGAGTTCGTCGGCGACGGCGACGGACAGCTCGATCCTGCCGGAGCAGTCCGGTTGCGCCAGCTGCTGGTAGCCGAACCAGCCGCCGGCCGTCACGGCGAGCACGCCGACGGCAGCAGCGGCGGTAGCTGCGTGAACGTTGGAACGCCTGCGGTGGCGGCCTGCTGACACGCTGACCATACTGCGTACCCGCCTCGGCGGCTGCCACAACCGTTCGGACGAAAGTTACGCAGAATATACAGTTGACCACCAAATTGTCGACGATGAGTAACGGTCTCGCCTCGCCACGTTTATCTGGCCTGGTCAGGGCAGGACGCAGGTGGGGCTGAGCACCGCCACCGGCTCCCCGACCGGGGCCGGGACACCGGTGGCCGCGTCCACCCGGAAGACCCGGACCATGTCGGCCCGCTCGTCGGCCACGTAGAGGTGCTCCCCCGCCCGGGCGAAGTGCCGCGGCCACTCCCCGCCCGTGTCCACCTCGGCGACGAGCTCCGGCAGCTCGCCGGCCAGGGCGAAGACCGCGACCGTACCCACCCCGCGGTTGGCCACGTAGAGGAAGCGGCCGTCCGGGCCGACCGCGATCTCCGACGGCTGGACGTGCCCGGGCCGGTCGCTGGCGTCGACCCGGCCCCGCTGGTGCAGCGCACCCTCGGCGGTCAGCTCGTACGCGGTCACCGAGGCGTCCAGTTCCCCCGCCACCCAGCACCGCCGGCCGTCCGGGTGCCGGGCCAGGTGCCGGGGGCCGGAGCCGGCGGCCGCCCGCACCCGGGGCGCCCGGGGCACCAGCCGACCGGAGGCGGCGTCCAGGTCGTAGCGGTAGATCGAGTCGGTGCCGAGGTCGACCGCGAGCAGCGGGCCCCGGCCCGGGTCGGGGTTGACCATGTGGGCGTGGGCGGCGGCCTGACGCTCCGGGTCCGGCCCGTGCCCCTCGTGCCGCACCAGGTCGCTGCGCTCGCCGGGCACCCCGTCGGGGCCGAGCGGGAACACCGCCACGCTGCCGCCGCCGTAGTTGGCCACGACGAGGTGGCCGCCGTCCGGGACGACCGCCAGGTGGCAGGGCTCCGCGCCCCCGGTGGACCGGGTGCCGAGCGGGGTGAGGTCGCCGTCGGCGGCCACCCGGAAGGCGCTGACCTCGCCGTCGGGTAGCTCGTTGACCGCGTACAGCACCGGCAGCCGCGGGTGCCGGGCGAGGAAGGAGGGCGCCGGGGTGACCGCGACGGTGCCGAGCGGGGACAGCTCGCCGGAGTCCGGGTCCCGCCGCGCCGCGACGATGCCGGTGCCCCGGCCCCCGCCGTGTGCCGTGTAGCCGCCGATGTGGACGACCGCTCCCTGCTCCGTCACCGGTTCCACCCTCCGCCGATTCCTCCGTCGATCCAACCAGAGGCTTCCCCCTGTGCCGGCTTCTTGCCCCCGAAAGCCGCGCCGAATCGCGGCCGGTCGACGGGACCGGCCGCGCCGGCGGGCTCAGGCCGCCGGCACCGGCTCGCCGCGCTGCCGGGCCACGTGCTCGACGAGGGCGATCAGCACCTCCTTGCCGGACTGCCGGTCCCGCGCGTCGCAGAGCACCAGCGGCACGTCGGGGTCGAGGTCCAGCGCCTGGCGTACGGTCTCCAGGCTGAACCGCCGGGCGCCGTCGAAACAGTTCACCCCCACCACGAACGGGATGCCCCGCTGCTCGAAGTAGTCGATCGACGGGAAGCAGTCCGCCAGGCGACGGGTGTCCGCGAGCACCACCGCGCCGAGCGCCCCGAAGGCCAACTCGTCCCAGAGGAACCAGAAGCGGTCCTGGCCCGGGGTGCCGAACAGGTAGACCTGGAGGTCGTCGTTGATCGTGATCCGGCCGAAGTCCATCGCCACCGTCGTGGTCGACTTCGCCTCGACGCCGGACAGGTCGTCGGTGTCGACCCCGGCCCCGGTCAGGATCTCCTCGGTCTGCAACGGCCGGACCTCGCTGAGCGCGCTCACCAGCGTCGTCTTGCCGGCGCCGAAGCCCCCAGCGATGAGGATCTTCAGCGCGAGCGGGATCCGGGGAGCGGAACCGGCCTCGTCACAGCGCACGGAGTCCACTGACCACCGCCTTGAGGATGTCGTCGTCGGGCAGGTAGGCGGCGGCCGTCGGCTGGTGCACCGCGACCAGTCCCCGGGCCAGCAGGTCGCCGAGCAGGACGCGGACCACGCCCACCGCGAGGTCCAGCTCCGCCGCCAACTCGGCGACGGGCACCGGCCGGGCGGCCAGCGACACCAGGCGCCGGTGCTCGGGGTGCAGCTCCGGGTGGGCGGCCGGGTCGGCGGCCGGGTCGGCCAGCACGTACGCGACCAGGTCGAAGCCGTCCGCGGACGACCGGACCCGCCCGCCGGTGAGGGTGTACGGCCGCACGACGGGGCCGGCGTCGTCGTCGAGCCACTCGTGCTGCGGCCCGGGGGACTCAGCCCGCATCGGCAGCCCCCGCCGCCGGCCGGGCCGGGGCGCTCAGGTACTCCCCCACCCGGGTGACCAGCATCGCCATCTCGTACGCCACCAGGCCGATGTCCGCGTCCGCGTCGCTGACCACCGCCAGACAGGCCCCCTGCCCGGCGGCGGTGACGAAGAGGTACGCCGACTCCATCTCCACCACGGTCTGCCGGACCGCCCCGCCGGCCACCTGTCGGCTCGCGCCCCGGGCCAGGCTCGAGAAGCCGGACGCCAGCGCGCACAGGTGCTCGGCGTCGGCGCGGTCCAGGTTGGTGGAGGAGCCGAGCAGCAGCCCGTCGGCCGACAGCGCCACCGCCTGGCGGGCGGGCGGCACCCGTTCCACCAGGTCGTCGAGCAACCAGTCGAGATCGGCGCTCTGCCTCGTCGGATGCAGCATCAGGCGTCCCTCTCAGTCGCGGTCACGGGGTCCGGTTCCGCCGGCGGGTCGGCCGGCGTCGGGATCGGGGTCGAAATGGGGGTCGGGGTCGGCTCCGCGGCCTCCGGTGTGTCGCCACCGGCCGCCGGGGCGCCGGCGGCCACCGCGTCAGCCGTCGCGCCGCCGGCCACGACACGGCCACGGGCGGCGGCCACAGCCGTATCAGCCGTCGCGCCGCCGGCCGCGGCGCGGCCTCGGGCGGTGCCTGCCTGTAGGGCGGACATGGCGCGCCGCGCCTCCTCCGGGGTGCGCGGGGTCGGGCTCTCGATCACCGGTGGCCGCGGCGTCGGGCCGTCGACGCCCGGATGCCGGGCCGCCGCGGGGTGCCCGACCGCCGGCCCGCCCCCGGGAGCGTCCGGCGTCGACCGCCGCTGCCGGACGGCCGGCCCGTGACGCCGCACCCGACGCGGCAGCCCGTCGATCTCCCCGGCGCTCTCGGCGGGGCCGGGGCCTCCGGGTACCCGGCCGGCGGGGGCGGGGCCTCCGGGCACCGGGTCGGCGAGGGCTGGGCCTCGGGACGCGGAGGCGGCCCGGTCCGGGCCGGCTGAGGCCGGGCCCCCGACGCCGGACGCGGCCGGGGCCGGGCCGGCGGCGCGGCCGGGCTGGTCCGGCGCGGCGGAGGCGGGAGCTGCGGAGAACGTGGCCGTGGCGGCCGGGGCTGCGGAAGGCGGCATCGCGCCGGGTGCGGCGGCTCGGGCGGAATGGGGCCGGGGCAGCGTGCCCAGCCGGCTCGCCCGGGCCATCCGCCGTTCCTCCGGTGTCGCCCCGGACTCGCGCTCCGGCGGGGCGACGCCCTCGGGCAGCAGGGACGGCTCGTCGGTGACCAGGTCGGCGGGGATGAGCACGACGGCGGTCAAGCCGCCTCCGTCGGACGGGCGCAGCCGCACCCGGACCCCGTGCCGGGCGGCGAGCCGGGCCACCACGAAGTGGCCGAGCCGGGCCGTCTCGACGGGCTCGAAGTCGGGGGACCGGGCCAGCCGCCGGTTCGCGTCCTCCAGCGCGGCGGCGGTCATGCCCAGGCCGCGGTCGGTGACCTCGACGGCGTAGCCGTTGGCCACGTGCTGTCCGGAGACCTCCACCCGGGTGTGCGGCGGGGAGAACGCCGCGGCGTTCTCGATCAGCTCGGCGAGCAGGTGGATCACGTCGCCGACGGCCCGCCCCAGTGCGCCGCCGGGCTGCACCGCGGCGATGTCGACGCGGTCGTACGACTCCACCTCGGAGATGGCGCCCCGGATCAGGTCGACCATCGCGACCGGGTTGCGCCAGCCCCGCCCGGGGGCGGCGCCGGCCAGGATGACCAGGCCCTCCGCGTGCCGCCGCAGCCGGGTGGCGAGGTGGTCGACGCGGAACAGCTCGGCCAGCTCGTCCGGGTCCTCGGTGTGCCGCTCCATCCGGTCGAGCAGGACGAGCTGCCGGTGCACCAGCCCCTGGCTGCGGCGGGCGATGTTGAGGAAGACCTCGTTGAGCCCCCGGCGCAGGGTGACCTCGTCGACGGCCGAGCGGACCGCCGTCCGCTGCACCTCGGTGAAGGCCCGCGCCACCTGGCCGATCTCGTCGCCGCCGTACTCCAGCGCGGGCGCCTCCCGGGCGACGTCGACCTGCTCGCCCCGGCGCAGGCGGGCCACCACGTCGGGCAGCCGGCGTTCGGCCATGTCCAGCGCGGCCGTGCGTACGCCGGTGAGCCGCTGCGCGAGGGAACGACCGACCCGCAGCGCCACCAGGACCGAGACCACGACGGCGGCCAGGCCGAGCACCCCGGCGGCGGCGAGCCGGACGAGGATGCCGACGGCCGTCGGCACCGACCGGTCGGCGAGCCCGTCGGCCTGGGCCAGCTCGAACTCCCGCAGCGCCTGCTGCACGGCCTCGTAGCTGGCCTGCCACTGCGCCGGGTCCACCGCCGGCCGGGTCGACGACCCGGCGCCGACCAGGGCGTCCTGCATCGCCCGCAGCCGGCCGAAGACCTCCCCCTCGGTCAGCCGCTGGAACGCGGCGCGCTCCGCGTCGGGCAGGTCCGCGACCGCCGCCTCGGCGAGGAACCGCTGGTTGGCGAT
The DNA here is from genome assembly GCF_043205005.1 of Micromonospora sp. NPDC047620. Taxonomy (NCBI): domain Bacteria; kingdom Bacillati; phylum Actinomycetota; class Actinomycetes; order Micromonosporales; family Micromonosporaceae; genus Micromonospora; species Micromonospora sp. NPDC047620. The sequence continues at coordinate 165,627 of NZ_JBIDDG010000014.1, read as the reverse complement.
GGTCTGCACGACCTGGGTGTGCTCACCCTCGGCGAACCGGCCGGCGGTGAACGCCCCGGCCAGCAGGGCGTCGGTCTGGCCGAGCAGCTCCCGGGAGCGGCCGAGCGCGGTGACGGCGAGCGCCTGGCGGTTCAGGTCCCCGTCGGGCAGGTTCGCCATGGCCGAGAACGCCTGGAAGGCCGAGGAGATCATCCCGCTGTAGAGCCCGACCGCGCCGGCCCGGTCGACCTCACGCCGGTCGATGAACCCCCGCCCGGCGGGCAGCGCGTCCAGCGCGGTGACGAGACGGTCGACCCGGGTGTCGAGGTGGTCGCCGGCGGCGTCGCGCAGTTCCTCCCCGCCGACCCGGCGGCGCAGCTCGGCGACCGCGCGGTCGGTCCGCTGGCGCTGCTCGGCGAGCCCGGGCGCGACGTCCCCGCCGGCCAGGTGCACCACCGAGAGCCGGCGCTCCCGTTGCAGCTCGGCCACCACCGTCTCGCCGGGGTGGCCGAGGTCGTAGAGGAGGGTCCGGGCGGCGAGCAGGTCGAGGGCCGGCCCGAACGTCAGCGTCGTGGCGAAGATCCAGAGCGCCAGCAGCGCGGTCACCGGGACGACGACCAGCGCGGTCAGCTTGGAGCGGATCGGCCAGTCGCGGGATTTCAATCAGACCTCGCCCGGAAGGTGTGGCTGCGGGGGCGCCGGCGCCGGCCGGGCAGCGTCCGGGTCGGACGGTCACGGCCCACGGTGCCGGCCCGTCCGACGGACGCCTTGGGCAGGATACGTAAATCCCGCCCGATGCACTACCGTCCGTCGCGTCGGGCCTACCGGACGGACGTCCACAGCGGACGAACGCCCCGCCGGGGCCGGCGGGGCGTTCGGTGGGTGGTGCGGGTCAGGCGCTGACGGAGATGCCGAGACCCTCGGCGACCCGACGGCCGTAGTCCTCGTCGCACTGGCTGAAGTGCCAGACCATCTTCTCCTGGATGTGCTTGTCGCACTGCGCCAGCAGCGTGGTCAGGTTGAGGATCAGGTCGTCGCGCTCCCAGTCGGCCATCTCGCGGTAGCGGCGGCCCGCCTGGGAGTAGTTGTTCTGCCGCTCGATCGGGGCCTTCATGACCTGACCGGAGACGAACGGGCGGTACTCCCGGTAGGACTCGTCGGCCTCCCGGAGCCCGGCGACCGAGGACGGCTCGAAGTTGATGTGCGGGTTGCCGCCCCGGTTGTCCACCCCGTACGACATCTGGCCGCCGCCCTGGTTGGTGCTGACGACCACGTCCTCGCGCGGCCGGTTGACCGGCAGCTGGAGGTAGTTCGGCCCGACCCGGTAACGCTGGGTGTCCGAGTAGGAGAACGTGCGCCCGACCAGCATCTTGTCGTCGGAGAAGTCGATCCCGTCGACCAGCACGCCGGTGCCGAAGGCGATCTGCTCGTTCTCGTTGTGGTGGTCGCTGATGTTGCGGTTGAGCGTCATCATGCCGACCGGCAGGTAGGGGAAGTCCTCCTCCGGCCAGATCTTGGTGTCGTCGAGCGGGTCGAAGTCCAGCTCCGGGTGCTCGTCGTCGCTCATGACCTGGACGTTGAGTTCCCACTTCGGGTGGTCGCCGCGCTCGATCGCCTCGTAGAGGTCCTTGGACGCGTGGCCCAGGTCGGTGGCCTGGATGGCGTCCGCCTCGGCCTGGGTGAGGTTGTGCTCGCCCTGCTGCGACAACCAGTGGAACTTGACCAGCACGCCCTCGCCCTCGGCGTTGACCAGCCGGTAGGTGTTCACCCCGGACCCGCGCATGGTCCGGTAGTTCTTCGGGATGCCGTACGGGGAGAAGAGCCAGGTCAGCATGTGCATCGACTCGGGCGTGTTCGACATGAAGTCGAAGATCCGGTTCGGCTCCTGGCGGAAGGTCACCGGGTCCGGCTTCAGCGAGTGGATCACGTCGGGGAACTTGATCGCGTCGCGGATGAAGAAGACCTGGAGGTTGTTGCCCACCAGGTCCCAGTTGCCGTCGTCGGTGCGGAACTTCACCGCGAAGCCGCGCGGGTCGCGGGCCGCCTCGGAGGAGTCCCGGCCGCCGATGACGGTGGAGAAGCGGATGGTGACCGGGGTCTTCTTGCCCTTGTTCTGGAACAGCTTGGCCCGGGTGTACCTCGACGCCGGCTGGTCACCGATCGTCCCGTACGCCTCGAACTCGCCGTGCGCGACGAAGCCGCGCGCGTGCACCACCCGCTCCGGGATGCGCTCCCGGTCGAAGTGGCTGATCTTCTCGAGGAAGTGGTAGTTCTCCAGCGTCGCCGGGCCACGCGAACCGACCGTCCGCTGCTGCTGGTTGTTGTGCACGGGGTGACCCTGACGGGTGGTGAGGATCGGCTTGCTGGCCTGCGGGTCGCTCATGGCGCTCCTCCTGATCGGTGTGACGGCTGGCGTCACCGGCGGTGCTCCCGTCGGACCAGGTGGTCGTGGTCGTCCCCGGCCAGCCCGTAGCGGGCCGGCCCGCCGGGCTGCGTGACCCGCAACCCGGCGGCCCGGAGGCGTTCGACGTCGGTCTCGACCGGCATCACCCCACCCAAGCGCCTTTTCTGGAATGAGTCAAGTTTTCGGGGGCGATCGCTCTGTGCGACTCGTCATGTCGGTACGGGGGATGCCGCCCGGTCGGGTTCGTCAGGAAAGTGCCGCGGAACGGGATTGGCGATCACGGAGCGGAGGGAATACCACTGCCGAAGGAGGAGCCATGTCGCCCACGCAGGTAATCGTCATAGTTCTCGTCGTGCTGGTGATCGCGGCGCTGGCCGTGGCCGCCCGGTCGTACGCCCGTCGTCGGGCGCTGCGGTCGCGGTTCGGTCCCGAGTACGACCGCGCCGTCGCCGAACGGGACAGCCGTACCGCCGCCGAGCGGGAGCTGCGCGAGCGGGAGCGCCGCCACGCCGAGCTCACGCTCACCCCCCTCGCCCCCGAGTCCCGCGCCCGGTACGCCGCCGCCTGGGAGGAGATCCAGGTCCGCTTCGTGGACTCCCCGGCCGAGACCGTGGGCGACGCGGACAAACTGGTCACCCGGCTCATCGCCGAACGGGGCTACCCGACCGGCGACTTCTCCGACCAGATCGCCCACCTCTCGGTGGAACACGCCCGCACGCTGGGCCACTACCGCGACGCCCACGAGATCCACCTGCGCAACTCGCGCGGCGAGGCCAGCACCGAGGAGCTCCGCCAGGCCGTGGTCCACTACCGCGCCCTCTTCGCCGACCTGCTCGGCGAGGAGCCGGTCGGGCACCGGCCGCCCGAGCAGCGCAGTCCGGACAGCCAGCACGACGTCACGAGCCGCTGAGGAGACCGCGATGCGACAGGAAGAGCAGCGGGTGGGCAACGAGCACCCCGAGGCCGTCCGCTCCACGCCGGTGCCGGTGCCGCCACCCGGCGACCAGGCCGGCCGCGCCGAGGTGCCCGAGGACGCCCTCGACGACCGGGGCACGTTCGACGACCCGGCGGTCGCCGGCGAGCGGGCCCCGCGCCGCGGGACGGCCGGCGACGAGCGGTCCGGCGATCGGGACGCCGACGCGGCACGGTCCCGCGACCAGGGTGCCGGCGCGGCACGCTCCGGCGGCCGGGACGCCGACGGCGGGCGTCCGGAGTTCCACGAGCCGGGTCCGCTGCCGACGGCCTTCGGCGCCACCACCGTCGGCGACGCGGTGGCCGCGTCCGCCCTGGCCAGCCCCCGCCCGGAGGACGAGGTCGACCCGCGTACGGAGTCGACCGCGCGTCCGGGCGACGGGGCCGTGGACGGCGCCCGGGAGGGGCGCCGGGCCGACCCGACCGCCGAGTTCCGCGGTGCCGGCGAGCGTGGCGAGGGCCGACCCGACGAGCCCGGCGGGTCACGGGGCGGCACGACCGTGCTGCCGCCGGACGTCACCGACGGTGGCCCCGAGCGCCGGTCCGACCTGACCGGCGGGACGGACGCCCCGGGGACCGCCGCGGCCGGCGGGCCCGGGTACGGCAGCGCCACCCCCGCCATGGTCGACCCCGACGCCGAGCACGCGTCGGCCGGGCGCACGGGTGCCGCCGCCGGCTCGCTGGAGTCGGCCGGGACGTCCCGACCGGCGGGGTCGACCGTCGCCGCCGAGCCGGCCACGCTCTTCGACTCCGCGGCGGCGCAGGGTTTCCGGGACCGCTGGCGGGACGTCCAGCTGCGGTTCGTGGACGACCCCCGCGCGGCGGCCGGGGAGGCACAGTCGCTGGTCGACGAGGCGATCCAGGCGCTCGCCTCGGCGCTGTCCGCGCAGAAGAACAAGCTGGGCGGCTGGCAGGACGCCGGCTCGGCCGACACCGAGCAGCTGCGGATGGCGGTCCGCCACTACCGCGACTTCCTCGACCGCGTGCTCGGACGCTGACCGCTCCCACGGGCCCCGGGCGGACCGGCCCGGGGGCGCGTGGCGGTGCGCTCGTGCCGGCGCGGGCCCGCGTCGGCAGCCTGCCCGGCGCGACGGCCGGGCAGGCCGTTCGACATCCGGCGGGTGATCGGTGGCCTGTTCACGCTGCACGCGTCGCCCTCGTCGGCGTCTTCGACGGCGCCCTCCGCCGGGTCGAGAAGGCGCGGGGTGTCCGGATCAACCCCTATGCCGGCCTCGGCATGCCCGCGTTCGGCGTGTTGGCTGCGGCAGTGGCGCTACCCGGCCGAGCCGCCGGAGACCCCCGACGAGACGCGCGCTGAACCGCCCGGCCCGCATCCGGGCATGGGCGCCGCCACGCGGGGTACGCCGGGAGGATCAGGAAACCACCTGGCGGCAGGAGGGCAGCCACATGACGGATCGTGACCGTGACCGACCGCTGGAGGAGAGCCCCGAGGTGGCCGCGGCGGTCGAGGACGACACCGGCATCCCCCAGCTGATGACCGGCGGCGGCGCCGACCGGGACACTCCGTCCTTCGCGGAGCCCGGTGACCAGCCGCGGGGCGGCGCGCCGACCGACGAGCTGATCGGTGACCCGTACGCCGCCGGCACCGGGGCCACCGGCACCGGCACGGGGGCGGCGCCGGACAACATCCGCACCGGCGCGGAGCAGCCCTGGGAGCCGGAGGACCTGGTGGCGGCCCGGGGCCAGGATCTGACGCCGGAGAACATCGAGCGGGCCCGCCGGGACCTGGCCGAGCTGGGCCGGGCGGCGATCGAGAGGACGGTCCCCTGACCGCCGTACGCGACGAACCCCCGGCCCGACCGTCGAGCGGTCGGGCCGGGGGCCCGGGGAACCCCGCCGCCGGAGCGCCTCACCTACTGCCAGCGGCGGGTACGCGTTCTGCACGAGCTGCGTGAACTGCGCGGGGAACCAGTCCCCCGAGATCGGGCGTCCGGCAGGGCCCCGCTGGGGTTGTTGCCGTTGCGGGCGTCGCCGGGGTCGGTCGGGTCGCACATCCGGTCGAAGCCCTTACCCGCGTTGTTCGGGATCTCCCTGCTGGCGCCGTCCGACTCGCCCCGGCACCCGGCCGCCGTTGACGTGGGTGTCCACACTGGTCGTCGCGACCGGGCCGGTGGGCGGGCGGAGCCGCCCCAGCCGTTGCGGGAGCCGTCGGTCCAGCATGCCGCCGCGCGCCTTGTCCACAGTGCTGCCACAGGCGACCGCAGCGCTCTCCAGCGGTCGGGCCGAAGTTGCTGTCCAGCCGATCCAGCCGTGCTGGGCGGCGTCGATGTGGTTGTGGACGTTGCCGATCGCACCCAGCTTCGCCAGGGCGTACCCGATGCCGTTGACGTAGGCGCCGTTGGTCTTGACCGTGTCGCACATGGCGGTGCCGCCGGGCTGGCCGGAGGTGTTGGTCACCAGGTTCGGCCGCACCGACTCCGCCTTGGCCTTCGACTCCGGTTCACGTACCCCTGGGCGTTCAGGTAGGAGTCGTCCACCCGCTGGCCGGGCGGGGGCCGGGTGGTCGGCGACGGGGTTGGTGGGCGGCGGGGTCGCCGGGACGATACCCACCGAGGGCCCCGACCGGCACGATGCAGCCGTCGCGGTGCCCGGCGGGTGGGAGTGGCACGGCGAGCCACATAGGGTACGAAAACGGGCATATCACGCCTGTCGCCCGCATGCCCTACATAGGTTAAAACACGAATCTTTCCCTGCATAGCTCGTGAAACGGCCTAACGTCGTTCGTAGCTCGGTTGCCACCGAGCCCAGGACAACAGGGATGGAGTGACGCAGGTCATGGCAAACAAGATGCTCGGGAAGGTCGTTGCGGGCGCTGCCCTCGGTGGTGCCTCCCTGCTCGTGTTCACGCCGGGTATCGCGTTCGCGGACGGCCACCACGACGAGGGCAAGGTCTACGCCAAGCCCCACGTCGTCAAGGCGGGCGACACGGTCAAGCTGCTCGAGGTCTGCTCGGAGCGCCAGGAGCACGCCTACGTGTGGTCCAAGGTCACGGGCAAGGTCAAGCTCAAGCCGGCCGAGGACCGCGACGGCTGGCGCGGGGAGGAGGGTTCCGGCGACCACGACAAGGGCAAGGACCACGACAAGGGCAAGGACCACGACAAGCGCAAGGACCACGAAGGCAAGGAGCACGACAAGGGCAAGGAGCACGACAAGGGCAAGGACCACGACAAGGGCAAGGACCACGAAGGCAAGGACGAGACCGCCAAGCCGCAGCCGTCGACCGGCGGCGGCCAGGGCGGCGGCGCCGCCGACGAGGGCGGCTGGAAGGGCTACGAGCACGGCCAGGACGCCGAGGGTGGCCGCGAGGGCGAGGACCGCAAGGACCACGACCAGTACGGCTCGGACAGCTGGGGCTCGGACCGTGGCGACAGCGGCCGCGAGGAGGACCGCAAGGACCACGAGGGGTACGGCTCGGACGAGGGCGACCGGAAGAAGGACCACGAGAAGAAGGACTGGTCCGACGAGGAGTCCCGGAAGGACGACAAGGACAAGGACCGCTGGGAGCACAAGCGTGACTTCGTCTACTACGGCGAGGCCGAGGTCTCCGAGGACGCCAAGCCGGGCCGCTACGAGCTCAAGGGCTCGTGCGGCGAGGGTGAGCTCGTCGTCCTGCCGCGCGGCGGGGTCGACGGCGGCGACGGCGGTGCCGGCGCCGGGACCGACCGGGGCCTGGCCGCCGGTGGGGCCAGCCTGCTCGGCGCGGCCGCCCTGGGCGGCCTGGTGCTGATGCGTCGGCGTCGGACCGATGAGTCGCTGGTCTGACATGACGGCGAGATGGGCCGGCGGCCGTCACGGGAAACCGTGGCGCGCCGCCGGCGCGGTCGCCATCGTCCTGGTCGCCATGGTGGGCGCCGGCATGATCGGCGCGTCGGTCAGGACCGCGCCCGCTCCCCGCCCGCCGCAGCCCCTGGCGCAGGCCGCCTCCGGGCCGGCGGCCGACGGCGCGGACCCGGACGTCGCCGGCGGGGCCGCCACGGGGCTGGCCCGTTCCACCCCCACCACGATCAGCATCCCCCGGATCGGGGTCGACGCCCCGATCATGTCGCTCAGCACCAACCCGGACGGCACCGTCCAGGTGCCCCCGCTAGAGCAGGCGCAGCGCGCCGGCTGGTACGAGCCGGGACCCAGCCCGGGGGAGGTCGGCAACGCGGTCATCGTCGGGCACGTCGACTCGGCGGAGATCGGACCGGCGGTCTTCTTCTCCCTCGGCGCCCTGCAACCCGGTGACACGATCACCGTCACCCGCAAGGACGGGCAGCAGGTCACGTTCACGGTCGAGTCGGTGAAGGCGTACCCGAAGACCGAGTTCCCGACGGAGCAGGTCTACGGCCCCAGCGACGGGCCCGGCCTGCGGGTGGTCACCTGCGGCGGCGTCTTCGACGAGGCGGCGCGCAGCTACCCGGACAACGTGGTCGTCTTCGCCTCCATGACCGCCTGATCCAGGGCCCCGCGGCCGGCGGGCGCACGGTCCCGGCCGGGCGGTGGCGGCATCCACCACCGCCGGGCGGTGGCGGCGGCATCGACCACGTCGTGGCCGCCGCTCCCGCGGCACGGCAGCGGGGCACGCCCCGGAAGACGACGACGCGGTCCGGCCGGTCGGGGAACCGACCGGCCGGACCGCGTGGCGTGTCCGGCGTCAGGCGGCGGCGGAGGTCCGCACCAGGGTGCGGATCTGGCGCAGCAGCACCGACAGGGCGGCGAGGTCCGCCCGGGACTCGTCGAACTCCCCCATCGCCCGCTCGGCCCGGTGGATCGACGTGGCGTTCGACTGCTCCCATTCCTGCACCCGCTCCTGCGGCGGCAGGGTGCCGGGGGTGGAGTCGAGCACCTCGGCGGTCAGCGCGGCCAGCGCGGCGTACAGGTCGTAGCGCAGCGCCATCCGGGCCAGCGTCTGCCAGCGGTCCTCCCGCGGCAGCAGGGAGATCTTCGACAGCAGCGAGTCGACCCGGAAGCGGTCGGAGAGCACGAAGTAGACCGAGGCCACCTCGCCGACGTCGCGCCCGCTGCTCGCCGCCGTCTCCACCACGTCGAGCAGGCCGAAGCTGTACATCAGCCGGGTCGTCTGCTCGGCCAGGTCGCGCGGCAGCCCTCGCTCGGTCAGCGAGTCGATGTGGGCCGCCAGCGACTCCCGCTCGCTGCCGTAGAAGCGCTCCTCCAGGTCGGGCAGGAGCCGGGCCACGCCGTCGCGCAACCGGGCGATCTCCGCCGGCACGTCGATCGGCGAGCGGCGGTTGGTCACCAACCACCGCACCGCCCGGTCCAGCAGCCGCCGGGTGTCCAGGTAGACGCTCGTCTGCAGCTCCGGGTCGACCTTGTTGTCCAGGGCCTCCACGGCGTCCCACAGCTCGCGCAGCCCGAACACCTCGCGGACCACCACGTACGCCCGGATCACGTCCGCCGCCGAGGCGGCCGTCTCCTCGACCACCCGGAAGACGAACGTGATGCCGCCCCGGTTGATCGCCTCGTTGACCAGGACGGTGGTCACGATGTCCCGGCGCAGCCGGTGCTGGCCCATCCGGTCGGCGAACCGCTCGCGCATCGGCGTCGGGAAGTAGTTGACCAGGACGTCGGTCGTCCACTCCTCGTCCGCGAGCCCCTCGGCGAGGATCTCCGTCTCCAGGACGATCTTGACGTACGCCAGCAGCACCGCGAACTCCGGCGCGGTCAGCCCGGACTCGGTCCGCACCGCCAGCTCGTCGTCCGGAGGCAGCGCCTCCAGGGACCGGTCCAGCGCCCCGGAACGCTCCAGCTCGGTGATCATCCGCCGGTGCACCGGCAGCAGCGAGGCGGCCTGCGCCTGCGCGTTGTTGATCGCCCGGGCCTGGTCGTAGTTGTCCCGCAGCACCAGCTCGGCGACCTCGTCGGTCATGTCGGCGAGCAGCTCGTCCCGCTCGGGGAGGGTCAGCGCGCCGTCGGCGACCGCCGTGTTCAGCAGGATCTTGATGTTCACCTCGTGGTCGGAGCAGTCCACCCCGGCCGCGTTGTCGATGAAGTCCGTGTAGATCCGGCCGCCGGTCTGGGCGTACTCGATCCGGCCGAGCTGGGTCCAGCCCAGGTTGCCGCCCTCGCCGGCCACCCGGCAGCGCAGGTTCCGGCCGTCCACCCGGATCGCGTCGTTGGACTTGTCGCCCACCTCCGCGTTGGTCTGGCTGGAGGCCTTCACGTACGTGCCGATGCCGCCGTTCCAGAACAGGTCGACCGGCGCGGTCAGGATCGCCTTCATCAGCTCCTGCGGCGAGAGCTGCTCCACCTCGGCGTCCAGGCCGAGCCGCTCGCGGACCTGCGGCGAGATCGGCACCGACTTGGCGGTACGCGGGTACACACCGCCGCCGGCCGAGATCAGCTCCCGGCCGTAGTCCTCCCACGACGAGCGGGGCAGCTCGAACAACCGCTTCCGCTCCGCGTACGAGGTGGCGGCGTCCGGGTCCGGGTCGAGGAAGATGTGCCGGTGGTCGAACGCGGCCACCAGCCGGATGTGCTCCGACAACAGCATCCCGTTGCCGAACACGTCGCCGGACATGTCGCCCACGCCCACGACGGTGAAGTCCTGGGTCTGGGTGTCGTGGCCCATCTCGCGGAAGTGCCGCTTCACCGACTCCCAGGCGCCCCGGGCGGTGATGCCCATCTTCTTGTGGTCGTACCCGGCGGAGCCGCCGGAGGCGAACGCGTCGCCGAGCCAGAAGTTGTGCGCCGTGGAGATCTCGTTGGCGATGTCCGAGAACGTCGCCGTGCCCTTGTCCGCCGCGACCACCATGTACGGGTCGTCGCCGTCGTGCCGGACCACGTCCTCCGGCGGCACGATCTCGCCGCTGACGATGTTGTCCGCGACGTCCAGCAGCGCCGAGATGAACTCCTTGTAGCAGACGACCGCCTCGTCGCGGTCCCCCGGCTTCTGCTTGAGCACGAAGCCGCCCTTCGCGCCGACCGGCACGATCACGGCGTTCTTCACCATCTGCGCCTTGACCAGGCCGAGCACCTCGGTGCGGAAGTCCTCCCGGCGGTCGGACCAGCGCAGCCCGCCCCGGGCCACCGGCCCGAACCGCAGGTGCACGCCCTCGAAGCGCGGCGAGTACACGAAGACCTCGAACTTCGGCCGGGGCGCCGGCAGGTCGGGGATCGCCTGCGGGTCCAGCTTGAACGCCACGTACGACTTCGGCCGTCCGTCCTCGCGCTTCTGGTAGAAGCTGGTGCGCAGGGTGGCCTGGATCAGCGTCAGGTAGGCGCGCAGGATCCGGTCCTGGTCGAGGCTGACGACGTCGTCCAGCGCGCCCCGGATCTCCGCGACCAGCTTCTCGCTGCGCCGCTCCCGCTCCTCGTGACCCATCGCGCCCGGCGCGAACCGGACCTCGAAGAGCTCCACCAGCAGCGCGACGATCCTCGGGTACGCGATGAAGGTCGACTCCATGTACTCCTGCGAGAAGACCGCGCCGGTCTGGCGCAGGTACTTCGCGTACGCCCGCAGCACCACCACCTGCCGCCAGGTGAGGCCGGAACGCAGCACCAGCTCGTTGAAGCCGTCGACCTCGGCCTCGCCCCGCCACGCCGCCGCGAAGGCGTTCTCCACATGCGGGCGCACCTCGGCCAGCTCCTGGTGCCCCTCCGGCAGCCGCAGCCCGAAGTCGTAGAGGTAGACGCGGCCGTCGATCCGGTCCACCTCGTACGGGTGCTCGTCGACCACCCGGACGCCCAGGGAGTGCAGCACCGGCAGCACGGCGGAGAGCATCATCGGCTCGCCGTACCGGTAGACCTTGAAGCGGACGTCCATCGCCTCGTCGACGTCCGGGCCCCGCCCGCCGGCCCGCGGCGCTGCCTGCTTGCGGAACAGGTGCATCTCCAGCTGGCCGGGCTCCTCCAGCAGCTCCAGCTTGGCCAGGTCCTTCATCGCCTCGTACGGCGTGTGGCCGTCCTTGTAGCCCTCCGGGAAGGCGTCGGCGTACCGGCTGAACAGGTGCTTGGCCTGCTCGTCGCCGAGCTTGCGCTCCAACACCAGCCGGTAGTCGTCGTCCCACAGCCGGGTGGCGTCGGCCAGCTCCTCGGCGAGCAGGTCGGCGTCGATGTCGCTCGGGGGCTTGGTCGGGTCGGTCCGGACGGTGAAGTGCACCCGGGCGAGCATCGACTCGGTGACCCGGGTCGTGTAGTCGACCCCGACGCCGTGCAGCTCGCGGAGCAGGATGTCCTGCATGCGCAGCCGGTTCTGCGTGGTGAACCGGTCCCGGGGCAGGTAGATCAGGCAGGAGATGAACCGCCCGTACGCGTCCCGGCGCAGGAACACCCGCAGCTGCCGGCGACCGGCCATCCGCAGCACGCCGATCACCGCGTGGTAGAGGTCGTCGGTCTTGATCTGGAACAGCTCGTCGCGCGGGTAGGTCTCCAGGATCTGCAGCAGGTCCTTGCCGGAGTGGCTGCGCTGGCTCAGGCCGGAGCGGTCCAGCACCTCGGCCACCTTGCGGCGGACCACCGGCAGCTCGCACACGCTGGTGCGGTACGCGGCCGTGGAGAACAGGCCCAGGAAGCGCCGCTCGCCGACCACCTCGCCGGCCTCGTTGAAGATCTTGAAGCCGATGTAGTCGAGGTAGGCGGAGCGGTGCACGGTCGCCCGCGAGTTCGCCTTGGTGATGATCAGCAGGCGCTTCTCGGTGACCTTCTCGTGCGCCTCCGGCGTCATCGACGACAGCGGCCGGGCCTCCGGGGAGTCCTGGCGCAGGATGCCCAGCCCGGTGCCGAGCACGGCCTCCAGCGCCTGACCCCCGTCGCCGGCGTCGGCCAGGCGGTACTCCCGGTAGCCGAGGAACGTGAAGTGGTCGTGGGCGAGCCAGCGGAGCAACTCCACCGAGTCGGTGATGTCCTTCTCCGGCACCGGCGGCCGGTTGTCCGACGTCCGCGCGGCGGCCAGCTCGTCGGCGAGGGCGAGGGCCCGCTGGCGCATCTTCGGCCAGTCCTCGACCGCCTCCCGCACGTCGGTCAGCACGCGCTGGAGCTCGCGGCGCAGCTTCTCCCGTTCGGCGGCGTCCCGGACCGGGTCGATCTCGATGTGCATCCAGCTCTCGACCAGGTCGCCGGCGAGCGCGTCGTCGGGCTCGACGTCGGCGGAGACCTCGACCAGCCGGCCCAGCGGCTCGCGCCGCACCACCACCAGCGGGTGCACCAGCAGGTGCACGTCCAGGTGGCGCGCGTTGAGCAGGGCGGTCACCGAGTCGACCAGGAAGGGCATGTCGTCGGTCACGATCTCGATGACCGTGTGGTGCTGGTCGGCGTCGGGCTCGTGGATGCGGAGCTTCAACTCGCCCGGCACCCGCTGCTCGGCCAGGTCCCGGTGCGCGCGCGCCGCGTCGAGCATCTCCTCGGCGGTAAAGCCGATCAGCTCCTCGTCCGGCGCGAACCGCCAGAAGCGGCTGACCAGGGTCGCCACGTCGTGGTCGTCGCCGGCGAGCGCCACGGCCTGGGCCACCAGGCGCTCCGCGTTGGGTACCGGCTCGTCGAGCTCGTTGTCCTCCACGTCGTCGGCCAGCGCGTCAGCGGGCAGGCCCAGGTCGTAGATGGTGTCGAAACTCGTACCGGTCATCCCGGTCACCCCTGTGTCGGGCCGGCCGAAGCCGTCCCCGTCGGTTGCCGAATCGAAGCTGTCGTCCCGGCTGGTGTCATCCTGCCGGAGGTCGGGTCCCGGTTTGATCGCCGGACGCCGGTCCATCGGTGCCACTCCCCTCGACCCACCGCGTTGTGGGTCACTCTGCCGCCCAGCCTAGGCCTGCCGTTCCGCGCCTTCGTCGGCGGACCACGGTGCGGACGTCCGGTTCCGGACTTTGTCCTTTCACCCGTTGCGGATACGAGGTTGGCCGGTCGGGGGTTACCCCGCCACCGGTTGTTCATCACCCCGTCGCAGGCCCGTCTTTACGCACGTCACAGCCGCCTGGGGACGATGCGGACGGCGCGGCCGTACTAGCGTGACGGCAGTTCCGAGATCGGAGGACTGCTCCATGCACCCCTCGTACCCCAGCCGTCACCCTCGCAACCGGCTCCGCCCGTCGCTCGCGCTGCTCGCCGTGACGGCGCTCGCGGCCGGCGCGCTCACCGCCTGCTCGGACAACGACGGGCCGGAGCGCAGCGTCGACGCGTTCCTGGCCGGCTGGCGCTCCGGCGACCTCCAGGCCGTCGGGTTCGTGGACCCGGCGGGCGCGAAGGTGCCGGCCGCCGACGTGTCCCACGAGATCAAGGAGCTCTCCGGCGAGCTGGCGGCCACGCCGCCGGCGCTGACCCGCCAGGGCGACGCGAAGATCACGGCGGACGTCGCGACGGCGGTGGTCAAGGTCGAGTGGAGCCTCCCGGGCCAGACCCGCTGGGCGTACGACCGGCAGGTGCGGCTCAGCCGCGGCGGCGACGACGAGTGGCGGGTGATCTGGGAGCCGCAGCTGGTGCAGGAGCAGCTCAGCCGGGGCGACCGGCTCGGGCTGCGTCGGGACCCCGGTCCCCGGGCCGCGGTGCTCGACGCCGCCGGCCAGCCGATCGTGGCGCCCCGGCCCGTGGTGCGGGTGGGGCTGCAACCGAGCGAGGTCACCGACGTGGCGGGCCTGACCCGGAAGCTGGACGCGGCCTTCCGGGCGATCCGGCCGGCGATCACCCCGCCGGTGGACCTCTCCGGCCTGCCCAAGCGGCTCGCCGACGCCGACCCGGGCGCGTTCGTCGAGGTGGTCACCCTGCGCGAGGAGGCGTACCGGCAGATCAAGACCCGCATCTACGACCTGCCGGGCACCAAGTTCCGCAGCGACAAGCTCGACCTCGCGCCCACCCGCGAGTTCGCCCGGGCGGTGCTCGGCTCGGTCGACCCGGCCCAGGCCGACGACCTGGCGAAGCACCCCGACCGGTACGCGGCCGGCGACCTGGTCGGCCACGGCGGCCTCCAGGGCCGCTACGACGAGCGGCTGCGCGGCGCACCCGGGCTGACCGTGATCACCGAGCGCCCCGGCCCGGACGGCACGCTGGTCCCCACCGGCACCGAGGTGTTCCGCCGCGAGCCGCAGCCGGGGCAGCCGCTGAAGACCACGCTCGACGTGGCCACCCAGAACGCGGCCGACGCCGCCCTGCGCGCCGAGAAGCGCCGGGCGGCGCTGGTGGCGGTGCGGATCAGCGACGGTGCCGTGCTCGCCGCCGCCAACGGTCCCGGCGCGGCCGGGGAGAACCTGGCCTTCACCGCCCAGGTCCCGCCGGGCTCCACGTTCAAGATGGTCAGCGCGCTCGGCCTGCTCGACCTCGGCGCGGTGACGCCGGACACCACGGTGGCCTGCCCGAAGACGTTCACGGTGGACGGCCGGCCGTTCAAGAACTCCGACAACTTCGAGCTGGGGGCGGTGCCGTTCCGCACCGACTTCGCCAAGTCCTGCAACACGGCGTTCGCGGCGCTGGCGCCGAAGCTCGGCCCCGACGGGCTGGCCGTCGCCGGCCGGTCGCTCGGGCTGGAGGGGCAGTGGGACGTCGGCCTCGACGCCTTCACGGGCAAGGTCTCCGCGAACGGCGGCGCGACCGAGCAGGCCGCCGCCGCGATCGGACAGGGCACCACGGTCGTCAGCCCGCTGGCCATGGCGTCCGCCACCGCGGCGGTCGCCCGGGGGCGCTTCGAACAGCCGAAACTGGTGCTTGACCCGGCCCCGGCGCAGCCGGCCGCCCCCGGCCCGCAGCTCAAGCCGGAGTCGGTCGAGGCGGTCAAGGCGATGATGCGCGAGGTGGTGACGGCGGGCTCCGGCACCGCGCTGAAGGACGTGCCGGGCGCGCCGGTGCACGGCAAGACCGGCACCGCCGAGTACGACAACAACCCGGCGCACACGCACGCCTGGTTCGTCGGCTGGCAGGGTGACGTCGCGTTCGCGGTCTTCGTCGAGCAGGGCGGCGCCAGCACCGCCACCGCCGTCCCCGCCGCCGAGCGTTTCCTGCGCGCCCTAGCCCGCTGACGCGCGACGACACTCGACGCTGTCGAGCTGCCCCTACGGATGGGGCAGCCATCGACACACTCCGGGACCGACACCGACCCGGCTGCCCTGGATCAACCGGATCGGACGACGCACGACCGGGCCGCCGGATCAACCGAACCGGACTAACCGAACGAACCGGTGGCCCGGCTCTGCCGGAGACCCCGACGGTCGTCAGGCGATGCCGGCGGTGGACGGCGAGGTGCCGTCGTCGGTCGCGGGCGGCGAATCCTCCGGGCCCGGGCCCGCGAGCGGTGCCCGGCGCAACAGGCCAGGCCCGGCGGAGGCGGGCGGACCGACCGGTTCCGGCGCGGCCAGGCCGGGACCCCCGGGACCGGTGCCGTCGGCCACCGGGGCGACCGCCCCGACCGCATCAACCGCCCCGACCGGGCCGAGAAGAGCCTGCGGAACGTCCTCGGCGCGCGCCTCGACGCCGCCCAGGTGACGGTCGTCATCGTCGTCCTCGGGGGCGGGGACGGCGGCAGAAGCGGGAACGGGCGAGGGCGTGATCGGGGGCTCCGGACGGCCGTTGCCCCGCCGGGCCGAGGGTACCGGCACGGCGCGGACCGACGAGTTGCCGGCCGGCGAGGCACCTACCGAGGAACTGCCGGCCGACGAGGCGCGGACCGTGGGGGCGGTAGCCGCCGACGAGTCCGGCAGCAGCCGGGGCGGCAACGCGCCCGGGGCGGAGACGGGGCGCAGCCCGGCCACCACGGTGTTGACGATCTCGGCCGCGTACGCGCCGTCCGGGTCGTAGTCGGGGTCGAAGACGGTCAGCTCGACGCCGAGGCAGTGCGGGGTGTCGACCAGCCCGGCGAGCAGGATCTCCAGCTCGGCGAAGGCGATGCCGCCCGGGTCGGGGGCGTCCACGGCCGGCATCACGGCCGGGTCCAGCACGTCCACGTCGATGTGCACCCAGTAGCCGGCGCAGTCGGCGAGCTGCTCGTGCGCCCACTGGGCGGTACGCGCCGCGCCCTCGGCGCGCAGCGCCGGCACCGGACGGGTGGTGATCCCGGCGGCCTGGAGGTCGAGGCGGTACTCGTCCTGCGCGCGGATGCCGAGCACCACCACGTCGATGTCCCGGAAGTACGGCCGGCGTCCCTCGATGGCGGCCAGGTCGGCCTGCCCTCGCCCGGTGACCAGGGCGAGGTCCTCCCCCGCCGCCGCGCCCACGTAGGAGGCGTTGCCAGGATGCCGGAAGTCGGAGTGGCCGTCGACGAAGACCAGCCCGATACGGCCGCCGACCGCCTCGCCGAGCCGGTGCATGGCCAGCGCCGAGCCGAGCAGGATCGAGCAGTCGCCCCCGAGGACCAGCGGGAACTCCCCGCGGTCGATGATGGCGCCGATCCGCTCGGCGAGCGCCGCCGAGTAGTCGGCGATCTCCCGGGCGTGGCACACCCCGTCGCCGGGTCGCCAGTCGCCGGGGTCGTAGCGGGGCGGGGTGAGGCAGCCGGCGTCGCGGGCCCGCAGCCGGGCGAGCAGCCCCTGGTCGCGCAGCGCGCCCGGGGCCTTGACACAGCCCGGCACCGAGGTGGGCGTGGGTGGGCGCAGGCCGAGGTTGCTGGGCGCGTCGAGGACGGCGATCCGGCGCATCATGGGCTCCCGTCCTCAGGTGTCGGGCGGGCCGGCCGGAACGCCGGCCCGCGCTGGCGTGCTACGTGCTCAGAACAGGGCGCTGGCCAACGCCCGGCGGGCCGAGGCGACCGCCGGGTCCTCCGGCCCGGCGACCGCGAAGAGGCCGACCAGGTGCTGGCGTACCTTCTCGCGGTCGTCGCCGGCGGTGCGGCGGACCAGGCCCACCAGGCGGGCGTACGCCGCCTCGGCCTGACCGCTGAGCACCTCGATGTCGGCGGCCAGGAGTTGGGCCTCGACGTCGTCGGGGTTGGCCTGGGCGGCGGCGATCGCCGCGCCCGGGTCTGCCCCCGCCACCCGGCGGGCCAGCCCGACCTGGGCGAGGCCCGCCTCCGCTGCGGCGTCCGCCGGGGACTCGGCGAGGATCTTCTTGTACGCCTGCTCGGCCGCATCCAGGTCGCCGCTCATCAGGGCGTCGTCGGCCTCGTCGAGGCGTGGGTCCTCCGGCTCGGCGACGGTCACGCCACCGGCCTTGAGCACCGCCTGGATCCACTGCCGCAACTGCGCCTCGGGCACCACGCCCGAGAAGGCGTCGATCGGCTGGCCGCCGACCACCGCGTAGACCATCGGGATGCCCTGCACCCGGAACATCTGGGCGATCCGCGGGTTGGCGTCCACGTCGATCTTGGCGAGCACCCAGGCGCCGCCGCCCTCCGCAGCCAACCGCTCCAGCACCGGCGAGAGCTGCTTGCACGGCTCGCACCACTCGGCCCAGAAGTCCACGATCACCGGTGTGGTGAGCGAGCGTTCGAGAACCTCGGACTGGAATGTCGCCTCGCTGACGTCGATGACGCTGACGCCGCCGCCGGCGGTGCCGGGCAGGCCTCCCGAGGGGCCGGGCTGGGCGGGGGCGGTGGGGCGGGCGGGGGCCGGTGCGGGGGTGCGCAGCGCGCTGAGGTCGACCGCGCCGCGGGTGAAGATCGACGAGGTGATCCGTGGGTCGCTCATGGTTACCTAGTCTCGCACGCGACCCGCCGAACTCAGATCAACCGCGACGGCGACAGTTGCAACTGTCACGCCTGCTCCCGCCCGCCCACCCAGCCCTCCGCGATCTTGCACTTTCGACCCCCGGCACACGGCCTATGCGGCTTTTGCCAGGGCGGAAAGTGCAAGATCGCGGGGTAAGGGGGTGGGGTGGGTCAGAAGCGGGCGGGTTCGCGGTAGATGCCCCACTCGGCGCGCAGGGCGTCGCAGATCTCGCCGAGGGTGGCCTCGGCGCGGACGGCGTCCAGCATGGCCGGGATCATGTTCCCGTCGGTCCGACCGACGGCGACCATCCGCTCGATCGCCGCCTTGACGGCGGAGTCGTCCCGGCCGGCCTTGCGCTCGGCCAGCACCCGGCGCTGCTCCAGCTCCACCTCGTGCGAGATGCGCAGGATCTCCAGGTCCTTGGCGACCGTGCCGGTGTGGCAGTTGACGCCGACGATCTTCTTGTCGCCCTTCTCCAGCGCCTGCTGGTAGACGAAGGCCGACTCGGCGATGTGGCCGGTGAACCAGCCGTCCTCGATGCCGCGCAGGATGCCGGAGGTCATCGGACCGATCTGGTGCGGTCCCTCCCCGCCGAGTTGCCGGATCCGGGCGAAGATCGCCTCCGCCTCGGCCTCGATCTTGTCGGTGAGCGCCTCCACGTACCACGACCCGCCGAGCGGGTCGGCCACGTTGGTCACCCCGGTCTCCTCCATCAGCACCTGCTGCGTACGCAGGGCGATCTCGGCGGACTCGTCGGTGGGCAGCGCGAGGGTCTCGTCCAGCGCGTTGGTGTGCAGGGAGTTGGTCCCGCCGAGCACCGCGGCGAGCGCTTCGACGGCCGTCCGCACGACGTTGTTGACCGGCTGCTGGGCGGTCAGCGACACCCCGGCGGTCTGGGTGTGGAACCGCAGCCAGAGCGCCTTCTCGCTGGTCGCGCCGTAGACGTCGCGCAGCCAGCGGGCCCAGATCCGGCGGGCGGCCCGGAACTTGGCGATCTCCTCGAAGAAGTCGACGTGCGAGTCGAAGAAGAAGCTCAGGCCTGGGGCGAAGACGTTGACGTCCAGCCCGCGCGAGAGCCCCAACTCGACGTAGCCGAACCCGTCGGCGAGCGTGTACGCCAACTCCTGCGCGGCCGTCGCGCCGGCCTCCCGGATGTGGTAGCCGGAGACCGAGAGCGGCTTGTAGCGCGGGATCTCCCGGGCGCAGTACTCCATCAGGTCGCCGATCAGGCGCAGGTGCGGCTCCGGGTCGAAGAGCCACTCCTTCTGCGCGATGTACTCCTTGAAGATGTCGGTCTGCAGCGTGCCGTCCAGCCGGGACAGGTCGGCGCCCTGCCGCTCGGCGGCCACCAGGTACATGCAGAACACGGGCACGGCCGGCCCGGAGATGGTCATCGAGGTGGTCACGCCGGCCAGGTCGATGCCGCCGAAGAGCGTCTCCATGTCGGCGGCGCTGTCCACCGCGACGCCGCAGTGGCCCACCTCGCCGAGCGACTGCGGGTCGTCCGAGTCCCGGCCCATGAGGGTGGGCATGTCGAAGGCGACCGAGAGGCCGCCGCCGCCCGCGCCGAGGATCATCTTGTAGCGCTCGTTGGTCTGCCGGGCGTTGCCGAAGCCGGCGAACTGCCGGATGGTCCAGGTCCGCCCGCGGTAGCCGGTCGGGTACAGGCCCCGGGTGTACGGGTACTCGCCCGGCCAGCCGATCCGCTCGAAGCCCGGGTAGGCGACGCCCTCCGGCGGCCCGTAGACCGGGTCGACGGGCATCCCGGAGAGCGTGGTGAAGTCGGCGTCCCGCTTGCGCGCGGCGTCGTAGCGGGCCTGCCAGCGTGCCCGTCCGGCTGCGATCTCGTCGGCGTTCATCCGCGGGGCTCCTCCTCGAGTCCTCGACCTGCACGTCGAGTGTAGAGCCCAGCCTGAACGATCGCTAAGGATACTCGTACCGGCCGGTAACCTGAGCTGCCCGTACCAGTCAGGCGGTCGGCGCGGCGGGCTCCCCCAGCGTCACGTCGTCGACCCGGATGTTGATCTCGTCGACCCGCAGCCCGTACGCCTCGACCGCCTCGGTCACCTTCGCCCGGACGGCGTCGGTCACCTGCGGCACCGGCCGGCCCGCCTCGATCACGATGACCAGGTTGACCACGGCCGCGCCGTTCGTGACGTGGGCCGAGCAGCCCCGCCGGGCGTCGCCGACCTGGTCCAGCCCGACCTTGTCGAGCACCGCGTTGAAGAACCGGGCCACGTCGCCGCCCAGCTCGGCCACCCCGGGCACCGACCGGGTGGCGGCCACCGCGATCTTCTCCACCACCTCGTCGGAGACGTGCGTGCTCCCGCCCGCCACCGCGTCCGGCGTCACCGACAGCTCCTGGGTCGCCTCGTCGCCCATCGTCCCCCCACTCGCCGCGCACCGCCCCACGGGTCCGTGGAGCGGTGCGAGCGTACTAGGTCGGCGGGTCCCGGAGGGGACGCCTCAGGAGCCGAGCTGGGCGAGCAGCTCGTCGGCCGCCGCGTACGGGTCGAGGGCACCCTCGGCCACTCTCGCGGCGAGCGCCGGCAGCTCCGTACCGTCGCGCAGGGAGCCGATCCGGGCGCGGAGCGCGCCCAGCGCGATCGCCTCGATCTCGGCGGCGGCCCGCGCCTCCTGGCGGCGGCGCAGCTCGCCGTGCTCGACCAGCCAGCCCCGGTGCTTGTCGATGGCGGCGGCGATGTCGTCGATCCCCTCGCCCCGCGCGGCGATCGCACGCACCACCTGCGGCCGCCACTGGCCCGGCCCGCGCTCGCCCAGGGCGATCATGCCCTGGATGTCGCGCACCGTCGCGTCGGCGCCGTCCCGGTCCGCCTTGTTGACCACGAAGACGTCGGCGATCTCCAGGATGCCGGCCTTGACCGCCTGGATCGCGTCGCCCATGCCCGGGGCGAGCAGCACCAGCGTGGTGTCGGCCAGCGAGGCGACCTCCACCTCGGCCTGCCCGACGCCGACGGTCTCCACCAGCACCACGTCGCAGCCGGCGCCCTCCAACACGCGGACCGCCTGCGGCGTGGCCGCCGACAGCCCGCCGAGGTGCCCCCGGCTGGACATCGAGCGGATGTAGACGCCCGGGTCGGTCGCGTGGTCCTGCATCCGGACCCGGTCGCCGAGGATCGCCCCGCCCGTGAACGGGCTGGACGGGTCGATCGCCAGCACGCCGACCCGGTGCCCCCGGGCGCGCAGCGCCCGGACCAGCTCGTTGGTGGTGGTGGACTTGCCCACCCCGGGCGAGCCGGTCAGGCCGACCACCTGGGCCTGCCCGGCGTACGGCGCGAGCGCCGCCGCGATCCGCGGCAGCGTCTCGTCGCCCGACTCGACCAGGGTGATCAGCCGGGCCACCGCGCGGGGATCCCCCGCGCGGGCCCGCTCGACCAGCATCGGCACGTCCCGGCTGCGGCGCACCGGGGGTGCGCCCGCCGCCGGGACGTCGTCGACGATCTCGCTCACTGCACTGCCTCTGTTCGCGACTGCGGGGCTCGCAAGACCGGCTCACTTCTCCCGCTCACTGTGTTGCCTGTGTTCGCAACTGCGGGGCTCGCAAGACCGGCTCACTCCTCCCGCTCACTGTGCTGCCTTCGTCTTTCGGCGGCTACCGGATCAGCGGCGCGCCGCGCTCACCGACCGCTCTCACCGGGGGCCGGGACGTGGATGACCAGCGCGTCGCCCTGGCCGCCGCCACCGCAGAGCGCGGCCGCGCCGGTGCCGCCGCCCCGGCGCTTGAGCTCCAGGGCCAGGGTGAGCACCAGCCGGGCGCCGGACATGCCGATCGGGTGGCCCAGCGCGATCGCGCCGCCGTTGACGTTGACCTTGTCCGGGCTGATGCCGAGGTCACGGGTGGACTGGATGCCGACCTGGGCGAACGCCTCGTTGATCTCGATGAGGTCGAGGTCGGAGACGCTCAGCCCGCCCTTCTTCAGGGCGTGCTGGATGGCGTTGGACGGCTGCGAGTGCAGGGAGTTGTCCGGCCCCGCCACGTTGCCGTGCGCGCCGATCTCGGCCAGCCAGGTCAGGCCCAGCTCCTTGGCCTTGGCCTTGCTCATCACGACCACGGCGGCGGCGCCGTCGGAGATCGGCGAGGAGCTGCCGGCGGTGATGGTGCCGTCCTTGGTGAACGAGGGCCGCAGCTTGGCCAGCACCTCGACGGTGGTGTCCGGGCGGATGCCCTCGTCCTCGCTGATCACCAGCGGGTCGCCCTTGCGCTGCGGGATGACCACCGGGGTGATCTCGTCGGCGAAGTGGCCGTTCTTCTGCGCGGCGGCGGCCCGCTGGTGGCTGGCCGCGGCGAACGCGTCCTGCTCCTCGCGGCTGATGCCGTGCTTCGCGCCGAACCGCTCGGTCGACTCGCCCATCGAGCAGCAGTCCCAGGCGTCGGTGAGCCCGTCCAGCGCCATGTGGTCCTTGATTACGACGTCGCCGTACTTGTAGCCGCCGCGCTGACCGAGCAGCAGGTGCGGGGCGTTGGTCATCGACTCCATGCCGCCGGCCACCACGATGTCGAACTCGCCGGCCCGGATTAGCTGGTCGGCCAGGGCGATCGCGTCCAGGCCGGAGAGGCAGACCTTGTTGATGGTCAGGGCCGGCACGGACATCGGGATGCCCGCCTCGACCGCCGCCTGGCGGGCCGGGATCTGCCCGGCACCGGCCTGGAGCACCTGACCCATGATCACGTACTGGACCTGCTCGGGGGCGACGCCGGCGCGCTCCAGCGCCGCCTTGATCGCCACGCCACCGAGCCTGGTCGCGGAGACGTCCTTGAGGTTGCCCAGCAGGCGCCCCATGGGGGTCCGCGCGCCGCTGACGATCACCGAAGCCATAACCTGCCTCCGAGGGGGTGCCGACCTGTACGCCTTAACGATTGTTCGGTCAGACTAGCGCTATGGCTGAGAACTCCCCCGCCGAGACCGCTGCCGACTATGTCACAGGCATCGGCCTGCTCCGCATCGACCACGTCGGGGTCGCCGTGGCCGACCTCGACGCCGCGATCGACTTCTACCAGCGCACCTTCGGGATGCGCTGCGTGCACACCGAGACCAACGCCGAGCAGGGCGTCCGCGAGGCGATGCTGGCTGTCGGCCCGACCACCGAGGGCGGCTGCCTGCAACTGCTGGCCCCGTTGACGCCCGAGTCGACCATCGCGAAGTTCCTGGACCGCAAGGGGCCGGGCGTGCAGCAGGTGGCGTACACGGTCGCCGACATCGACGCCGCCTGCGCGGCGCTGCGCGAGCGGGGCGTGAAGCTCCTCTACGACACCCCGAAGCGCGGCACGTCGAACTCCCGGGTCAACTTCGTCCACCCGAAGGACGCCGGCGGCGTGCTCGTCGAGCTGGTCGAGCCCGCCGCGCACTGACGCCCACGACCGGCCCCCGTCGCCGCGTGGGGGCCGGTGACCACCGGCGTCGAGCGCGGCACTGCGCGGTACGACCGCCGCCCGGACACCTCCACGCATCGGCCGATGCAGTTTTTCACAGAGGACTTCCAGCCCTAGCTACCGTTCAGTAACGTCCCGCTCCAACAGGAGCGCGACCGAGTCGGATGTGTCGGATGCCGACATGGCGGCCGGCCGCACTCGCGCCGACGATGGCAGCACCCAGGCCCGCGTGCGCGGGTGCGGACGAACGGGAGGTCGACGTGCAGGACATCCTCGAAGCGATCATGGCGGCGGAGGGATCCGACCAACCGGAGCGGGAGCTCGGCGGCATCGCCGGCCTACCGGTGCCGGAGTCGTACCGGGGCGTCGTGGTACGCGCGGACGAGGCCCGGATGTTCGACGGCCTGGCCACCCGCGACAAGGACCCGCGCAAGGCGCTGCACGTGCAGGAGGTGCCGACGCCGGAACTCGGGCCGGGCGAGGCGCTCGTCGCGGTGCTGGCCAGTGCGATCAACTACAACACGGTCTGGACCAGCATCTTCGAGCCCCTGCCGACCTTCAGGTTTCTTCAGCGCTACGGCCGACTCTCCGAGCTGACCAAGCGGCACGACCTGCCGTACCACGTGGTCGGCTCGGACGCCGCCGGCGTGGTGCTGCGCACCGGGCCCGGGGTGACCCGCTGGAAGGCCGGCGACGAGGTGGTCGCGCACTGCCTGTCGGTGGAGTTGGAGGACGCGGCCGGGCACGACGACACCATGCTCGACCCGCAGCAGCGGATCTGGGGCTTCGAGACCAACTTCGGCGGCCTCGCCGAGCTGGCCGTGGTCAAGGCCAACCAGCTGATGCCCAAGCCGCGCCACCTGAGCTGGGAGGAGGCGGCCAGCCCCGGCCTGGTCAACTCGACGGCGTACCGGCAGCTCGTGTCCCACCACGGGGCGAACATGAAGCAGGGCGACGTCGTGCTGATCTGGGGCGCCTCCGGCGGCCTCGGCGGGTACGCCACCCAGATGGCGCTCAACGGCGGAGCGATCCCGGTCTGTGTGGTGTCCTCCCCGGACAAGGCGGAACTGTGCCGCAGGATGGGCGCCGAGCTGGTGATCGACCGGGCCGCCGAGGGCTTCCGCTTCTGGAAGGACGAGGAGACCCAGGACCAGGACGAGTGGCGCCGCTTCGGCGAGCGGATCCGCGAGCTGACCGGCGGCGACGACCCGGACATCGTCTTCGAGCACCCCGGCCGGGAGACCTTCGGCGCCAGCGTCTTCGTGGCCAAGAAGGGTGGCACCATCGTCACCTGCGCGTCCACCAGCGGCTACCAGCACCAGTACGACAACCGCTACCTCTGGATGCACCTCAAGCGGATCGTCGGCAGCCACTTCGCCAACTACCGAGAGGCGTGGGAGGCCAACCGCCTGGTGGCCCTCGGCAAGATCCACCCCACCGTGTCGAAGACCTACGCGCTGGAGCAGACCGGCCAGGCCGCGTACGAGGTGCACCGCAACGCGCACCAGGGCAAGGTCGGCGTCCGCTGCCTCGCCCCCTCCGACGGGCTCGGCGTGCGCGACCGCGAGCTGCGCTCCCGGCACGAGGACGCGATCAACCGGTTCCGCGGCCACTGACCACACCGACGACCATTGGGGGCGAACGACGATCGTTTTCCGCCACCCACGCGGGGCGCTCATTCGAGCGACCCGGCCATGCGCGACAAAGGGCCGCGGCGATCTCCCGCGGCCCTTTTCCGTAGTCACTCTCCGTGCCGTCCGACCCGCCCGGGACCTGCCAAGATCGCCGATTGGTCCCGCCTCCCGGGGCTCCCGCAGTTGACCATGTAAAGAGGACGCGAAAGCTCGGGACCGCTCTTGCGAAGCACCCTGGGGAGTCTGCGAGTATGTCCCAATGCCCCAGCAGTCCTCCCCTCTTGCGTTCTTCGATAACGCGAACTCCCAGCCCGATTTCACCGTCGGCCTACGCGGCTACAACACCCACCAGGTCGATGACTTCATCGGCCGGATGACGGCCGCGCTGACCCAGTCCGAGCAGGCCCGGGCCGAGGCCGAGCAGCGCATGAACGACGCCCAGCGCCGGCTCCGCCAGGCCGAACAGCGCATGAGCACGCTGGAGCAGAAGCTCGCCGACACCAACAAGCAGCTCGAGGAGAACAGCCGGCCCACCCTCTCCGGCCTCGGCACCCGCGTCGAGCAGATCCTCCGGCTGGCCGAGGAGCAGGCCAACGACCACCGCAACGAGGCCAAGCGCGAGTCGGAGGGCATCCTCTCCGCCGCCCGCCTCGAGGCCCGCGAGATCACCGACAAGGCGCGGGCCGAGGCGGCGGCGATGAAGGCCACCGCCGAGCGGGAGGCCGGCAGCGTCCGCACCGCCGCCGAGCGGGAGGCCGCCGAGGTCCGCGTCCAGGCCCGGCGCGAGGCCGACACGCTGCGCGCCGACGCCGACCGCGAGACCAAGCAGCTGCGCACGGTCACCGCGCACGAGGTCGCCGAGCTGAAGTCCACCGTCGAGCGCGAGGTCGCCACGCTCCGGGCGACCGCCGAGCGGGAGATCACCCAGCAGCGGGCGAAGGCCGCGCGGGAGGCCGAGGAGAAGCGCGCCGAGGCGACCAAGCTGCTCACCGACGCGCGGGACAAGCGCGACAAGGACCTCCAGGCCCTGGAGCTCCAGCTCGCCGAGCGCCGGGAGAAGGCCGAGCGCGAGGAGTCGGAGCGGCACGCGGCGCAGGTCGCGCAGACCCAGAAGCTGGTCAGCGAGGCGGAGCAGCGGGCCCACGCGGCGCAGGAGCGGGCCAAGGAGATCGAGCAGCGCGCCGAGGCCCGCCGGGTCGAGTCGGAGCGCACCGCCAACGAGACGGTCGACAAGGCCAAGGCGCTGGCCGAGAAGACGCTCAGCGAGGCGAAGGCCGAGGCGAAGCGGCTGCTCACCGAGGCGCGCACCGAGGCCGAGCTGACCACCCAGGCGGCTCGCCGCGAGGTGGAGGACCTCACCCGGCAGAAGGACGCCGTCACCTCCCAGCTCGGCCAGATGCTCTCCGGCCTCGCCGGCATCGTGCCGGGCGTGCCGGCCGCCCAGGCCACGCCGGCCAAGCCCGAGGCGAAGAAGGCCGACGGCGCGGACGAGCGGGTGGCCGCCGAGACGTCCAACTGACCGACCCGACCGGGGGCATGACGACGGCGCGGGGTGACACCGGGTGACCGGTGTGCCCCGCGCCGTATGCGTTTGCCCGTCAGGGAATTGCCCGGGCGTGGCCGCAGTGAAGTAGGTCCCATCCGGGGCGTCCGTATCGCCCCAGCAGAGCCGGATGCGTGTGAGGATGGGGGCATGTCGCACGGCGAGGAACTGTTCGCTCTCGGCGGGGATGTGACCACGGAGCCCAGCTTCGAGTCCGCTCTGCGGGGGTACGAGAAACGACAGGTCGACCGGTACGTCGCTCGTGCGGAGCACGAGATCGCGGCCCTCGCGGCCGAGCGGGAGCAGGCCTACACACAGATCCACAAGCTTGCCGGCCAGGTGGAGGTGCTCCAGCGGGACCTCGCCCAGGCGCGCAAGTCGTCCGGCGCGCTGGAGAACGTCTCCTTCCGGCACCTCGGCCCGCGGGTGGAGCAGATCCTCACCCTCGCCGAGGAGCAGGCCGACGCGGTCCTGGTCGCCGCCAACCAGGAGATCGAGGCGCGCCGGGCCGCCGCCGAGCACATCATCGAGGAGGCGCGCGAGCAGGCCGCCACCGCGCTCAAGGACTTCGAGATCGCGCTGGCCGCCCGCCGGGCGGAGGAGGAGCGGCACAGCGCGGCCCGCAAGGCCGAGGCGGACGCCGCGGTCCGGAGCGCCAAGGAGGAGGCCGCGCGGCTGGGCAAGGCCGCCCAGGAGGCGCTGGCGAAGGCCCAGCAGGAGGCCACCCAGCTGCGGGGCGCGGCCAAGGAGATCCACCACCGGGCCCAGCAGGAGGCGACCAAGCTCCGCGAGGCCGCCAAGGAGGTACACGCCAGGGCCCAGCAGGAGGCCACCCAGCTCCGCGAGGCCGCCAAGGAGGTCCACGCCAAGGCCCAGCAGGAGTCCAAGCGCCTGGTCGACCAGGCCACCGAGGCGGGCCGGGCCACCCATGCCAAGGCCCAGCGGGACGCCAAGCAAATCATCGACGACGCCGCCCAGGCCGGCCGGGCCACCCGCGACAAGGCCCGGCAGGAGGCGGAGCGGCTCACCACCCAGGCGGCCGAGGCGGCCAAGCGCAGCCGCGCCGAAACCGAGGCGTACGTGCAGCGGATGCGCACGGAGACCGAGGCGTACGTGCAGCAGGCTCGGGCGCAGACGCAGCAGGAGCTGGGTGCCTGGCGGGCCGGGGTGGAGCAGGAGGTCAACAGCCGCCGCGAGGCGGCGGACCGCGAGCTGACCCAACGCCGGACGACCGCCGAGCAGGAGTTCACCAAGCGCCGCGACGACCTGGAGAAGCAGTACAAGACCCGCCTCGCCGGACTGGAGCAGCAGCACAAGAGCCGGCACGACGAGCTGGAGACCGGGTTCGAGTCGCGCCGCGCCACGCTGGAGTCGGAGTACACCAGCCGGAAGAACGAGATCGAGCAGGGCGCCGCCGCCGTCCGGCAGGCCGCCGAACGGGACGCGCTGGCGATGCGCCGCCAGGCCGAGGAGGAGGCGGCGACGCTGCTCGGCCGGGCCGAGTCGGAGGCGGCCGAGAAGCGCCGCAAGGCCGACGAGCACGTGGCGACCTCGCGTCGCCAGTTCGAGGAGTACGCGGCGACGACGCAGCAGCACCTGGCCACCACCCAGCAGCACCTCGCCGCCACCCAGCAGGAGGCCGCCGCGAGCCGTCAGCAGCTCGCCCAGGTGATGCTGGAGATCGCGCAGGCCCAGCAGCAGCTCGCCGACCTGCGGCAGGAGACGTGGAAGTCGCGGCAGGAGTCCGACGAGCTGCAGCGGCAGGTGGCCGAGCTGCGGTTGGGGCTGGTCGGTGCGGCCGACGGACCGGGCGGGACGGCCACCGCCGCGGCCGGCCCGGTGGCCGACAGCGGGCGCGCCGGGACCGGCACCGCTGCGGCGAACGGCGGGAAGGCGTCGACCGCCGCCGGCTCGACGCCCGCCGGGGCGGACGGGGCGTCCGTGTCCCGGAGCGACGGGACGCCGGCGGGGCCGGGCGGGGCCAGTAAGGACACCGCCCCGAAGAAGGAGGCCACGCCGGCCGGCGCGGGAGCGGCGTCGGCGGGTGGGGCCGGGGGCAAGGAGGCTGGCCCGGCCGTGGACGGCGGGCCCGGCGTGGGCAAGGTCGAGCCGGCAGAGGCCGGCCAGCCTGCCAAGGGCCGGATCGAGCCGGCGGACGCCGGGCAGCCGGAGAGCGGCAAGGTCGCGTCCGTGACCACCGTCGACGGCGGCACCGCCAGCGCCGGCGTGGAGGGGGAGCCGACCGTGGCGGCGGTGCCGGGTGAGGCCAGCCGGGGCGCCACCTCGACGAAGATCACCAGCACCGGCGAGAACGGCAAGCGGCCGACGAAGCCGACCACCGACGAGCGCAGCGCCAGGCCGAGCAAGGTCGTCGTCGAGAAGGACTGACCACCCGCCCGGCCGGTGGCCGGGCCGACGCGACCCGGGGGGACGGACGAGTCGGCCCGGCGCCCTGACGACCACTACGCTCCTGATCGGAGCCCCCGGGCCTGGGTCCCCGCGCCCGGGGGCCGGCAGGCGCCGGCGGAAGTCGATCAGGGAGGTCCGGATGGCACAGGACGGACCTGCGGCGTCGGGCGCCGACCGGGAGCCCGGGGCCACCCCGGACCCGGCCGGGACGGCCGCCGAGCCGGAGCAGGCCGCCGACCCGGGACGGAGCCGGGCCGCCGAGCCAAGAAGGACGGCGGAGCCCGGATGGGAACGGGCCGCCGAGCCGAAGCGGGAGCGGGCCCGGGCGGTGCCCGAGGGCGTGGCGTCGGCGCCGGGCGGCGACGGGCCGCCGGCCGTCGGTCCGGGGCGGTTCGGCACGCCGGGGCGACCGCTGCGGCGCAGCAGCTTCCTGGTCGGCTTCACAGGTGCGGCCGGGGTGCTGCTCGCGTACGCCCTCTATCTGGGCCTGCGCAACGCGGCAGGAATCCTCGTCCTGGTGGTCATCGCGCTCTTCCTCGCCGTGGGCCTGCACCCCGCCGTGGTCCGGCTGCGGTCCTGGGGGCTGCCGCACGGCGCGGCGGTGGCGACGGTCGCGCTGACGGTCGTGCTGCTCCTCTGCGGCGGCGTGTTCGCCCTGGTGCCGCCGATCGTCACGCAGACCGGACAGTTCGTGGACCAGTTGCCGAGCTACCTGGAGGAGTTGCGCCGCAACCGGACGGTCAACGAACTGGTGGAGCGGTACGACCTGATGGAGCGGCTGCAGAAGGCGGCGAACCCGGCCACGATCGGGCGGGCGCTCGGCGGGGTGCTCGGCGGGGCCCAGATGGTCTTCGGCACGGTGTTCCGGGGGCTGACCGTGCTGGTGCTGACGATCTACTTCCTGGTCTACTTCGACCGGCTCCGCGACCTGGGCTACTCGCTGGTGCCCCGGTCCCGCCGGGAGCGGGTGCGGCTGATCGGCGACGAGATCCTGGCCAAGGTCGGCGCGTACATGGTGGGCGCGCTCAGCATCGCCGTGCTGGCCGGGGCGACCACGTTCGTCTTCGCGCTGGTCGTCGGGCTGCCGTACCCGTTCACACTGGCCGTGGTGGTCGCGGTGACCGACCTCATTCCGCAGATCGGCGCCACGCTGGGCGCGGTGGTCGTCAGCCTGGTCGGCTTCGCCACCGACCTGCCGGTCGGCATCGCCTGCGTGGTGTTCTTCCTGATCTACCAGCAGGTGGAGAACTACCTGATCTATCCCAAGGTCATGCGCCGGTCGGTGGCGGTCAACGAGGTGGCCGCCCTGGTCGCCGCGCTACTCGGCGTGTCCCTGCTGGGCCTGGTGGGCGCGCTGATCGCGATCCCGGCGGTGGCCGCGTTCCAGCTCATCCTGCGGGAGGTGATCCTGCCCCGGCAGGAGTCCCGTTGACCCCGGCCGGGACCACGACGACCGGCCCGGCCCGCGGCGGGTCAGCCGGCCTGGCCCGCGGGCGGGTCAGCCGGCCTGGCCCGCGGGCGGGCCGGGCACCGGGCGGTCGGCGAAGGAGGCCACCGTGCGGTCGGCGTACGCGCTGACGTCGCCGGTCTCCACCGGGCCGTCCCAGGTGGTCGGCAGCGGCACGGCGGCGGCCGGGTCGACCCGACGGACCACCTCGTCCAGCACGGTCTCGGCGTCGCCGACCCAGAGGTGCTTCGCGCCGGGCACCCCGACCACCTCGGCCTGCGGCACCGCCGCGAACCGTTCCCGCGCCTCGTCGGGGCGCAGGTAGTCGTCGAACTCCGGCACCAGGGCGGTCAGCGGCTTGCCGGACGCCGCCCAGTGGTCGAGGTCCGCCGGGGTGGAGTAGCGCAGCGGCGGGGAAAGCAGGATCGCCCCGGTGACCGCCGGGTCGCAGCCGTACTTCAGGGTCAGGTCGGTGCCGAACGACCAGCCGAGCAGCCAGATGTTCGGCAGCTCGGCGAACTCGGCGTACTCGATGGCGGCGGCGACGTCGAAGCGCTCGCCGACCGCGTTGTCGAAGGCGCCCTCGCTGGTGCCGCGCAGGCTGCTGGTGCCCCGGGTGTTGAAGCGGAGTACCGCCAAATCGGCCAGGGCCGGCAGGCGCCACGCCGCCTTGCGGAACACGTGGCTGTCCATCATCCCGCCGTGCGTGGGCAGCGGGTGCAGGCAGACGAGAGTGCCCACCGGCTCCCGGTCCAGCGGTCGGGCCAACTCGCCGACCAGCCGCAGTCCGTCCGCGGTGTGCAGCTCGATGTCCTCGCGGCGCCCGGGCAGGATGGTGGACGCGCGGATCGGTGTGCTCACCCGTCCAGTCTCACCCGTGCGG
The DNA here is from genome assembly GCF_043205005.1 of Micromonospora sp. NPDC047620. Lineage (NCBI taxonomy): Bacteria > Bacillati > Actinomycetota > Actinomycetes > Micromonosporales > Micromonosporaceae > Micromonospora > Micromonospora sp. NPDC047620. The sequence goes on along the minus strand of NZ_JBIDDG010000014.1, from coordinate 134,385 downwards.
CCGGGGACCGCCGGGCGGGGCGGAAACAGGGTGATCCAGATCGCTCAGCCGTACCGGGGGGCGCCGCGACCGCGCTGGACGACCGGCCCGCGCCGGTCCCGGGCGCGCCAGCAGCCGCTGTGCCAGTGCCGCCGGTCCGTCAGGTCGCCCCGCCCGTCGGCCGGCCACGCCACCAGGTGCGCCACCCCTGGCCGGATCTCCTGGTCGCAGCCCGGGCAGCGGTACGTCTTGGTGGACGCCCCGCCGCTGATCCCGCGCACCTGCCACTCGCCGTCGCGCCACTGCTGCACCGAGGCGACGCCCTGGCGGGCCCGGTCGGAGTCGAGGTGCGCGGTGTCATCGCGGCGGGGTCGGTTGCGACGGGGGCTCACGGTCACCAAGCGTACGGGCCGCCGGCCGGACCGGCCCGGGTCGGGCGGCCCGGCCGGCGACGCCGGTCACTCCCAGGTGTCCGGATCGGTCAGGTCCTTCGCCACCTGCGCCCCGGCCAGCACGCTCGTCGCGTCGGCCACCGTGAAGCCCGGGTCGCCCTCGGGCGGGTCCGTCCCGGGCAACGGCGAACGGAACTCGGCGGTCAGGTGCGCTCTCGGAATGCCGAGCAGTTCCAGCTTCGTACCGTCCGGGTAGAGGTAGGCGGGACGACCACCCACCGCGCGGTTGCTCTCGGTCGTGTTTTCCCCGGTCTGCGCCCCGTACAGCAGCCGTACCCACATGGCCGCCGACGGCTCCCGCTGGAGGGTGAAGTCGACGCTGAGAACGCCCGGGTAGGCGCTGACGTCGACGGAGCAGGCGCTCATCGTCGTGCCCGCCGGCAGGGTGCTCAGCCGCAGCGGCGCCGCGCACCGTCGTGCCTCGTCCCAGCGGATGGCATCCACGGCCCTGGCAAGGGCGCTCTGGTCGCCGCCGAGCGTGCTCGCCCGGGCGTACAGGCCGGGAACGGGCTGCCATGCCTTGACCAGCCCGCCGGCCGTACCCCCGAACTGCCGGACGGCGCCGTCGAAGGTCAGCCGGACCACGGCCTGCCGGATGGGAACGCCCTCGATCGGGCGTTGGTTGATCGCCTGCGCGGAGCGGCTCACCTCGACCAGGACGGGCTGCCCGCCTCCGACGCTGAACTGGATCGACTCGACCTGGATCGAGCGGTGGACGGCCCAGCGCAGGTAGCGAGCCTGGCTGGGGTCGACGCCGAGGTGGAGCATCCCCGGGTCGGTGCCCACCAGGTCGGGTCGCTGGGCGACGCCTGGCACCCCGTCGGCCCTCGGCGGCACCGGGGCGGTGACGCCGGGCGTGGCGGCCGTCCACGGCAGCCGGCCGGTCAGCCCGCCGAGGTCAGTGCCGGTCACCCCGACGAAGCCGAGCACCCCGACCAGGGCCAGCGCGGTGCCGGTGGCGGCCCGGCGGCGCAACTGGCGGCGGCGGCCCCGGGCCCGCGAGGCCCGCAGCAGTCGGTGCGTGTCGGTCTCCCCCTCGGCGCGCTCCCGCAGCACCGAGGAGATCCGTTCGTCGAGGTCGGTCACGGCCGGCTCCCGTTGGTCGTCGGAAGGCCACAGCGCTCCCGTAGGTGGGCGAGCGCCCGCATCGCGTGGGTGCGGACGGTGACCTGCGAGCAGCCGAGGATCTGGGCGATCGTGGCGTCGTCCAGATCCTCGTAGTAGCGCAGCACCAGCACGGCACGCTGCCGGTCGGGCAGCGCCCGGATCAACCGCCACATCTCGTCGCGGTCGGCCGACTCGCCGCCGAGGTCGCCGCGGTGGGCCCGCTCGGCGAACGTGTCCACGGTCAGCTCGCGGCTGGAGCAGCGACGCCACCAGGAGGCGTTCGCGTTCACCAGCATTCGGCGTACGTAGACGTCGGGCCGGTCCGCCCGGGCGATCTTCCGCCAGTGCACGTACGCCCGGGCCAGCACGTCCTGGGTCAGGTCCTCGGCCCGGTGCGCGTCCCCGGTCAGCAGCCGGGCCAGGCGCAACAGGGCCGGGCCGCGGCTGCCGACGTACTCCTCGAAGGTCACACCATGCAGACGCCGTCACCGGCGCCGGGCGTTGACCCGCTCAGCGACGGGTGTGGTCGCGGAAGCCCCGGCCGCTCTTGCGGCCCAGGTAGCCGGCCGTGACCAGGTGCTCCAGCAGGGGCGCGGGCGCGAAGCCCGGCTCGCGCAGCTCCAGGTAGAGCTCCCGCTGGATGGCCAGCGAGACGTCCAGGCCGACCACGTCGAGCAGCTCGAACGGGCCCATCGGGTAGCCGCAGCCCAGCTTCATCGCGTAGTCGATGTCGTCGGCGGTGGAGTAACTGGCCTCCAGCATCTTGACCGCGTCGTTGAGGTACGGGAAGAGCAGCGCGTTGACGACGAAGCCGGACCGGTCGCCGCAGACCACGCCCGTCTTGCCCAGCGCGGCGCAGACGGCGCGGGCGGTGGCGGTCGTCTCGGCCGAGGTCCGGATGGTCTGCACGATCTCGACCAGCGGCATGACGGGGGCCGGGTTGAAGAAGTGCAACCCGACCACGTCGGCGGGCCGCTGGGTGGCCATCGCGACGTCGATCACCGGCAGCGACGAGGTGGTGGTGGCGAGCACGACGCCCGGCTTGCAGATCTCGTCGAGGCTGGCGAAGAGGGCCTTCTTGACGCTCAGCTCCTCCACCACGGCCTCGACCACGAGGTCGACGTCCGCCAGGTGCTCCAGGGTGGCCGACCAGTTGATCCGGCCGAGCGTGGCGTCCCGGTCGGCCTCGCTGACCTTGCCGCGCACCACGCCCTTGTTGAGCGAGGTCTTGACCGCCTCGCAGACCTTCGCGGACTTCTCCGCGCCCCGGGTCACCGAGACGACCTCGTAGCCGGCCTTGGCGAAGACCTCGATGATCCCGGTGGCCATCGTCCCGGAGCCCACCACGCCCACCTTCGCGATGGCGCGCGCGCCGTCGGCCAGCGCCGGCTCCGCGGCCACGGGCGTCCGCTCGTCCGGTACGACCTTCGGGGAGCCCGGCCGCTCGTAGGTGTAGAAGCCCCGGCCGGACTTGCGGCCGAGCAGCCCGGCGGTGACCATCTGCTTGATCAACGGCACCGGGGCGTGCCGGCGGTCCCGGCCGCCGCGCCGGTACATGGTGTCCAGGATCTCGTACGCGGTGTCCAGGCCGATCAGGTCCATCAGCGCCAGCGGGCCCATCGGCAGGCCGCAGCCGAGCTTCATGGCCGCGTCGATGTCCTCGCGCGTGGCGTAGTGCGACTCGAACATGCCGACGGCGTGGTTGAGGTAGCCGAAGAGCAGCGCGTTGGCGATGAAGCCGGCGCGGTCGTTGATGGTCACGTCGACCTTGCCGAGCCGCTCGCAGAGCGCCTCTACGTCGGCGACCACGTCGGCGGAGGTGACCACCGTCCGGACCACCTCGACGAGCTTCATGACCGGGGCCGGGTTGAAGAAGTGGATGCCGATCACCTGGTTGGGCCGGCTGGTGGCGACGGAGATCTCGGTGACGCTCAGCGACGAGGTGTTGGTGGCCAGGATGGCCTCGGGCTTGCAGACCCGGTCCAGCTCGGCGAAGATCCGCTGCTTGAGGTCCAGGTGCTCGGGCACCGCCTCGATGACGAGGTCCACCGAGTGCAGCGCGTCCAGCCCGACCTGCCAGTGGACCCGGCTCAGCAGCGCGTCCCGGTCCGCCTCGGCGAGCTTGCCCTTGGCCACGGCCCGGTCCGTCGAGCCGGTCAGGGTGGCCCGGCCGCGCTCCAGCGCACCCTCGGAGATCTCGACCGCGACGACGTCGACGCCGTTGCGCGCGAATACCTCGACGATGCCGGCACCCATGGTGCCCAGACCCACAACGCCCACGCTGGTGAACTCGCGCGCCACGACCGGCCTCCCCAATGCTCCGCACAGCCGCGTGAACGGCCACTAAGGTTATGCGCGCGAGTCTGCCACGTGACGTTCGGTTGTCGAGACGCGGTGGGGTATTTCACGAGCGGTGCGGCCCGTCGGCCCGCCCGTCGTCAGGCCGCCCCGCCGGTCAGCCGGAGCAGCTCGGCGACGAACTCGGCCGGCCGCTCCAGGTGCGGGCTGTGCCCACAGCCGGGCAACAGCACCTCCCGGTACGCGCCGCCGCCCGCCGCGTAACGCTCCAGCACCGCCCGAGTCTGCCCCACCATCGGCTGCGCCGGGCAGGCGTCCGCCCCCGGCCAGCCCGGCACCGCGCCGAGCGAGCCCAGGTGGGCCAGGTCGAACAGCGAGGTGTCCGAGACGATCACGTCGGCGTCCCCGTGGATCCAGGTGACCGGCGGCTTGCCGGCGACGGCCACGAGTTCGTCGGCGACCCGGAAGTACGCCGGGGAGAGCGCGTTGAGCACGCCGCGCCGGCCCGGGGCGGTGCCGGGCCAGTTCGCCGAGTCCACCGCCGTGCCCGGGTAGTTGTCGTCGCCCGTCGCGGTGGTGAGGAGGGTGTCCAGCAGCAGTTCCTCGTCGTCGCCGAGCGAGGCCGGGTCCGCCACGTAGGTGGCCCGCAGCACGTTGCGCGGGCTGGCCTGGCTGTCCGCGCCCCGGTCACCGGCGGCCAGCCGCTTGACGAACTCCTGGTTGGCCGTGCCCGCCCCGGTGCCGGCGAAGTCGGGCGTGGTGGGGGTGCCGGCCAGGTCGCGCGTGCCCCCGTAGCCGTACGGCGAGACCGGCGCGGCGAGCAGCAGCGCGGCCACCCGGTCGGGGTGGTCGACCAGCAGCCGCATGGCCACTCCCCCACCCAGCGAGTGCCCGACCACCACCGGCCGGGCGCCGGGCGCGAACAGGGACGGCTCGTCCAGCAGCGCGGCGAGGTCGTCGGAGAAGTCGGTCAGCCCCCGGGTCGCGTCCACCGGGGCGGTGTCGGTATACCCGTAGCCCCGCAGGTCGGGCGCGACCACCCGGAGGGTGTCCGGCAGCCGCCGCACCAGCGGCTCCCAGAACGCCGCGGACGAGCAGTTGCCGTGGATCAGCAGCACGGGCACGCCGTCCGGCGGCCCGGCCACCCGCACCGCCTGGGTGATCCCGTTCGCCGACACGAGATGCTGTCCGGTCTCCATCCGCGGCATGCTGCCACGACGCCCCGGCCGCGTCCATGGGTCCTCCCGCCATGTTCCCTGGTCGGGAGGTGTGTGGCGACAGGTCAGGACGGGGCGGACCCCAGCACGCCCACCGGCAGCGGCGGCACCGCGCCCGGATCCTGGAGGGCCGGCATCGCGGCCGACAGCGGCGGCACCGGCTGGGCCGCCTGAAGGGCGGGGGCCGCGAGGGGGTCGGCGCCCGGGAGGGCCGGGGTCGCGATCGGCAGCGGCAGCGTCGGGCGGTGGTCGCGGCGCGGCCGGCCGAAGCTGAGCCCCACCGGATCGGTCCGCGCCACGCCCGGGTCGAAGAGGCGCAGCTCGGTGCGCCCGACCCGGATCACGTCCCCGTCTGCCAACTGCTCCACGCCGGTGATCCGTCGGTCGTTCAGCCAGGTGCCGTTGGTCGAGCCCAGGTCCGCCAGGCAGGCGCCCTCGCCCGTCAGCCAGACCTCGGCGTGCCGGCGGCTCAGGTGCGCGTCGGGCACGACGATGTCGGCCGTCGGCACCCGGCCGATCACCTGCCGCGCCGGACCGACCCGGAAACTCAGCCCCCGCATCGTCCCACCCGCCACCGTCAGCAACGGCATCAGTTCCGGACGCTCCTCCATGGACAGTCAGCCCCCCACCCGCACGGTCACCCTGCGCGCCAGCCTGCCACCACACGGTAGTCGCCCTCGACCGCCGGGCGGTCACCTCCACGCCCCCGGCCGGACACCTCCCGTTCGCCGGTTCGGTGTCCACCGGCTGACAAAGACCGCAAAACAGTCCCGGCCGGCCGGACGCCCCGACCACGTCCACGAGATCGGGCACCACCGCGCTCAACGAGGCCGGGCGGCGGGGCCGTGACCTCTTCCGTACGGACGGCCCGGCGGACCGGAACCAGCAGGCCCGCCACCCTACCGGCGAGTAATCCTCGGGTCTAGACTTCCGTCATGACGGCTGTGCATGTCCCGGGAACCCCGGTCATCGAGGACGGTCGGCTGGTGTCGACGAGCCCGGCGACCGGCGCGGAGGTCGGTCGCCTGCCGGTGGCGACCGCCGAGGACGTCGCGCGGGCGGTCGACCGCGCCCGCCCGGCCGGCGAGTGGTGGGCCGGGCTCGGCTTCGCCGAGCGCAGGGCGCGGCTGCTGCGGTGGCGGGCCCTGCTCGCCCAGCGGATCGAGGAGCTGGCCGCGCTGGTGCACGCCGAGGGCGGCAAGCCGTTGGCCGACGCCGTCGTGGAGATCGTCACCGCCGTCGAGCACGTCGACTGGGCGGCCCGCAACGCCCGCCGGGTGCTGGGCCCCCGCCGGGTCCGCTCGCGGCTCGTCCTGGCCGAGTTCTCCGCCCACCTCGAATACCAGCCGCACGGGGTAATCGGGGTGATCGGGCCGTGGAACTATCCCGTCTTCACCCCGATCGGCTCCGTCGCGTACGCGCTCGCGGCCGGGAACGCGGTGGTGCTGAAGCCCAGCGAGTACACCCCCGCCGTCGGGCAGTGGCTGGTCGACACGTTCGCCGAGGTGGTGCCGGAGCACCCGGTGTTCACCGCGGTGCACGGGCTCGGCGACGTCGGCGCAGCACTCTGCCGCTCCGGGGTGGGCAAGGTGGCCTTCACCGGCTCGTCCGCCACCGCCAGGAAGGTGATGGCGGCCTGCGCCGAGTCGTTGACGCCCGTGCTGCTGGAGGCGGGCGGCAAGGACGCGATGATCGTCGACGCCGACGCCGACCTGGACGCCGCCGCCGAGGCCTGCGTCTGGGGCGCGCTCACCAACGCCGGCCAGACCTGCATCGGCATCGAGCGGGTCTACGCGGTCGAGCCGGTCTTCGACGCCTTCGTCGGGAAGGTGGTCGAGCGGGCCGGCCGGTTGACCGTCGGCCCCGACGACGCCGACATCGGCCCGATCACCATGCCGAGCCAGCTCGACGTGATCCGCCGGCACATCGACGACGCGCTGGCCCGGGGCGGCCGGGCGGTGCTGGGCGGCGCCGACGCGGTGCAGCCGCCGTACGTGCGCCCGACCGTGCTGGTGGACGTCCCGGAGGACTCACTCGCCGTACGCGAGGAGACCTTCGGCCCGACCCTGACCGTCAACCGGGTCCGCGACGCCGACGAGGCCGTCGCCCGGGCCAACGCCCTGTCGTACGGCCTGGGGGGTTCGGTCTTCGGCCGGCGACGCGCGGTGGCGATCGCCCGGCGGCTGCGCTCGGGGATGGCGTCGGTCAACTCGACGCTGACCTTCGCCGGGATGTCCACGCTGCCGTTCGGCGGCGTCGGCGACTCCGGCTTCGGTCGCATCCACGGTGAGGACGGGCTGCGCGAGTTCAGCCGCGCCAAGGCGATCACCCGCCGGCGGGCCCGGTCGCTGCTGGCCTCCACGACCTTCGAGCGGACGCCGGCCGACGTCGCCCGGCTCGTCAGGGCCATCAAGGCGATGTACGGCCGGTGAGCCATGGTGCGGAGGGCGTCAGAAGAGGGTGAGTTCGTCCCGCTCGATGCCCCGCAGCTTGTCGTAGTCCACGACGACGCAGCGGATGCCCCGGTCGGTGGCGAGCACCCTGGCCTGCGGCTTGATCTCCTGCGCGGCGAACACCCCGGCGACGGGCGCGAGCAGCGGGTCGCGGTTCATCAGCTCCAGGTACCGGGTGAGCTGCTCCACGCCGTCGATCTCGCCGCGCCGCTTCACCTCCACCGCCACGGCACCCTGGTTGGCGTCCCGGCAGAGCAGGTCCACCGGGCCGATGGCCGTCATGTACTCCCGGCGGACCAGCGTGAACCCCTCGCCGAGCGTCTCCGGGTTGGCCGCCAGCAACTCCTGGAGGTGCGCCTCCACGCCGTCCTTGCGCAGGCCCGGGTCGACGCCCAGCTCGTACGAGGTGTCCTGGAAGACCTCCTCCAGGGTGATCCGCAGCTCCTCGCCGGCCTTGTTGACGACCCGCCAGACGCCGGGGGCCTCCTCCAACCGGCAGGGCGGGCTCATCCAGTTCAGCGGCTTGTACGCCCGGTCGTCGGCGTGGATCGACACCGACCCGTCCGCCTTCACCATCAGCAACCGGGTGGCCGGCGGCAGGTGGGCCGAGAGCCGTCCGACGTAGTCCACCGAGCACTTCGCAATCACCAACCGCACCCGAAGAGGGTAGCCGAGGCCCCGGCCCGCGCCACCGAGCGGCACTGGCGTGGCGGTGGGATGCTGAGACGGTGCTCGAAGTTCTCACCGGTACCGGCCTCGCCGCCTCAGCGGGGCTGAACGCCTACATCCCCCTGCTCACCATGGGGTTGCTGGCCCGCTACACCAGCCTGATCGACCTGCCCGCCGGCTGGCAGTGGCTCGGCAACGGCTGGGTGCTCGCCATCCTGGCGGTGCTGCTGGTCATCGAGGTCGTGGCCGACAAGGTGCCCGTGGTCGACCATGTCAACGACGTGGTGCAGACCGTGGTCCGGCCCACCGCCGGTGGCCTGGCCTTCGGCGCGGGCTCGTCGTCGGAGACGGTGACGGTGAGCGACCCGGGGAGCTTCTTCTCCTCCCACCAGTGGGTCCCGGTGGTGACCGGGGTGCTGATCGCCCTCGGCGTGCACCTGCTGAAGTCCGCCGCCCGACCGGTCGTCAACGCGACCACGGCCGGCGTCGGCGCCCCGGTGGCCAGCACCGCCGAGGACGCCACCAGCGTGGTCATGTCGGTGGTGGCGATCATCCTGCCGGTGCTGGTGCTGGCGTTCCTGCTCGGGCTGGTCCTCTTCGTCGTCTCGTTCCTGCGCCGCCGGTCCGACCGACGCCGCGAACGTCAGGCGGCCCGGGCCGCCGGCTTCCGCGTCTGACCCTCGTACGCACCGACGGCCGGCCACCCCGCGTGGGGGTGCCGGCCGTCGTCGGTGGTGACGATGTGTGGTGGAGATGTGCCGCTGGCCGGCGCCCGTGTCGGGTGCCGGCCAGCGATCCCCCTTGTGGTGAATGTCTGTGTGTCAGCTGTTCCAGTGTTCGGCGACCAGGTCGGCGGCCTGCTGTTCCCACTGGGCGTAGTGGTCCGGGTACGCCGACACCTGCACCGTCTGCGCGGCCTCGGTCAGCGGCATGTCCTGCCACCGGTCGACCTGCTTCAGGCCCTTCAGGAACGCCGTCGTCGAGTACTCCGGGTCGGTGATCTGCTCCACCGTGCCCCAACCGCTCGACGGGCGCTGCTGGAACAGACCCTGCGAGTCGTGGTCGTTGCGGTCACCCAGATGACCCAGGTTCTCCAGCTTCGACTCCTGCAACGCCGTCGCGATCGACACCACCGCGGCCCGCTCGTCCATCCCGGCCTTCTTCGTCGCCGCAATGATCGCCTTCACGTTACCAACCTGCTCATCCGACAGATCGATCCGCGACTGCGCACCCTGCACACCATGCGGAACCAGCTTCGACCCGTCCATACCCGGCTTCTCAGCCTGCACCGCCACAGCGGTGATCGGCGTCGCCGCCTCGACCGGGGTGGTGTCGGTGTGGTTCAGCGGACCGGCGGCCAGACCACCGGCAACAGCCAGACCAGCGATACCAAGAACGCTCTTACGCATGATCGTGTTCATCAGACGCTCCATTCGGGGGTTGGCACCACACGCTGAGGGGGGTCAGCGGGGCGCAAGCACCGTCCGGCGCTCAACAAAACTCGGGGGAGATCCGGCGTCACGCGCCGGGAAGAATCAGACCGGCCGTGAGGACCGGAGCACCGGCCATTCGCGCGGGGCGAGGGGGTCGCCCTCCATTGGCCGGGACCATGTGTAACGACCGGCGACCCACCAACATTCCGGGGCCCGGGGGCCTGCACGCCAGCCCGCCGGGGGCGGCCTTGCTCGGCCGTACGCAGGGTGTATCGACCCCGCCCCGGCCACGATTCCGCCCCCACGATGCCCCCGGTCACACCCCGAACCGGACCCACGGGACACCGCCCACCCGAGCCCTGCCGAGCTGCCCTCACAAACGGGACACAACCGGACTCCACGGGTGCCGCCACCCGGCCCCTGTCGAGCTGCCCTCACAGACGCGGCACGACGTGCCGCCCGGAGGCGGCCGAGCCTGGTGTGATGGGTGGCCCCACAGCTGGGGCAGCTCGACAGCGCCCACAGCACCCGACCCACCCACGGTGACGCCTCGCCGACGCCTCACCGACGCTTCGCGGCAGCCGTGCCGCACAACCGACATCCAGGCACGGACGACGCGCGACCACCGACGGGGTGTGGCCCGCCGTGCCTGGCGCAGGGATCAAGCCTGACCGCCCGGAGCCGGGCACGGCGGGCCACACCCCCACCACCACGCACCGCAACCCACACCCCACCACGACCGCAAAGCAACCCACGCCCGGCACACGGAGAACACGAAGCGCTGACATCATCTCCCGGTGCCCGTGAAGACCCCCCGCGTTCCGCTCGCCGCCGCCACCGCCGCCGCCGTGATCGCCGTCGCGGCGCTCCTCGCCGGCCCGGCCCCCCTCCGCACCCCGACCGCCGCAGGCATCGTCCCGATCCCCGCGGCGCAGCCACAGTCCCCGTCGTCGGGGCCCACGCCCGTCCCGACGACCCCGGGCGCGACCCCGCCCGTCCCGACGACCCCGGGCGCGACCCCGCCCGGCACGAGGCCGCCCGTCGTCGACCACGGGCCGCGTGTGGGGAACAGGGTGGCGCTCACCTTCGACGCGGACATGACGGACGCGATGCGGTACCAGTTGCGCAGCGGCGCGGTGCGGTCGTACGCGAACCTGAAGATCATCGACCTGCTGGAGCGGGAGCGGGTGCCGGCCACGTTCTTCCTGACCGGCAGGTGGGTCGAGCAGTACCCGGCGGTGACCCGGCGGCTCGCCACGAACCCGCGCTTCGAGCTGGCCAACCACACGTACGGGCACCTGGCCTTCACCCCGGACTGCTATGGCCTGCCCCGCATCCCGGAGCGGGAGATGACGGCCGACGTGGCGCGGACGTTCGACGTGGTGGCCGCGTACGGCGGGCGGCAGACCCGGTACTTCCGCTTCCCGGGGCTGTGCCACGACCGGAAGGCGCTGGACGCGCTGGCGCCGCTGGGGGTGACCGTGGTCGACGGCGACGTGGTGAGCGGCGATCCGTTCGCGAAGTCGTGGCGGCCGGTCGTGCGGGCGGCGCTGGACGGGGTGCGCCCCGGGTCGGTGATCGTCCTGCACGTGACGGAGGCGAACGCGCCGATGACGGACGAGGCGCTGCCGCACATCCTGGCGGGGCTGGCCGAGCGCGGCCTGGAGCCGGCTCCGCTGTCGGAGGTGCTCGGGCAGGGCTGAATCCGCCTCGCCAACCCCACCAAAAGCCTAAAGTCGGGGCAAAGACTCTAGAGGAGGTTGGCATGACCGCAGCGATGGAGATGCCACGGGTCCAGGAGTGTGTGGTGACGGCCTGCGCGTACAACCACACCGGCGACTGCCACGCCTTCGCCATCACGATCGGCAGCATGGACCACGCGCACTGCCACACGTTCATCGAGATGCCCGCCGTCCAGGCCGGCGTGGACGGCCTCATCGCGCAGGTCGGCGCCTGCCAGCGGGCCGACTGCCGGCACAACGACCAGTTGGAGTGCCACGCGCCGGCGATCAAGGTCGGCCCGGACAACGACATGGCCGACTGCATGACCTACATCAGCCGCTGACCGCCCAGAGTGAAAGGAAGGGCCCCCTGTTAACGCCTAGCGTTAACAGGGGGCCCTTCCTTTCAGCTCAGGCCGTTGGCCTCGCGAACGACGGTGACCAGGTCGTCGATGATGCCGGTGAGGGCGAAGTCCTTCGGCGTGAAGACCCGGGCCACCCCGGCGGCCCGGAGTTGTGCGGCGTCGCCGGCCGGGATGATCCCGCCGACCACCACGGGCAGGTCCGGCCGGCCGGCCGCGCGCAGCCCGTCCAGCACCGCCGGCACCGCGGCCAGGTGCGAGCCGGAGAGCACCGACAGGCCGACCAGGTCCACGTCCTCCTCGACGGCGGCGGCGACGATCTGCCCGGCGGTCAGCCGGATGCCCTGGTAGACCACCTCGAAGCCGGCGTCGCGGGCGCGTACCGCGATCTGCTCCGCGCCGTTGGAGTGCCCGTCCAGGCCGGGCTTGCCGACCAGCAGCCGCAGCCGGCCGCTGCCCAACTCGCGGGCGGTGGCGGCGACCCGCTCGCGGACGGCAGCCAGGGTGGCGTCCCCGCCGGCCCCGGCGGCGCCGGCCAGGCCGGTGGGGGCGCGGTACTCGCCGAAGACCTGCCGCAGCGCGCCGGCCCACTCGCCGGTGGTCACGCCGGCCCGCACGCACTCGAGTGTCGCCGGCATCAGGTTCGTGGTGGTCGCGGCGTCCGCGCGCAGTCGGGCCAGCGCCGCGTCCACGGCCGCCGCGTCCCGCCCGGCCCGCCATTCGCGTACCGAGGCCACAGCGGCCGCCTCCACCGCCGGGTCGACCTGTTCGACGGCCTCGGCGCCGGCCGCGGTCAGCGGCGACGGCTCGGTCTCGGCGAACCGGTTGACCCCGACCACCACGTCGGTGCCCGCCTCCATCCGGCGCCGCCGCTCGGCCAGCGAGGCGACCAGCGCGCTCTTGAGGTAGCCGGTCTCCACGGCGGCCACCACGCCGCCCATCTCCAGCACCTTCTCCAGCTCGACCCGGGCCCCGGCGACGATCTCGTCGACCAGCGCGGCCATCACGTGTGAGCCCTCGAAGAGGTCCGGGTACTCCAGCAGGTCCGACTCGTACGCGAGCACCTGCTGCATGCGTAGCGACCACTGCTGGTCCCACGGCCGGGGCAGGCCGAGGGCCTCGTTCCAGGCGGGCAGCTGGACGGCGCGGGCCCGGGCGTCCCGGGACAGGGTCACGCCCAGCACCTCCAGCACGATGCGCTGGATGTTGTTCTCCGGCTGCGCCTCGGTCAGGCCCAGCGAGTTGACCTGCACGCCGTAGCGGAACCGGCGCTGCTTCGGGTTCGCCACCCCGTAGCGCTCGCGGGTGATCTCGTCCCAGAGCGCGCCGAAGGCCCGCATCTTGGCGATCTCCTCGACGAAGCGCACGCCGGCGTTGACGAAGAAGGAGACCCGCTGCACCACGTCGCCCATCCGCTCGGCGGGCACCTGGCCCGAGTCGCGGACCGCGTCGAGCACCGCGACGGCGGTGGAGAGCGCGAAACCGACCTCCTGCACCGGCGTCGCGCCGGCCTCCTGGAGGTGGTACGAGCAGATGTTCACCGGGTTCCACCGGGGCATCTCCCGCAGCGTGTACGCGATGACGTCGGCCGTGAGCCGCAGCGACGCCGCCGGCGGGAAGATGTAGGTGCCCCGGGAGAGGTACTCCTTGATGATGTCGTTCTGCGTGGTGCCGGCACAGCGGGCCAGCTCGGCCCCCTGCTCCGCGCCGACCGTGCCGTAGAGGGCGAGCAGCCACATCGCGGGCGCGTTGATGGTCATGGACGTGTTCATCTCGGCCAACGGGATGCCCTCGAAGAGGGCCCGCATGTCGCCGAGGTGCGCCACCGGGACGCCCACCCGGCCGACCTCACCGGCGGCGAGTTCGTGGTCGGGGTCGTAGCCGGTCTGCGTCGGCAGATCGAAGGCGACCGACAGGCCGGTCTGCCCCTTCGCCAGGTTGCGGCGGAAGAGCGCGTTCGTGGCGGCGGCCGAGCTGTGCCCGGCGTACGTGCGCATCACCCACGGGCGGTCGCGTTCGGGCAGCCGACCCGGGAGAGCCTTCTCGTCCATGGCGGGAGTCTAAGTTACCGTTCAGTCACCGGAGCTGTGGAAAACCACACAGCTCCATGGAGCGGACGCCCGGGTGCGAAGCTCCCGACATGGGTCGGACCGCCACACCCCGGCCGGGTCACGGCCACGGCCAGGACGCACACTTGACGACATGGATGACGAGCTCGCGATCTCCGTCCGGGGGCTACGCAAGGCGTACGGCGACAACGTCGCCGTGGCGGGCCTGGACCTGGACGTCCGCCGCGGCGAGGTGTTCGCCCTGCTCGGCCCCAACGGCGCCGGCAAGACCACCACCGTGGAGATCCTGGAGGGCTACCGTCGGCGCGACGCCGGCGACGTCTCGGTGCTCGGCAGCGACCCGGCCGCGCCGGCCGCCGGCTGGCGCTCCCGGATGGGCATCGTGCTCCAGGGCACGGGCGAGTTCGACGAGCTGACCGTCGCGGAGGTGGTGCGCCACTTCGCCGGCTTCTACGCCGGGGCGGACGACCCGGACAAGGTCATCGAGCGGGTGGGGCTGGCCGGCAAGGCGAAGGCGCGTACGCACACTCTCTCCGGCGGGCAGAAGCGCCGGCTCGACGTGGCGCTCGGCATCGTCGGCCGACCCGAGCTGCTCTTCCTGGACGAGCCGACCACCGGCTTCGACCCGGAGGCGCGCCGGGAGTTCTGGGAGCTGATCCGGGACCTGGCCGCCGCCGGCACCACCATCGTGCTGACCACCCACTACCTCGACGAGGCCGAGGCGTTGGCCGACCGGGTCGGCGTGATCGCCGGCGGACGGCTGGTCGAGGTCGCCGCACCCGACCGGCTGGGCAACCGGCAGGCGGCCCTCGCGACGGTCTCCTGGCGTACGCCGGAGGGGTCGCTGGAGACGGCGGAGAGCGCGACGCCGACGGCGCTGGTGGCCGAGCTGGCCGCGCGCTTCGGCGGCGAGGTCCCCGGCCTGACGGTGACCCGGCCGACCCTGGAGGACGTCTACCTGCGGATGATCGGACACCGATGACCACCACGACCAAGCCCGCCCCACCGGCCACCACGGCCCCGGCCCGACGGCCCGGTCCGGTCGCCCTCGGCCTGCGGCAGGGCCGGCTGGAGATCACCCAGTTCCTGCGCAGCCGGGAGTCCGTCGTCTTCACGATGGGCTTCCCGGTCATCATGATCGTGATCTTCGCGGCGATCTTCGACGACCAGATCGCGCCCGGGGTCAGCTACACCCAATACTTCATCACCGGCATGATCGCCACCGGCCTGATGACCGTCAGCTTCCAGAACCTCGGCATCTGGATCCCGATCGAGCGGGACCGGGGGGTGCTCAAGCGCTACCGGGGCACGCCGATGCCGAAGTGGGTCTGGTTCGCCGGCAAGGTCCTGATGGTCGTCGCCATCGGCATCGCGGAGACCGTGCTGCTGCTCGCCGTCTCGGTGGCGCTGTTCGACCTGGAGCTGCCCGGCACCGCCGCGAAGTGGCTCACCTTCGGCTGGGTGTCGGTGCTCGGCGTCACCGCCTGCACGTTGTGCGGCATCGCCATCTCGTCGCTGGCCCGCACCGCCCGCAGCGGCTCGGCCGTGGTCACCCCGGTCGCGCTGGTGCTCCAGTTCATCTCCGGCGTGTTCTTCGTCTTCACCGAGCTGCCGAGTTGGATGCAGCAGGTGGCGGCGATCTTCCCGCTGAAGTGGATGTGCCAGGGCCTGCGCTCGGTCTTCCTGCCGGAGAGCTTCGGCGCCCGCGAGCCGGCGGGCTCGTTCGAGCTGGACCGGGTCGCCCTCGTGCTCGTCGCCTGGTGCGTGGTCGGCCTAGTGCTCTGCCTGACCACGTTCCGCTGGACGACCAAGCGCGACGGCTGAGGCGCGGCGGGGCGCCACCCGTGGTGCCCGCCCCCGCCGCGTCCGCGCTCAGTACGTGTAGAAGCCCTTGCCGGACTTGCGGCCGAGGTCGCCGGCGGTGGCCATGCGCTGGAGCAGCTCCGGCGGGAAGAACTTCTCGTCCGCGGTGTCGGTGTAGATGTTCTTCGTGGCGTTGAGCAGCACGTCCACGCCGGTCAGGTCGATCGTCGCCAGCGGGCCCATGGCGTGGCCGAAGCCGAGCTTGCAGGCGGTGTCCAGGTCCTCGGCGGAGACCACGCCGGACTCGACCAGCTTGACCGCCTCCATGGCGAGCGCGCTGATCAGCCGGGTGGTGACGAAGCCGGCGATGTCCCGGTTGACCACCACGACGGTCTTGCCGATCCCCTCGGCGAACGCCTTCGCCGTCGCCAGGGTCTCGTCGCTGGTCTTGTAGCCGCGCACCAGCTCGCAGAGCTTCATCATCGGCACCGGTGAGAAGAAGTGGGTGCCGACGACCGCCTCCGGCCGCTCGGTCGCCGTGGCGATCTGGGTCACCGGGATGGCCGAGGTGTTGGTGGCCAGGATCGCGTCGGGCCGGCAGATCTTGTCCAGCGCCCGGAACACCTCGTGCTTGATCTCGATCTTCTCGAAGACCGCCTCGACGACGATGTCCGCGTCCGCCGCCGCCTCCAGGTCGGTGGTCGGGGTGATCCGGCCGAGCGTCGCCTCGACGTCGGACGCCTCGATCTTCCCCTTCTCGGCGAACCTCTCCAGCGACTTCCGGATGCCGTCCACGCCCCGCTTGGTGGCCGCGTCGTCCAGATCCCGCAGCGTCACCTGCCAGCCCGCCTGCGCCGCCACCTGGGCGATGCCCGAGCCCATCAGCCCGGCCCCGACGACCGCGAGTCGACCCGCCATCTGCTTCTCCCTCGCCTGAATGAGTGTCTGCCAGCACCCTAGTCGGCACGCCTGAACGGATGCTAAGGCGTGTCGCCCGGGCGGCGGACGGCAGCGGCGGGGCCTTCAGATGGTGAGGTCCGGCTCCTCCGGTGCGGTGCCCGGCTCCACCTCGACGCCGAGCGCCCGCAGGTCCGCCGCGAAGTCCGGGTAGCCCCGGTCCACGTGGTGCACGTGGGAGACCTCGGTGACCCCCTCGGCGCAGAGCCCGGCGATGATCAGCCCCGCGCCGGCCCGGATGTCGGTGGCGCGTACGGGTGCGCCGGAGAGCCGCTCGCGACCGCGTACCACCGCGTGGTGCCCGTCGGTCTTGATGTCCGCGCCCAGCCGCATCATCTCGTTGGCGAACATGAACCGGCCGTCGAAGATGTTCTCGGTGATCAGGGACGCGCCGTCGCTGACCGCCGCCAGGCCGATCGCCATCGGCAGCAGGTCGGTGGCGAAGCCCGGGTACGGCAGGGTGACCACGTCCACCGCCTTCGGCCGGTCGTCCATCCGGACTCGGAACGCGTCGCCCCTGGTCTCCACCAGGCCACCGGCGGAGATCAGCTTGTCGAGCGCGACCTCCAGGAACCCCGGCTCCACCCCGGTCACGGTGACGTCCCCCCGGGTCATCGCCGCGCCGAAGGCCCAGGTGCCGGCCACGATCCGGTCCCCCACCGTGGCGTGCCGCACCGGCCGCAGCCCGGGCACCCCCTCGATGTGCAGGGTCGACGTGCCGGCGCCGGAGATCCGCGCGCCCATCTGGTTGAGCATGGTGCAGATGTCGACGATCTCCGGCTCGCGGGCCGCGTTGTCGATGACGCTGGCCCCGCGGGCCAGCACCGCCGCCATGACCAGGTTCTCCGTCGCTCCGACGCTGGGGAAGTCGAGCATGATCTCCGCGCCGTGCAACCCGTGCGGCGCCGAGGCGATCACGAAGCCGTGCTCGCCCGAGATCTCCGCGCCCATCCGGGTCAGCCCGGAGATGTGCATGTCCAGCCCCCGCGAGCCGATGGCGTCCCCGCCGGGGTGGGCCACCCGCACGTACCCAAGGCGGGCCAACAGCGGGCCGAGCACGCAGATGGAGGCGCGCAACCGGCGGACGAGGTCGTAGTCGGCCTCGGTGCCGGGCTGTTCGGGCACGTCGATGACGACCGACCGGGACCGGGCCACCCCGCCGTGCGCGACCATCGGGTCGACCGGGTCGTCGGCGTCGAAGCGGATGCCGCAGCCGAGCCGGCGGAGCACCTCGCCCATGATCGCGATGTCGGTGATCCGCGGGACGTTGGTGATCACGCTGCGCCCCGGGGCGAGCAGCACGGCGGCCATCAGCTTCAGCGCCGAGTTCTTCGCGCCGACGACGTGCACCGTGCCGGCCAGGCGGGCGTCGCCGCGCACCCGGATGACGTCGACGTCGTTGACCGCCGGGTCACCGGCGTCCCCGGGGCCCACCCCGCCCGGCCGGAGTGTGCCCGGGCGCACCGGGATCGGCAGGTCCGGTATCCGTAGGCTGTGCGTCATGGCCGTCCACCTCACGCGCATCTACACCAAGGCCGGCGACGCCGGCATGACCAGGCTGAGCAACAACGAACAAGTGCCGAAGACCGATCCGCGCATCACCGCGTACGCGGACGTCGACGAGTGCAACGCCGCGATCGGCGTGGCGCTCGCGTTGGGGCAGCTCGACGACGAGCTGCGGGGCGTCCTGGCGTCGATCCAGAACGACATGTTCGACGTGGGCGCCGACCTGGCCACCCCGGTCGAGCCGGATCCGAAGTACCCGCCGCTGCGGGTCACCGAGGAGTACGTCGAGCGCATCGAGGGTTGGTGCGACGGGTACAACGCACGCCTGAGCAAGCTCGACTCCTTCATCCTCCCCGGCGGCACCGCGGGTGCGGCGCTGCTGCACGTGGCGCGGACGGTCGCCCGACGCGCCGAGCGGGCGGCGTGGGCCCTGGTCGCGCACGACCCTGAGCGGACCAGCTCGCTCCCGGCAAAGTATCTCAACCGGCTCTCTGACCTGCTGTTCATCCTGGCAAGAACGGCCAATCCGGGCGGAGATGTGCTATGGGTGCCGGGCGGTAGGCGCTGACCGCGCAGCATCCCCTCCCGTCGGACACCCCGGTGGGCGCGCTGCACCACGTCGAGGTCTGGGTGCCCGACCTGGCCGCCGCCGTCCGCGGCTGGGGTTGGCTGCTCGGCGAGCTGGGCTGGACGCCGTTCCAGGAGTGGCCGGCCGGCCGCTCCTGGCGGCTCGGCCCGACGTACCTGGTGGTGGAGCATTCACCGGCGTTGCGCGGGCGGCGGCACGACCGGCTCGCCCCGGGCCTCAACCACCTGGCCTTCCACGCCGGCCCGCCCGCTGCGGTGGACCGGCTGGTCGCGGCGGCGCCGGCACACGGCTGGACGCTGCTCTTCCCCGACCGCCACCCGCACGCCGGCGGCCCCGGGACGTACGCCGCCTACCTGGCCGACGACCAGGGCTACGAAGTGGAACTGGTGGCTTCGGCCGCCTGAGGCGTCTCTCAGCTTGCGGTGGGGTGTCTCCGGGGAGCCCACTCGCTCCGGGCGGTCAGGCTTGATCCCTCCACGAGCGGGCTCCCCGGAGACACCGTCGGGGTCACTCTCGTCGCGGAGCAGGCGGTTCGACGGCGTGGGGAGATGTCTGAAGCGGGCGTGGTCAGGCGGCGGGCCAGTCCTGGGAGGCCAGACGCGGCGAGGCCGCCCCCGGAGGGGCGGCCTCGAGCCAGGAGAGGAACCCGGTAACGGTGGATCGCGCCATGGCGATCTCGACCGGAGCGTGGCTGCTGGTACAGCGGAGGATGACCCAGTCGGCGGGCATGGAGAGGCGTTCCTGCCCCTCCGGAAGCCGCCGGCGCTCCACGGCCAGTCCCTTGCGGGAGAGCACCCGCGTGGGACGGATGGCGAGGCTGAAGGCCCGGTACCAGCGGAGTTCGTCGCCGACGAACCGGCCGAAGCCGGGGGACCAGCCGCGGCCGTCGAGCATCGTGGAGGTCCGGACGCCGAGCCGGATGATGCCTCCGCTACGCGTGACGACGGCCCGCCGGGCGAAGAGGATCAGGAGCGCGCCGAGGATGACGGCTACGCCGATTCCGATCCCTTCGACGATCCCCATCGGCGGTGCGGCTCAGCGGCTCTGTGCGGCGGAAACCGGGGTGGCGCTCTCGGCCAGGACGGTGACGCCGCCGGCGGTCACCGAGAGGAAGCCACCGGCGACCTCGTAGGAGACCTGCTCGCCACCGGCGAGCTTGATGCGTACCTGGCCGGGCTCGGCGAGCTGGCCGAGCAGGGGCGCGTGCCCCGGCAGCACACCCAGCTCACCCTCGGTCGTCCGGGCGACGACCATCTCGGCGTCACCGGACCAGACCTTCTCCTCGACGGCTACGAGCTCGACGTGAAGCTGCTGTGCCACGCTGTCTCCTTGCTGCGGCGGCGGATTGTCGAAAGTCTAGTCTTGCCGCGGACGCGCCCCCAACGCGGGTGGCGAGACCTGCGCCACGGCTATTTGGCCTTGTTCTGGAAGTCGGGGTGCTCCAACAGGAACGCGTCCAGCTGCTCGTTCTTGAGGGCGGTGAAGAAGTCCTCCACGGCCGGCTCGAACCGCTCGCCCCGGTACTTCCCGTTCTCGGTGACCCCGCCGCCGGGCAGCTTGACCATCTGGATCGTCTCCGGGCGGATGTTCTTCAGGGCGATGCCGAAGTCGATCACGCTGTTGCCGCGGCCGCTGAAGATCAGCGACTGCCCGGCCGCCCGCAGCACCCGGTCCAGCTTGATCGGGTTCGTCACCACGTCGGCGCTCAGCGCCTGGCCGGCCATGGCCTTGACGAACTGCTGCTGGTGGCGCTGCCGGCCGTAGTCGCCGTCCGGGACGCCGTTCTTCGGGTAGCGCTGCCGGACGTAGTCGAGCGCCTGCCAGCCGCTGAGGTGCTGGTTGCCCTTCTTGTAGACCGCCTGCGGGCCGACGTAGCCGTCGCCGTGCGGGTTGCCCTTGCGGTGCTTGCCGTCCGGCTCGCGGTGCTCGGAGCGCACCTCGCGCTCGATGTACATGTCGACGCCGCCCATCGCGTCGACGATCTTCTGGAAGCCGTTGAAGTTGATGATCGCGCCGGCGTCGAAGCGCTTGATGCCGGTGACCTTCTGCACCGTCGTCGCCAGCAGCTCGAAGCCCCGGGCGGCGTCCGGGTTCCCGCCCGGCACCCGGCTGCCGTACGACATCGCCGCGTTGAGCTTGTCGGTGCCGCCGTTGAACTCCGCCCGGCTGAACTTGGGGATCTCCACGAGGAGGTCGCGCGGCATCGAGAAGAGGTAGGCGCGGTCCATCTCCGCGGGCACGTGCAGCACCATGATCGAGTCGGCCAGCGGCGGCGCCTCCGGGTTGCGCGGGTCGATGCCGACCAGCAGGATGTTGAGCGGGCCCTTGATGTCGCTCTTGCGCTCCTTCGCCCCGGCGGCCTGGTCGCCGAAGAGGTCGGCCTTGCCCACCGCGCCCTCGTAGCGGGCCATCAGCGCCTCGGCGCCGACCAGGACCACGCCGCTGAGCAGCATCAGAACGGCACCGAACACCGTGCAGGCCCGGGCCCATCGCGGCACCCCCGACCACACGGACGACTTGCCGCCGCGCTTGCCGGCCTTACCCACGATCATCTCCGTTCGTCACGCCCACGATCAGGAGACGGGCGCACGCAGCCGATTGGTTGCACAGATCGACGCTCGCTTCCGGCGAGCGCGCGGATCGACGGTACCTCGCGTTCGGCTTGATCGCCGACCGCGCGGAACCGGGCAGCGGCGATCATAAGGCCCGAAGATGAACAAAAGGCCGCCCCGGCATTGCCGGGGCGGCCTTTTTCAGGACGACAGGTCAGCCCTTCATCAGCTCCGCCGCCTTGCGCTCCAGGTCCTCCAGACCGCCGCACATGAAGAAGGCCTGCTCGGGGAAGTGGTCGTACTCACCCTCGCTGATCTTCTTGAACGCCTCGATGGTCTCCTTGATCGGGACCGTCGAGCCCGGCACGCCGGTGAACTGCTCGGCGGCGTAGGTGTTCTGCGACAGGAAGCGCTCGATCCGCCGCGCGCGCTGCACGGTGATCTTGTCTTCCTCGGAGAGCTCCTCGATACCGAGGATGGCGATGATGTCCTGCAGGTCCTTGTACTTCTGCAGGATCCGCTTCACCTCGGTCGCCACCGCGAAGTGCTCGGCGCCGACGAACTCCGGGGCAAGGATCCGGGACGAGGACGCCAGCGGGTCCACGGCCGGGTAGATGCCCTTGTCGGAGATCGACCGCTCCAGGTTGGTGGTCGCGTCGAGGTGGGCGAACGTGGTGGCCGGGGCGGGGTCGGTGTAGTCGTCCGCCGGCACGTAGATCGCCTGCATCGAGGTGATGGCCTGGCCCCGGACGGAGGTGATCCGCTCCTGGAGCTCGCCCATCTCGTCGGCCAGGGTCGGCTGGTAACCCACGGCGCTCGGCATGCGGCCGAGCAGGGTGGAGACCTCCGAACCCGCCTGGGTGAAGCGGAAGATGTTGTCGATGAAGAGCAGCACCTCCTGCTTCTGCACGTCGCGGAAGTACTCCGCCATGGTGAGCGCGGAGAGCGCCACCCGCAGCCGGGTGCCCGGCGGCTCGTCCATCTGGCCGTAGACCAGCGCGGTCTTGTCGATGACGCCGGACTCGGTCATCTCGGCGATGAGGTCGTTGCCCTCACGGGTGCGCTCACCCACGCCGGCGAAGACCGAGGTACCACCGAAGTTCCGGGCGACACGGGTGATCATCTCCTGGATGAGCACCGTCTTGCCCACGCCCGCGCCGCCGAACAGGCCGATCTTGCCGCCCTTGACGTACGGGGCGAGCAGGTCGATGACCTTGATGCCGGTCTCCAGCATCTCGGTCTTCGGCTCCAGGTCCGCGAAGGCCGGGGCCTTGCGGTGGATGCCCCAGTGGTCGTCCGGGCTGAGCGTCTCGCCCTCGGTGAGGTTGAGGCACTCGCCGATCGCGTTGAACACGTGGCCCTTGACGGCGTCGCCCACCGGAACGGTGATCGGCGAGCCGGTGTCGCGCACCTCGGTGCCGCGGACCAGGCCGTCGGTCGGCTGCATCGAGATGGCACGGACCATGTTGTCACCCAGGTGCTGGGCGACCTCCAGGGTCAGCGTCTTCTCGCCGCCGGAGAGCGTCACGTTGACGTGCAGGGCGTTGAACAGGGCCGGCATGGCGTCGCGCGGGAACTCGGCGTCGACGACCGGGCCGATGACCCGGACCACGCGACCCGTGGCCGTCTTGGTCTCTACTGGGGCAGTCATCACACTTCACTTCCCGACGCGGCCAGCGCGTTCGCGCCGCCGACGATCTCGCTGATCTCCTGGGTGATCCCGGCCTGACGGGCCGAGTTCATCTCACGCGTGTACTTCTCGATCATCTCTTCGGCGTTGTCGGTGGCGCTCTTCATCGCCCGCCGACGGGCCGCCGACTCGCTCGCCGCCGACTCCAGCAACGCCGCGTAGATCCGCGTGTTGATGTACTTCGGCAGCAGCGCGTCGAGCAGCGCCTCCGCCTCCGGCTCGAACTCGTACGCCGGCAGCAGGCCCTCGGACCGGGGACGGTCCTCCACCTCCATCGGCCCGATGATCTTCGCGACCGGGGTCTGGGTCATCAGGGAGTGGAACTCGGTGTAGACGATGTGCAACTCGTCGATCCCGAGCACCCCGTCCGGCCCGGCGCCGCCGTCGACGTCGTCCGCGCCGGCCGTGAACGCCTTGATCAGCGTCTCGCCCACGGCGCGGGCGTCGGCGAACGTCGGCTGCTCCGAGAAGCCGGTCCAGTTCTCCTCGATCGGCCGGTCACGGAACCGGAAGAAGCCGACGCCCTTGCGCCCGATGACGTAGAGCACCGGCTCCTTGCCGTCGGCGCGGAGCCGGGCGATCAGCGACTCCGCCATCTTGATCGCGTTGGAGCTGTAACCGCCGGCCAGGCCACGGTCGGAGGTGACCAGCAGGACACCCGCCCGCCGCACCCGCGGACGCGGGGTGAGCAGCGGGTGGTCGATCCGCGCGTTGGACGCCAGCGCCGTGAGCACACCGGTGATGGCCTGGGCGTACGGCAGGGACGCCTCCACCCGGGCCTGGGCCTTGGCGATCCGGCTCGTCGCCACGAGCTCCATCGCCTTGGTGATCTTCTTCATCCCCTTCGCCGAGCGGATCCGTTGACGAAGAACGCGTACCTGGGCCGCCATGAATCAGCCCTTACTGGTTCTCGACCGGGCGGTCGGTCGTGCCGTCGCGGAAGCGGGTCACCGTCTCGCGGTTCTCCTCGCCCTCGAGCGGCGTGGCCGGGGCCTCGTTGATCCGACGCTCGTCGGCCTTGCCGAGGAAGAGCTGCTTGAACTCGGTGATGGCGCGGTCGAGCGAGCCGACGATCTCGTCGTCCCACTTGTTGTCGGCGATCCCGGCCAGCACACCCTCGTGCTTGTGGCGCAGGTACTGGAGAAACTCCGACTCGAAGCGGCGGACCTCACCCACGGGGATGTCGTCCAGCTTGCCCTCGGTGCCGGCCCAGACCGAGACGACCTGCTCCTGCACCGGGAACGGCGAGTAGTTCGACTGCTTGAGCAGCTCGACCAGGCGGGAACCGCGCTCCAGCTGGGCACGGGAGGCCTTGTCCAGGTCGGAGGCGAAGGCGGCGAACGCCTCCAGCTCGCGGAACTGGGCCAGGTTCAGCCGCAGCGACCCGGCGACCTTCTTCATCGGCTTCACCTGCGCGGCGCCACCGACCCGGGAGACCGAGGTGCCGACGTTGATGGCCGGCCGGACGCCCTGGTTGAACAGGTCGGTCTCCAGGAAGATCTGGCCGTCGGTGATGGAGATGACGTTGGTCGGGATGAAGGCCGAGATGTCGTTGGCCTTCGTCTCGATGATCGGCAGGCCGGTCATCGAGCCCCCGCCCAGCTCGTCGGAGAGCTTCGCGCAGCGCTCCAGCAGCCGGGAGTGCAGGTAGAAGACGTCACCCGGGTACGCCTCGCGGCCCGGCGGGCGGCGCAGCAGCAGCGACACGGCGCGGTACGCCTCGGCCTGCTTGCTCAGGTCGTCGAAGACGATCAGGACGTGCTTGCCGCCGTACATCCAGTGCTGCCCGATGGAGGAGCCGGTGTAGGGGGCGAGGTACTTGAAGCCGGCCGGGTCGGAGGCCGGGGAGGCGACGATGGTGGTGTACTCCATCGCACCCGCCTCCTCCAGGATGCCCTTGATCGAGGCGATCGTGGAGGCCTTCTGGCCGATGGCGACGTAGATGCAGCGGACCTGCTTCTTCGGGTCGCCGGAACGCCAGTTGTCCCGCTGGTTGAGGATGGTGTCCAGCGCGACGGTGGTCTTGCCGGTCTTCCGGTCGCCGATGATCAGCTGACGCTGACCGCGGCCGATCGGCGTCATGGCGTCGACGGCCTTGAGACCGGTCTGCAGCGGCTCGTCGACCGACTGCCGGGCCATCACGTTCGGGGCCTGGAGCTCCAGCTCGCGGAAGCCCTCGTTGGCGATGTCGCCGAGGCCGTCGATCGGCTGGCCGAGCGCGTTGACCACGCGGCCGAGGAAGGCGTCGCCGACCGGCACGGAGAGCACCCGGCCGGTGCGCTTGACGCGCTGCCCCTCTTCGAGCTTGGCGGAGTCACCGAGAACGACGACACCGATCTCCCGGACGTCGAGGTTCAGCGCCACACCCAGGGTGCCGTCCTCGAACTCCAGGAGCTCGTTGGTCATGGTCGAGGGGAGGCCCTCGACGTGGGCGATGCCGTCGCCGGTGTCGGCGACGGTGCCGACCTCCTCGCGGGAGAGTTCGGACGAGTAGGAGGAGACGTAGCGCTCCAGGGCGCCGCGGATCTCCTCCGTCGAGATGGTCAGCTCGGCCATCCTCTGCTTCCTTAAGTATCAGGGGCCCGGGATACCTAGTACCGACCGGTCCGAATGGCGTCTATTCACAGGCGCTGGGCGGCGGTGCCACCTCAGCGCTTCGCGAGCGCGTTGCGGCTCTCGTTGAGGCGGCGCAGGACGGTGCCGTCGTACAGATCGGAGCCGACCCGCACGCTCACGCCACCGAGAACTCCGGGGTCCACCGTCTGCTTGACGGAAACCTCTCGACCGTATATCGCGGAGAGGCTCGCGCCCAGCCGGCGCTCGTCCTCGTCACTCAACGGGGCCGCGACGGTCACGTACGCCACCTGCCGGTCCCGCCGGTCGGCGGCGAGCTCGACCAGCCGGGTGAGCGCCCCGGTGAAGGAGCGTCCCCCGAACCCGCCCAGCGCCGCCTCGACGAGGCGGAGGGTGACCGGGCGGGCCTTGCCGGCGAGCAGTTCGCGGGCCAGGGCGGCCCGGTGCCCGACCGGGGCGATCGGGTCCGACAGCGCGTTGGAGAGCGCCGACTGACCGGAGACCACCTGACCGAAGCGGAACAGCTCGTCCTCGACCTCGCCGAGGTCGCCGGCCGAGTCGGCGCTGGCAAGCAGCGCCTCCACGCCGAGCCGCTCGGCACCGTCGAGCAGCTCCGACGGCGCCGACCAGCGGCCGGCGACCAGCGAGGCGACCAGGTCGAGCGCCTCGGCGCCGATCTTGCCGCGCAGCAGCTCGCCGAGCAGTGCGGTGCGGTCCGCACCCGAGCGGGCCGGGTCGGAGAGCGCCCGGCGCAGCCGCGGCTCGCGCCGCAGCAGGTCGGCGACGGAGAGGATGTCGTCGGCGGTGGTGGCCACCGCCGACGGCTCCGCGCCGCGGACGTACGCGTCGAGGCGCTCGGCCGCGACCTTGTACGACTCCCGGCTGGCGGCCTGCATCAGCGGGCCCCCGCGCTCTCGAGACCGCTCAGGAACCGGTCGACGGTGCCCTTGCGACGCGCCTCGTCGGCGAGCGACTCACCGACGATCTTGCTGGCCAGGTCCACCGCGATCGTGCCGACCTCGGTGCGCAGCTCGCGCACGATGGTGGCCCGCTCGGCGGCGAGCTGCTCCTTGCCGGCCGCGATGATCCGGTCGGACTCCTCCCGTGCCTTGGCGAGGATGTCCTGCCGGATGCCCTCGGCGTCGGCCCGGGCGTCGTCCCGGATCTTGGCGGCGTCGGTGCGCGCCTCGGCGAGCTGCGCGCGGTACTGCTCGAGGAGCTGGTTGGCCTCGGCCTGGGCGGCCTCGGCGCGCTTGATGCCGCCCTCGATCGCGTCCACCCGAGCCTGGAACGTCTGCTCCATGCGGGGGAAGACGAACTTCATCAGCACGACGCAGAGCAGGGCGAAGGCGATGCCGCCCACCACGATCTCCTGCCAGATCGGCACGATCGGGTTGTGGGTCGACTCACCACCCTCAGCGGCGAGCAGGAACATGGAAGACCTCCCGGTCCGAGGGGGGCGGAATTACTGAATCGGGCCCTGCCAGATGAAACCGAAGGCGATGCCCAGCAGCGCGAGCGCCTCGATGACGGCGAAGCCGATCCAGACGTACGGCAGGGTCATCCGGGACGACTCCGGCTGGCGGGCGGTCGACTGGATGTAGGCGGCGAAGACCAGGCCGACACCGATGCCCGGGCCGATGGCCGCGAGACCGTAGCCGATGGCGGCGGTGCTGCCCTCTACCGCGGCGTAGATGTCCATTAGTGGGTTCCTCCTGGTTATCACGCGTGACGGTCACGCGGGACGACAACTGTTGGTGCGAGGTGGATCAGTGCTCGTCGGCGAGCGCGCCCTGCACGTAGCTGGCGGTCAGCACGGTGAAGACGTAGGCCTGCAGGACGATCACCAGGAACTCGAGGAAGGTGAGCGCGACGGTCATCGCCCAGGACAGCACCGAGACCGGTGCGAGCCAGGCGTTGGCGTTGAGCATCGCGAAGCCGCCGAGCGTGAAGACCAGCAGGAGCATGTGGCCGGCGAACATGTTCGCGAAGAGACGCACGGCCAGCGAGAACGGCCGGACGAGGAAGGTCGAGAAGAACTCGATCGGGATCAGCAGCGGCAGGATGTACCAGGGCGCCGGCGGGATGAGCGAGTTCTTGATGAACTTCCCGGCGCCGTGGTGCTTGATGCCGGCGTAGATGAAGAGCACGTAGCTGATCACGGCGAGGAAGGCCGGGAAGGCGATGTGCGAGTTCGGTGAGATCTGGAACAGCGGCACGATCGCGAAGAGGTTGGTCAGCAGGATGAAGCAGAACAGCGTGGTGAAGTACGGCGCGAACCGCACACCCGCGTGCCCGATCATGTCGACCGCGATGTTGTTGCGCACGAAGCCGTAGATCGACTCGGCGAGCCACTGCTTCTTGGTCGGCACCAGCTGCGGCTTACGGTAGCTGGCCAGGAAGAAGATGATCAGGACGCCGACGGCGATCCAGACCATCGCCGTGATCTTGGTGAACCAGTAGGAGTCGTGCGCACCCCAGGGCAGGATGCTGGGCAGGTAGAAGTCCTCCACGCTGGGTGGGAATGCCGCCTGGCCCGCTGCCAGGACGTTCGCCTGTCCGAACACCGCGTCCCTTCCTAAGTAGGCGTGCCGAGTCGACGGACGACCAGGATGATCCCCCCGGCCATGCCGAGCACGACGCCGATCCCGGTGGCGATGCCGCCGGTGTCGAGCCACTGGTCGACCAGCCAGCCGATGAAGCCCCACACGAGCATGCCCGCGATCAGGTATGTGAGCGCGGTCCAACCCTGGCCGGCTCCGGTCGGAACGTCGTCCGGGCCGCCGCTGGGTCGGGGGGGTTGGTCACCAGCCATGACGGGGCGAACGATATCAGCCGGGAATACCAGGCTGTGCCTCGCCCCCCGCACAACCGTCGTTGTGTGGGCCGGTGGCGGGCAGCGTCTTCTGTGGGCACGCTACTCCCCTTCCGCCAGCGTGCAAATGACCGGTGGCGGACACATTTCCGCGCCGTCCGGGCTGTGGGACACCACCGTGCCCGCCACCTGCGGCGGGCTCAGCGGGGACGGCGGGCGTACACGGTGGTGAGCCACCAGATGTGCACGCCGGTCCAGACCACCACGCCGGCGGCGATGCCCAGGCAGAGCGGAATCAGCCCGGGCCAGCCGGTCGACGCCACGGCCACCATCACGACGCCCAGCAGGGTCATCTTGGCCGCGTACAGGCCGAGGCCGAACGGGAGCACGAGCTGCGGGTTCACCGAGTCGGCCCAGGCCAGCACCACCGTGGTCAGGGTGTAGCTGGCCGCCGTGACACCCACCCCGGCCGCCGCGCCCAGCGCCGCGTCCGCGCCGCCGGCCAGCGCCCCCGCCAGCGCGGCCACCGCGACCAGCAGGCCGCTGGCGGCCAGCAGGACCGGCAGGTGCCGCAGCCGCCAGCGCCGGTCGGCCGCCGCGGTCGCCGCCGGCTCGCGCACCCCGGGCTCAGCCACGGGGGTACGCCGGGAAGTCGGCGACCAGCGCGGTCACCTCGGACGCGATCCGGGTCAGCTCGTCGGCGCCCCCGGGGGCGGCGGGATCGGTGCGCACCGCACGGGCGATCAGCCCGGCGATCCGGTGCATCTCCCCCTCCCGCATCCCCTGGGTGGTCACGCTCGGGGTGCCGACGCGGATACCCGACGCCACCATCGGCTTCTGCGGGTCGTACGGCACGGCGTTCTTGTTCAGCGTGATGCCGGCGGCGTCGCAGCGGGCCTCGGCGTCCGCGCCGGTCACCCCGGCCTCGCGCAGGTCGATCAGGGCGAGGTGGGTGTCGGTGCCCCCGGAGACCGGGCGCATGCCCTCGGCGGCCAAACCTGCGGCGAGCGCCTGCGCGTTGCTCACCACCTGCGCCGCGTACGCCTGGAACTCGGGCTGGGCGGCCTCGCGCAGCGCGACGGCCTTGGCGGCGACGGCGTGCATCAGCGGCCCGCCCTGGGTGAACGGGAAGACCGCCTTGTCGATGCGCTGGGCCAGCGGCTCCCGGCAGAGGATCATGCCGCCGCGCGGCCCGCGCAGCACCTTGTGCGTGGTGAAGCAGACGACGTCGGCGTGCGGCACCGGCGACGGGACGGCCTTCCCCGCGACCAGCCCGACGAAGTGCGCCGCGTCCACCATCAGGTACGCCCCGACCTCGTCGGCGATCTCGCGGAACCGCGCGAAGTCGATCAGCCGGGGATAGGCCGTCGCGCCGCAAATGATCATCTTGGGGCGGTGGGCGAGGGCCAGGTCGCGCACCTCGTCGTAGTCGATCAGCTCGGTGTCCCGCCGGACGGTGTAGCCGACGGTGTGGAACCACTTGCCGGAGAAGTTCACCCGGCTGCCGTGGGTGAGGTGGCCGCCGTGCGGCAGGTCCATGGCGAGCACCGTGTCCCCCGGCTGCACCAGCGCGGCGTACGCGGCCAGGTTGGCGCTCGCCCCGGAGTGCGGCTGGAGGTTGGCGTGCTCGGCGCCGAACAGCTCCTTCGCCCGGGCGATGCCGATCTCCTCGGCCCGGTCGACCTCGGCGCAGCCGCCGTAGTAGCGCCGGCCCGGGTAGCCCTCGGCGTACTTGTTGGTCAGCGTCGAGCCGAGCGCCGCCAGCACCGCCGGCGAGGTGAGGTTCTCGCTGGCGATCAGCTGGAGGCCGCCCCGGAGCCGGTCCAGCTCGCCCAGCACCACCCCGGCGATCTCCGGGTCCGTCGCGCGGAGCTGGTCGAAGTCCGGCCCCCAAAAGGTGCCCGTCTCAGTAGCCACAGCGCCAGAGTCTATTGGGCCGCACACTGGAAGCCGTGAGATGCCTGGTCACCGGAGCCACGGGTTACATCGGCGGGCGGCTCGCGCCCCGGCTGCTGGCCGAGGGGCACACGGTGCGCTGCCTCGCCCGCAGGGCCAGCCGGCTGCGGGACGTGCCCTGGGCGGCGCGCGCCGAGATCGCCGAGGGCGACCTGCGCAGGCCGGAGACCCTGACGGCCGCGTTCGAGGGCGTGGACGTCGCGTACTACCTGGTGCACTCGCTCGGGCAGGCCGGCTTCGAGGCCGCCGACCGGGAGGCGGCGGCCAACTTCGCCGCCGCGGCCCGCGCCGCGGGCGTACGCCGGATCGTCTACCTCGGCGGGCCGGAGCCGGCGGCGCACCGCGAGGTCCCGTCGGCGCACCTGCGCTCCCGGGCCGAGGTGGGACGCATCCTGCTGGACAGCGGGGTGCCGACGGCGGTGCTGCGGGCGGCAGTGATCATCGGGTCCGGCTCGGCCTCGTTCGAGATGCTGCGCCACCTGACCGAGCGGCTGCCGGGCATGGTCACCCCGCGCTGGGTCCGCAACCGGATCCAGCCGATCGCCGTCCGGGACGTGCTGCGCTACCTGGTCGGCTGCGCGAGCCTGCCGCCGGAGGTCAACCGCGCCTTCGACGTCGGCGGGCCGGACGTCCTCACCTTCCAGGACATGATGCAGCGCTACGCGCGGGTGGCCGGGCTGCGCCGCCGGATCATCGTGCCCGTGCGACCGCTGACCCCGTCGCTCTCCTCGTACTGGGTCGGGCTGGTCACCCCGGTGCCGAACGCGATCGCCCGGCCGCTGGTGGAGAGCCTGGTCCACGAGGCCGTCGCCCGCGAGCACGACATCGCCGCCCACGTCCCGGACCCGCCGGAGGGGCTGACCGGCTTCGACCAGGCGGTCGCGCTGGCCCTGGCCAAGGTCCGCGACGGCGAGGTGGAGACCCGCTGGTCGACGGCGAGCGGCCCGGACGCGCCCGCCGAGCCGCTGCCCAGCGACCCGGAGTGGTCCGGCGGCACCGCCTACACCGACGTTCGGGAGCGGGCCGTGCACGCGCCGCCGGAGGCCCTGTGGCGGGTCGTCGAGGGCGTCGGCGGGGAGCATGGCTGGTACTCGTTCCCGCTGGCCTGGTCCGCACGGGGCTGGCTGGACCGGCTGGTGGGCGGCGTGGGGCTGCGCCGGGGCCGGCGCGACCCGCACCGCCTGCGGGTCGGCGAGGCGCTGGACTTCTGGCGGGTGGAGGAGATCGTCCCGGGCGAGCTGCTGCGGCTGCGCGCCGAGATGCGGCTGCCCGGCCGGGCCTGGCTGGAGATGCGGGTGGCCCCGCTCGACGGCGATCGCAGCCGCTACCACCAGCGGGCGGTGTTCCTGCCCCGCGGCCTGGCCGGGCACGCCTACTGGGCGGCGGTGGCGCCCTTCCACGCGGTGGTCTTCGGCGGGATGGCCCGCAACATCGCCCGGGGCGCCGAGCAGACCCCCTGACCCCCTCCCCCTCCCCCATCACGCGATCTTGCAGTTGTGGCCCGGGATTCGCGGTTCTTGTCCGCACTTGTCGGGGGCCGAAAGTGCAAGATCGCGTGAGGGAAGCGCGGGCGGGGCGGGAGGGAGTGGGGTGGGTCAGTTGCCCGTGCGGGCGCCGGTGACCCGGAAGGCGGTCGCCTCGCTGGGCGGCACGAAGTCCCGGACCGGCTGGTCGCGCAGGGCGAGGGAGAGCACCTCGCCCACCGCCTCGACCAGTTGCCCCTGCACCCGCTGGCCGACCGCGTCGCGCGGGTCGTCGGGGTTGGTGGCGATCGAGGCGACCACCAGTTGCGGGGTGAAGGCGACCACGGTCTCGGTCGCGTACCCGTCCGAGCTGCCGGTCTTGCCGGCCACCGGGCGGCCGAGTTGCTGGCGCAGCCCCTCGGCGGTGCCGCGGTCACACTCCCGGTACATCGACTGGTCGCCCACCGGGCAGCGGGCGGCGTCGGCCGCCGCCCGGGCCACGTCCGTGTCGACCACCTGCCGGCAGTCCGGCCGCGCGGCGGCCACCGGCCGGCCCGCCGCGTCGGTCACCGAGACGACGGGCAGCGGCGCGCACCACGTCCCCTCGGCCGCCACCGCCGCGTACGCGCCGGCGAGGTCGAGCGGGGTGGTGGCGGAGACGCCGAGGGTGAACGGCCCCCACTCGCGCGCCCCGTGGCGGGCCAGCCGCGCGTCGTCCTCGGCCCGGAACACGATCCCGAGCCGCTCGGCCATCTCCACCACCCGGTCCGCGCCGACCCGCTCGGCCAGCCAGGCGAAGTAGGTGTTGACCGAGTTGCCGAACGCCGTCCACATGGTGTGGTCGCCGTCCATGTCGCTGTTGGCGTTCTGGGGGCACCAGTACCCGTCGCAGCTCGCCGCCCCGCTCGCCCGGAAGTCGGTCACGATCCGCTCCGGCGCGTCGAACTCCGTGTCCAGCGGCAGCCCGGACTCCAACGCGGCCAGCATGGTGAAGATCTTGAACGTCGAGCCGGCCTGGTAGCCGTCGATCGCCCCTCCCCCGGCGACCAACTGGTTGACCGTGTTCGGGTGGTTCTTCTGCCCGGGCGGGTTGCCGGCCACGCTGTAGTTCCGGTTCACCGCCATCGCGAGCACCCGGCCCGTGCCGGGCTGGACCACCGCCGTCGGCGCCGCCCGGCGGTCGTCCAGGGAGTAGATCCGGCGGACCTGCTCGGTGGCGGCGCGCTGCACGACCGGGTCGAGCGAGGAGACGATGGTGAACCCGCCCCGGCGCAGCGTGAGCTGCCGCTCGTCGACCGTCGCGCCGAACGCCGGCTGGGCGTTCCACCAGCGGGTGAACCAGTCGCAGAAGAAGCCCCAGTCGGCGTGTTCCTCCGGCACCGCCGTGCAGTCGTTCGGGGTCTGGCTGGGGCGCAGGTGCAACTGCTCGGCCCGGGCCTGGTCCGCCGCCGCGGCCGGGACCTGCCCCGACTCGACCATCCGGTCCAGCACGTACCCCCGGCGGGCGAGCGCCGCGTCCGCGTCGCCGTTGATCGGGTCGTCGGTGTGCGGGGAGCGGACCAGCCCGGCCAGCAGCGCGGCCTCGGCCAGGGTGAGATCCGCCGGCGCCTTGGAGAAGTAGCGCTTGCTCGCGGCGGCCACCCCGTACGCCCCGGCCCCGAAGTAGGCGATGTTGAGGTAGCGGGCGAGGATCTCGTCCTTGGTCAGCTCCCGCTCCAGGGCCAGCGCGTACCGCATCTCCTGGATCTTGCGGGCGGTGGTGAGTTCGGTGGCGGCGGC
The DNA here is from genome assembly GCF_043205005.1 of Micromonospora sp. NPDC047620. Classification (NCBI taxonomy): domain Bacteria; kingdom Bacillati; phylum Actinomycetota; class Actinomycetes; order Micromonosporales; family Micromonosporaceae; genus Micromonospora; species Micromonospora sp. NPDC047620. Next base: position 100,941 of record NZ_JBIDDG010000014.1, on the reverse strand, counting down.
GCGTTGCCGCTCGCTGAGTCGGGGGTCGTTGCTGAGCACGTTGCGGACGTACTGCATGGTCAGTGTGGACGCGCCCTGCCGGGTCTCCCCGCTGCCCTGGTTGACCGTGAAGGCCCGCACCGCGCCGCGCATGTCGACCCCGCTGTGCTCGTGGAACCGGACGTCCTCGGCGGCGACGATCGCCTGCCGCATCACCGGCGCCACCTCGGCCAGCGGCACGTCCACCCGGTCCTCCTGGTAGAAGGAGGTGATCAGGGTGGTGCCGTCGTCGGCGTAGAGGTTCGACCGCTGGGCCGTCGGCGGCGTGCGCAGCGTGTTGGGCAGCTCCGAGTACGGCGCGGCGAGCGCCGAGAACCCGATGCCGAACACCAGCGCGGTCGGCAGGGCCGCCGCCGCGAGCGCCACGCCGGCGAGCACGCCGGCGAGCAGCACGGTGAACAGTCTTTCGAGGTGTGCCCGGGTCATCAGCTCTCCCCGCAGGAGCCGGTCAGGACCCACCCAGAATGACCCGAAAGGCCCCCTCCACCGCCCCTTTCCCCCAAACCCGCAGGAAACTCACGCGCGAGGGTAACTCCGGCGGATTACGGCACGAGCCCGGCGGCGCGAGTGGGCGGCCACGGCGGGAGCCTGCCCGGGGCGAGGCGGGCGGTTACGGCAGGAGCGCGGCGGCGAGGGGGTGGACGGTCTCCTCGATCTCGTCGGCCACCCGGCTGAAGCACTGGTCGCCGCGCCCCCACGGGTCGTCGAGATCGTCGGTGGGCAGGGCGGTGCCCTCCCGGGCGGCGTGGGCGGCCGCCACCAGCGCCACGCCGCGCGCGTACACCCCCTCCGGGGTGGCCTCGGCCGGGGGCAGCCCGGCCGCGTCCACCGCGGCGAGCAGCCGGCCGAACTCGCCCAGCACGAAGGTGCGCGCCGCAGCGTCGGGACGCAGCGCCACCACGTACTCCTGCTGGTCCGCGGTGGCGGTGAGCACGAGGTCGGCGGCGTCGATGTGGTCCGAGCGGAGCTTGCGGGCGGCGAAGCTGTCGGTGCTGCCGCCCCGGGTGGTGACCTGGCGGGCGGCCGGCGGGTTCATCTCCTCACCGGCGTGCCAGCCGCCGGTGCCCGCGCTGTGGCTGTGCACCAGCTCGTCGGCGCGGCCCGGGTCGGCCTCCCGCCGGGCCAGCCGCTCCCGGACGGCGAGGGCCAACAGCCGCTCGGCCATCGGGGACCGGCAGATGTTGCCCATGCAGACATGCAACACGGTGAACGGCGGCACTCAGACCCCCTGGCCGGCGAGGATGTCCGGCACCACGTCGCGCAGCTTCTCCAGCGGGACGGCGCCCTGGCGGAGGACCTGCGGCACCTCGCCGGTGAGGTCGACGATGGTGCTCGGCACCGGGTCCGGGCAGGGCCCGGCCTCCAGGTACGCCCGCACCGAGTAGGCGAGCTGGTCGCGGGCCTGCTCGGCGGTGAGCGCGGCCGGCTGGCCGGTCTTGTTGGCCGAGGCGACCGCCATCGGGCCGGTCTCGCGCAGCACCTCCAGCGCCACCGGGTGCAGCGGCATCCGCACCGCCACCGTCCCGGACGTGTCGCCGAGGTCCCAGCGCAGGCTCGGCGAGTGCTCGACGACGATGGTCAGCGCGCCGGGCCAGAACGCCTCCACCAGGTCCCGCGCGGCCTGGGGCAGCGAGTAGACCAGGCCGTCGAGGGTGTGCCGGGAGCCGATCAGCACCGGCGGCGGCACGTGCCGGCCGCCCTTGGCGTCCAGCAGGGCCTTGACCGCGTACGGGGTGAACGCGTCCGCGCCGATCCCGTAGACCGTGTCCGTCGGCAGGACGACGAGTTCGCCGTTCTTGACCGCCTCGATGGCCGCAGCGATGCCGCGGTCCCGGTCGGCGGGCGACCGGCAGTCGTAGAGCATCACGAGGAGTCAGTCTGCCACGCCGTGTGGGCGGCGGCGTGCGGGCCGTCCGCCCGGCGGGACGCGGTGGCGAAGCGGGGCCGCCCGACCAGGTCCGGGTGGTCGGCCACCGCCTCGAACCGGCCGTCCGCCGCCAGCAGGTCGGGCATCGCCGTGCCGTGCGTGTCGTCGTGCTCGACGCCGAGCGCCCCGCCGGGGCGCAGCAGGGCCGCCGCCCGGGCCACCACCGGGCGGATCACCGCCAGGCCGTCCGCCCCGCCGAAGACCGCGCTGGCCGGATCGTGCCGGCCCACCTCCGGCGGCACCGGCACGTCGGAGGGCACGTACGGCGGGTTGCAGAGCAGCACGTCGACCCGGCCGACGAGGTCGGCCAGCAGGTCCGGGGCGGTGACGTCCGCCGCCACCACCTCGATCGGCCGGTCCCCCGCCGCCGCCCGGGTCGCCGCGTTCCGCCGCAGCCAGGGCAGCGCGTCGGCCGAGCGTTCCACCGCCACCACCCGGGCGGTCGGCACTTCCTGGGCGACCGACAGGGCGATCGCGCCGGAGCCGCTGCACAGGTCCACCACCACCGGGGCGGCCAAGCGCCCGGCCCGCGCGATCCCCCAGCCGGCGAGCAGCTCGGTCTCGGGCCGCGGCACGAAGACACCCGGCCCGACGGCCAACTCCAGGTGCCGGAAGCCGGCGACGCCCGTGAGGTGCTGCAACGGCTCCCGGTCGGCCCGCCGGGCGACCAGCCCGTCGAACCGGTCGAGCTGGTCGGCGGTGAGGTCGTCGGCCAGCGCGAGCCGCCCCCGGGGCACCCCCAGCACGTACGCGGCCAACTGTTCCGCCTCGGCGCGGGCCGCCTCGACGCCGGCCTCGGCCAGCGCCCGGGCCGCCCGGGACACCGCCACGGAAGGGCGTTGTCGTCTCGTCCCTTCGGACGGCTGTTGCGGCGCGGTCGTCACGAGATAATCATGAGGCGTCGCGCCGGACATCACGAGCGGATGCGTCCGGGCGCACACCGACAGGAGGTCGCGGGTGGGTTGGCTCGACCGGGTCACCGACCAGGTTGACGCCCTCACGCGGTCGCGGGCGTTGCAGGAGTCCAGCCGTTCCGCCGAGGCGTACGCGATCCTCGACCGCGTCATCGGCACCACCAACGACCCGTACGCGCGGGCCGACGCCCTGGTGCAGCGCCTCTCAGCGGTGATCAACCTGGGCCGGACGGCCGAGTACACGCGGGCGGTCGAGGAGGCCTCCACCGCGGTCCGCGACCTCGCCGAGCCCTACCTGCACGGGCACCTCAACGCGCTGGCCGCGCTCGCCGCGCACCACCAGGGCGCGCTGGACCGCTGCGTCACGCACCTGGTGAAGGCCGCCCGGGCGCTGGGCGCGGTGCCGGATCCCGACCGGGACACCGCGTGGGGCTGGCACGACCTCGCGATGGCCTACTCCTACCTCAGCTTCCACGGCTACGCCCTCGGCGCCATCGAGCGGGCCCGGCAGCTCGGGACGGCCGCCGGGATCCCGGAGGAGACGTTCGCCGCCCCCGGCATCCGGCTGCGCAACGCGGTGGCGCTGGACCACAACGGCGACAGCGACGGCTGCCTGCGGGTGCTGCGGGACGTCGCCGCCGACCTGGACCGGTTCCTGCGCAGCGGCCGGGCCGGGAGGCTGCGCCCCAGCAGCCTGGCCGCGTACGGCTACGCCGCCGCCCGGCGGGGGGCCCTGGGCGACCGGCTGGAGGTCGGCACGGACGCCGCCCCGGCGCGGCTGCTCGGCCACGGCGGGGACAGCGCCCGGGCCCGGGACATGCGCCAGCTCGGCCAGGTCTGCCTCGCCGTCGCCGAGGGCCGGCCGATCGAGGCGGTCACCCGGCTGGACACCGTCCAGGTCTCCAGCGAGACACTGGGCGCGGCCGAGCCGGCGCGGCTGCGCAGCATCGCCCTGACCCGCTCCGGCGACCACGCGGCGGCCCACCGGGCCGACCGGCTGGCGTTCCGGCTGGCCGCCCAGCGCAACGACCGGCTCCGGGACGTCTACATCGACGGCATCGCCGCCCGCATCGACCACGAGGAGATGCGCCGCGAGGCGGCCCGCTTCGAGGGCGAGGCGCTGACCGACCCGCTGACCGGGCTGCCCAACCGGCGCCGGCTGGAGCGCTACATCGCCACGGTGGTCGCCGGCGGCGACCGGGTGGTGATCGGCGTCTGCGACCTGGACGGCTTCAAGGCGGTCAACACCCGGCACGGGCACCACTCCGGCGACCTGGTGCTCCAGCGCGTCGCCGGGGTGATCAACCGGGTGATGCGCCGGGGCGACTTCGTGGCCCGCTACGGGGGCGACGAGTTCGTGGTGGTGCTCCCCCACGCCGGGATGGCCGAGGCGGCCGAGGTGGGCCGCCGGATCGACGCCGCGGTGCGGGCGGAGGACTGGGAGTCGTTGGTGCCCGGCACCCCGGTCGGGGTCAGCGTCGGCTTCGCGGAGGTGGGCGCCACCGGCCCCGGCCTGCGCGACGCCCTCAGCGCCGCCTTCGAGGCGGCCGACCGCGAGATGCTCCGCGCGAAGACCCGCCCCCGCGCCTCCTGACCCCGCCTTCTCTTCGGCCGCCCGGCGGGTCAGCGGCGGGTCAGCTCCGTGTCGCCGGCCAGGCGGGCGGCGCGGTCGGCCTCCGCCAGGGCGTCGAGGACGCCGTCCAGGTCCCCGGCGAGGGACAGGTCCAGGTTGTACGCGGTGTAGCCGATCCGGTGGTCGGTGATCCGGTTCTGCGGGAAGTTGTAGGTGCGGATCCGCTCCGAGCGGTCCACGGTGCGCACCTGCGCCTTGCGGGCGTCCGAGGCGGCTGCGTCGGCCTGCTCCTGGGCCGCCGCCAGCAGCCGGGCGCGCAGGATCCGCATCGCCTGCTCTCGGTTCTGCAACTGGGACTTCTCGTTCTGGCAGGAGACCACGATGCCGGTCGGGACGTGGGTGATCCGCACCGCCGAGTCGGTGGTGTTCACCGACTGGCCGCCGGGACCCGACGAGCGGAACACGTCGATCCGCAGGTCGTTCGGGTCGATGGTGACGTCGACGTCCTCGGCCTCGGGCAGCACCAGCACGCCGGCGGCGCTGGTGTGGATCCGGCCCTGCGACTCGGTGACCGGGACACGCTGCACCCGGTGCACGCCGCCCTCCCACTTGAGCCGGGACCAGACTCCGTTGCCGCCCTCGGGCACGCCCTTGGTCTTGATCGCCAGCGAGACGTCCTTCACCCCGCCGAGGTCCGAGTCCTGGGCGTCGATCACCTCGGTGAGCCAGCCGCGCCGCTCGGCGTACCGGGTGTACATCCGCAGCAGGTCGCCGGCGAAGAGCGCGGACTCCTCGCCGCCCTCGCCGGCCTTGATCTCGACGATCACGTCCTTGGCGTCGTGCGGGTCGCGCGGGATCAGCAGCTCGGCCAGTCGCTCCTCGATCGGCGGCAGGGTCGCCGCGATCGATTCCGCCTCGGCGGCGAAGGACGGGTCCTCGGCGGCCAGCTCCCGGGCGGCGGCGAGGTCGGCGCGGGCCTGCTCCAGCTCCCCGGCCGCCTTGTGCAGCGGGACCAGCTCGGCGTACCGACGGCCGACCCGCCGGGCGGTGCCCTGGTCGGCGTGGATGGCCGGATCCGCCAGCCGCTTCTCCAGCTCGGCGTACTCGTCGAGGAGGGCGGCCAGGCGCTCGCTGCTCATGCGGGGGAAGCTCCTTCGACGACGGCGGGACGGGAGGCGGAACCGGGGCGGATACGGACGACGCCCGCGACCGGCACGAAACCGGGCGCGGGCGCCGAACGAGGAGTTACTTGGCCTTCTTGGCCTGAACCTTGGCGTACTTCTGCTGGAACTTCGCGACCCGCCCGGCGGTGTCCAGGACACGCTGCTTGCCCGTGTAGAACGGGTGGCAGGCGCTGCAGGTCTCGACGTGGATCGAGCCGCCCTTGGCGGTGCTGCGGGTGCTGAAGGTGTTGCCGCAGGAGCAGGTGACCTCGGTGGTCACGTACTCCGGGTGGATGTTGGGCTTCATGTCGCCTCGGTCCTTTCGTGGATGGTCGCCGGGTCGCCGTCGGTGTCCGTCGCCTCGTGCGCGACGGGCTCGGGCGTGAACCGGAACCGGTGGCCGATTGACCAGTGTGCCATGGGCCGGCGCCGGCCCGGCAATCGGGCCGCACAGCTGGTCCGGCATCGACAACGCGCGCCTCGTCTCCCGCATTCCCGCCGCCTGGCCGGGCATTCACCCCGGTACGGCCGCCCGCCGGTCGTGCCCCGCCCGGGGTACGGCGGCGACGCCGCCGGCCACCGAGACGTACGACACGGAGGAGCCATGGCCCGCCTGATCGCCACCCGGGGACTCCCCGCCTCCGGCAAGACCACGTTCGCCCGGACGCTGCAACCGTCCGTGGTCCGGGTCAACCGGGACGACCTGCGCCGGATGCTGCACGGCGAGCGGCTGTTCACCCAGTGGGCGGAGTGGCAGGTGACCGTCGTGCAGCGGGCGCAGGTCGAGGCGCTGCTGCGGGCCCGGGCGGACGTCTGCGTCGACGACACCAACCTGCGGTCGCGGACCCTGCGGGACTGGGCCGACCTGGCCGCCCGGCACGGCGCCGAGTTCGAGGTGCACGACTTCACCGACGTGCCGCTGGCGGAGTGCCTGCGCCGCGACGCCGCCCGCCCGGAGGCCGACCGGGTCGGCGAGGCGTGGATCCGCCGGCTGCACGAGCGCTACCTGGAGGGGCGCGCGCTGCCGCTGCCGGTGCCGCAGGCCCGCACAGGGCGGCCGGCCACGGTGCACGCCCCGTCGACCGGACCACCGGAGATCGTGCTGGTCGACATCGACGGGACGGTCGCGTTGAACGTCTCGCGCAGCCCGTACGACATGACCCGGGTCGACGAGGACGAGCCGAACCCGGCGGTGATCGCGGCGGTCCGGGCGATGCACGCGGCCGGGTACGGGGTGGTCTTCTGCTCGGGCCGCGACGCCACCGCCCGGCCCGCCACTGAGGCGTGGCTGGCCCGGCACGTCCGGGTCCCCTACCTCGACCTGCACCTGCGCGCCGTCGGCGACAACCGCAAGGACTCGGTGGTCAAGCAGGAGATCTACGAGCAGGAGGTCAGGGACCGTTACCGGGTGGTCGGCGTCTTCGACGACCGCCAGCAGGTCGTACGGATGTGGCGCGACCTCGGCCTCACCGTCTTCCAGGTCGCCGAGGGCGACTTCTGAGGCCCGCACCGGAAATCGGTGCGGGCCTCAGATCGGCGTTAGGAAGGGCACCTTCCTATGCACCAGGCGATAGGAAGGTGCCCTTCCTTACACGTCAGGCGGCGGGGGCCTGGGCGGCGGCGGTCAGGGTGACGGTCGCCTCGGCCCGGACGCCGTTGACCTCCACCGCCAGCTTGACCTGTGCGCCGGGGCGCAGGGCGGTGAGCGTGCCGGTGGCCGGGTCGAAGCGGGCCACGTGCCAAGGCTTCAGCCCGGCGGCCGAGCCGACGTGCAGGTTCGGCGAGGCGGACCAGTCCGCGCTCACCGGCGCCGCCACCGGCACCGTACGCCCGCCCGGCTGGGTCACCGTGGCGGTGACCGTCGCCGGGGCGTCGACGGCGACGCTGGCCGGGGCGGCCAACGCGAGCCCGTCGACGTGCGCGTGGAACTCGGCGGCGACCCAGCGCGGGCCCTCCACGAGCGGGTTGCGCCGGGCCCGGTCGGCCTCGGCGGGGCTCACCGGGTCCACCCCGAACTCGGTCCACCCGGTGAATCCGCCCTGGTCGGCCGGGGTGGACGGGTTCTTGCCCGAGTTGCCGTTGATCAGGTACGGCACCCCGTCGACCCGGTCGGCGTGGAACGTGCCGACGTGCCCGCCGACGAAGACCGCCCCCTTGCCGGTGCGGTGCTGGAAGTCGGCCAGCCACTGCTCCAGCAGCGCGGCCTCCTTGCGGTCGCCGAGCTGGCTGGCCTTGGCCGGGCTCGGGTCGCGCGGCGGGTGGTGGTGCAGCACCGCCACCGAGCCGACGGCGGGGTCGCCGGCCGCCGAGTCGAGCGCCTCGCGCAGCATCCGCACCTGGTCGAAGCCGCCGCCGCGCAGCGAGCCGGTCGACGAGTTCAGCGTGACGAACCGGGTGCCCTTGTGGTCGAAGACCCGCTCGGTGTCGCCGAACGCGGCCCGGAAGTTGGCGATCGGGGCGCCCATGATCTCGTGGTTGCCGGGCACGTAGTAGTACGGCAGTTCCCCGCCGAGCTCCTCGTCCAGCACCCGCTTGGCCAGCGCGAAGTCGGCCGGGTACGCGGTGTCCACGAAGTCGCCGTTGATCACGAGGAAGTCCGGCTTCGCGGCCTTGACCTCGCGGAGCGTACGGCGGGCCTGGGCGACCAGGTCGCTGTCCGGGTCCGCCGCGACGAACTGCGCGTCGGACATGACCGCGAAGCGCCAGGGCGCGCCGTCGACCGTGCCGTCGCGGAGCACCACCCGGTCGGTGCGCGGCGCCTCGGCCGGGGCGTCGACCGTCGGCGGCACCTTCGCCACCAGGTCGTCGATGACCACCTCGCTGCGGTACTGGGCGGCGGCGTTGGTCTCGGCCACGTAGAACCGGCGGATCCGCACCGGGTACTGCACCCCGGCGGGCACGGCGAACTCGACGTACTTCCAGCCCTTCCAGGTGATCAGTGGCCCGCGCAGGACGTGCTGGGTGTTCTGCGCGTCGTGCAGGTGCAGGCTGGGCCACTCCCCGGTGCCGTTGCCGTGGATCCACATGCCGAACGCCTGCGGCTGGCCGGCCACCTCGATCCAGGCCGGCGGGTCGGCGTACGCGGCCCGGGTGCCGGTCGACTGGCTGAAGTCGTACGTCATCTTCAGGCCGGTGCCGGTGCGCCCCGGCGCCGGGGCGACGGCACCGCTGGCCCGGGCCTGGCTGAACTTCCAGGCCGCCGCGTCGTCGAACGTGGCCACCGGGACGTCGGTGAGCCCGACGGTGACGGGCAGCACGGTGCTGCTGCCGCCGACGCGCACGGTGACCAGCGCCGAGCCGGTGTCCCGCAGCGCGGTGACGGCGAGGTTGCCGTCGGCGGTCGGGGTGATCTTGAGAAGGTCCCGGTCGTAGTCGAGCTTCAGGTCGGCGGGCTCGATCGGGGCGGTGTTGCCCTCGGCGTCGTAACCGACCACGCCGAACAGCGCGCTGCCCTGCGCCCCGTCCAGGCCGACCCGGTCCACGGTGGAGTCGATCCGGGCCAGCGGGCCGAGGACGGTGAGGTCGAGGGTGCCGCTGGCCTCGTCCCGCCAGGCGGTGACGGTGGTACGGCCGGGCAGGCCGGCCCGGAAGATGCCCTCGGGGTCGACGGTGCCGTGCGCCGCCGGGTTGGCCCGCCACTTCGGCGCGCCGGCCGCCGGGCCGTACGTCTCGTCGTGGCCGGCGGCGGTGAGCCGGCGGGTGAGGCCGGGGAAGACGCGGTCGGGGCGGCCGCCGCGCACCGGCGCGACGCCGGGTGCGCTGGTCGGGTCGCTGGCGGTCTCCAGCCAGTACCCGGTGAGCTGGCCGCTGCCCTGGGGCGCGTAGAGGGCAAGGCCGTTGGGCACCGCGCGCTCCGTGCCGTCGGACGGGCTGTTCTCCACCTGCACGGCCGCCGCGCCCGGCTCCCGGGCGAGCAGCGTGGACGAGCCGCCGCCGTCGAGGTTGAGCGCGTGGTGGGCGCCGAGCTCGGCCATCATCCGGCCCATCTCGGTCTGGGTGACGCCGCGGCTGTCGACCTGCCGGCCGTCCACGGTCAGCAGGATCATGCGCCGGCCGTCGGCGGAGAAGCCGACCGACGTGCGCGGGGCCAGCGACGCGTCGGCGATGTTCTGCACCACGCCGTCACGGACCAGCACGTTGCCGCCGCCGACCGCCGCGTGCAGGGTGCTGCCGTCGGCGGGCTTGGGCTGCCAGGCGACCGTCACCGGGTCGCCGGGGCGCAGCCCGGCGAGGGCGTCCGCGCCGGCGTCGCGGCCGAGCAGCACGGTGGCGCCGGCCGGGATCGGCCCGCTGCCGGCCGTCGTGCCGACGGTGGCGACGCGACCGTCGACCACCGTGACCTCCGTGACGCGGGCGGCGCCGGTGACCGCGCGTTCCCTGGTGTACGACCCCCAGAGCGCGGTGAACACGCCGATCCCGTTCGCCTGGATCATGTTGTTGAACTGGGTCAGCTTCACCGGGCCGGTGGGCAGCGTCGCGGTGCCGTCGAAGTTGACCTCGATGACCCGGCCGAGCCCCTCGGTGGTGATCGCGACGGCGTTGCGGTGCCCGCTGACCGCGGACTGGACCAGCTCACCGTCGCGGATGCCGACGCCCTGGGCGGCACCCGAGTTGTTGATGTCGAAAAAGTCGCCGTTGACCGCGGCGACCGCGCGGGAGGCGTCCACGGCGCGGCGCAGCGGCTCGGCCCGGCTGACCGCGCCGGAGTTCACGTAGTCGACGGTGACGCCGCCGGTGAGGTCGGCCGTGAGCGCGTCGGCGCGCAGCCAGCCGTCGGCGTCGTACCGGTCGAAGGAGGTGAGTTGGAGGCCCGGGGCGACCGGGCGGGTGGTCTTTGCGGTCTCCAGGCCGCCGGCCGGCTCGATGCCGCCGGAGAGCGTGACGGAGTCGGCGGGGTACGAGGATGCGCGGGGCGCATCCTCGGCCGCGGTGGCGGAGGGGTCGGTGGCCGGATCCGGCGCACCGGCGGTCGCCGGCACGGTGCCGGCCATGGTGAGCAGCGGCGTCAACAGCAGGACGCCGGCAAGACGGGCAGATCGTCTGCGGGTACGCATGGGCCACAGTCAACCGGACTGTGAATAGAAGTTTCAATACCTGTTAGCCAAACCGAAGGAAAACTCCACCCCCTCGTCGCCCGGTCCGAAGCAACCGCCGGGGCAGACGGACGGCGGGCGGGCGAACGGCAAGGGGTGCTCGGGAACGCGAGAAGGGCACGGCCGCGGTGGCCGTGCCCTTCTCGTCGGTCTCACCCGGGGAGGGTCACTCCCCCGGCGTCGACTTGGCGATCTGCATCAGGAACTCGATGTTGGTGCGGGTCTGCTTGAGCTTGTCGAGCAGCAGGTCCAGCGCCGCCTGCGAGTCCAGCGAGTGCAGCACCTTGCGGAGCTTGTGGATGATGGCCAGTTCCTCCGGCGCGAGCAGGATCTCCTCCTTGCGCGTGCCGGACGGGTGGATGTCGATGGCCGGGAAGGTGCGCTTGTCGGCGATCTTCCGGTCCAGCTTCAGCTCCGCGTTGCCGGTGCCCTTGAACTCCTCGAAGATGACCGTGTCCGCCATGGACCCGGTCTCCACCAGCGCGGTGGCGAGGATGGTCAGCGAGCCGCCGTTCTCGATGTTGCGGGCCGCACCCAGGAAGCGCTTCGGCGGGTAGAGCGCGGTGGAGTCGATACCACCCGACATGATCCGGCCGCTGGCCGGCGCCGCCAGGTTGTACGACCGACCGAGCCGGGTCACCGAGTCGAGCAGCACGACCACGTCGTGGCCCAGCTCGACCAGGCGCTTCGCCCGCTCGATCGCCAGCTCCGCCACCGTGGTGTGGTCCTGCGGCGGACGGTCGAACGTCGCCGCGATGACCTCGCCCTTCACCGACCGCTGCATGTCGGTGACCTCTTCGGGGCGCTCGTCCACCAGCACCACCATCAGGTGGCACTCCGGGTTGTTGTGCGTGATCGCGTTCGCGATGGCCTGCAGCACCATCGTCTTGCCCGCCTTCGGCGGGGACACGATCAGCGCACGCTGGCCCTTGCCGAGCGGCATGACCAGGTCGATCACCCGGGTGGTGAGGATGTGCGGCTCGGTCTCCAGCCGCAGCCGCTCCTGCGGGTAGAGCGGGGTGAGCTTGTAGAACTCCGGCCGGCGCTTCGCCTCGTCCGGCTCCATCCCGTTGATGGTGTCCAGCCGCACCAGCGGGTTGTACTTGTCCCGCCGCTGCTCGCCGTCGCGCGAGGCGCGCACCGCACCGGTGATGGCGTCACCGCGCCGCAGACCGTACTTCTTGATCTGGGACATCGAGACGTAGACGTCGTTCGGGCCGGCCAGGTAGCCGGTGGTCCGCACGAAGGCATAGTTGTCGAGCACGTCGATGATGCCGGCCACCGGGACGAGCACGTCGTCCTCGCCGACCTGCGGCTCGCGCCCGCCGTCGCCGCCGCCCTCGGCCCGCTCGCCACGGCCGCGGCGACGGTCCCGGAACCGGCTGCGCCGGCCGCGCCGGCCGCCGCCCTCGCCGTCGTCGTCACCGTCGGCGTCGCGCTCGGCGCGCTGACCTCGGTCGCCCCGCTCGTTGCGGTCGCCCCGGTCGCCACGCTCGGCCCGCTCGTTACGGTCGCCCCGGTCGCCACGCTCGGCCCGCTCGTTACGGTCGCCACGCTCGGCCCGGTCGCCGCGCTCGGCCCGCTCGGCACGGTCGCCGCGCTCGGCACGGTCGCCGCGCTCCGCACGCTCGCCGCGCTCCGCACGCTCGGCCCGCTCAACGCGCTCGCGGCCACGGCCCTCGCTCCGGTCGGCACGCTCGCCGGCCTCGGCTTCCTCCGCGCGGGTCTCCGCGGGACGAGCCTCGGCGGCCCGCGCCTCGGCGGCGGCCGCCCGGCTACGCCGGGTCCGGGGACGAGCCTCGGTCTCGACGGGCGCCGGCTCCGCCGGGGCCTGCTCCGCGGCCCGCCGCTCGGCCTCGGGCCGCTCGGTGGTCTCGCGGACCTCGGCGTGGACCTCTTCACGGGCGGGAGCGGCGGCGGCCGCGACCTCGGCCCGCGGTCGAGGGGTCCCGGCGGTGGCACCGCCCTGCCGCTCGGAGATCGCGCTGATCAGCTCGCCCTTGCGCATCCGAGCCGTGCCCGAGATGCCGAGCGACGCAGCCAGGCTCTGCAGCTCCGGCAGCAGCATCGCCGACAGGCCGGTGCCGCTGCGCCGACGACGGGCGGGGGCGGCGGCGGTGGTGGCATCGCCAGCGACGTTGGAAACATCCGACGTCACGTCGGTGGTGTCGCTCAATGGATTCCTTCCCTCGATAGGCCGGGACTGCCCGGGTCGAAACAAGGTGGCCGGGCGGCCTCGGTGCACCCGCCTCGCATGGACGCGTCGCGGGAGTCTGTGACACAGCAGCCGGTCGGTTTCCCGACTCACCGACGTCGGTGAGCAGGTCTCGCCGTCTGCGGCGACCTGTGAAGACTGCGGTGCGGCGTGGGCCTAAGCAGGGGTGACGGGCTGACCGCCGAAAGCTTCGGGGGTGCGCCGACCCGCAGGAAGATCGCATGCTTCGCGGCTGTGCTAAGTCTAGAGCGTAATCAACTCTTCCGACCTGCGGCAACAGGGTCCCGCTCCGCGTGTCCGAGTCTACCCCGGGCAACCCGTGCTCCGTGCCCGTCCGGGTCCAACCGCCAGACCTGCCAGTCTGTTCCCGGATCATAGCCTTCCGGCAACCCGTCCAGGGCCAGGACGGTCGGCCCGGCCCCACTGATCACAGCCGCCACACCGACCTCACGCAACGCCCTGACCAGGGTGGCGCTGCCCGGCATCCCCTCCGCGCGGTAGTCCTGGTGCAGCCGGTCGACGGTGGCCGGCAGCAGCAGCGCCGGCTCGGCGGTCATCGCGTGCACCAGCAGCGCGGCGCGTCCGGCGTTCAGCGCAGCGTCTCCGTGCGGCACGGCGGCCGGCAGCGCGGCCCGCGCCGCCGCCGTCAGGCCGCGCTCCTGAGGCACGAAGACCGTCGGCCGTACGCCGGCGGCGACCGGCAGCGACACCGCCCGGGCCCCGGACGGCTCCGTCCAGGCCAGTGTGAAGCCGCCGAGCAGGCAGGGCGCCACATTGTCCGGATGGCCCTCGATCCCGGCGGCGAGCCGCAGCACGGCGGCGTCGTCCAGCCGGCTCTCCCCGTCGGTCACCAGTGCCCGGGCGAGCAGCACGCCGGCGACGATCGCGGCCGACGAGGAGCCCAGCCCCCGGGCCTGCGGGATGCGGTTGACACACTCCACCGCCAGGCCCGCCGGCTGGCCGCCCAGCGCCTCGAAGGTCGCCCGCATGGCGCGCACCACGAGGTGCCGGTCGTCGGTCGGCAACTCCCCGGCGCCCTGTCCCGTCACGACCACCGTGACGCCCCCCGCCGTGACCTCGGCGGCCACGTCGTCGTAGAGGGCCAGGGCGAGCCCCAGGGCGTCGAAGCCCGGCCCCAGGTTGGCGCTGGTGGCGGGGACCCGGACCCGGACCGGACCGGAGGCGAATGTCGTCGGCACTGGCTCATGCTAGGGCTCCGCACCGACGTCGCGGCCGTCCGCCCGCCGGGTGGGACGGGGCCGCCGCCGGCGGCACCGCGTGGGCGATCCAGCCCGGCGCTGTTCCGCTAGCCTGACCCGACCGACGACGACGGGAGACAGAGTGCTCGGACACCTGGCGACGATGCTGGCCATGCAGGTGCCCACGGTGCTGGTGTTGCTGGTCGGCCTCGTGCTGACCGTGGCGGCGGGGCGTCGGCTGCCCCGCCGGCCTCGGCTGCTGGCCCTGTTCGGCCTCGGCGTGCTGCTCGTCAGCTCGGCGCTCACCCTCGCCTGGGGCCTGCTGGCTCCCCGCCTGATCGACGGCAGCTTCGGATCTTCCGACGGCGAGGACTTCGGATGGTTCGGGTATTCCGACGACGCCGGCTTCGGGTGGCGCGAGTTCCAGCTGGTGAACACGGCGTACAGCGTGGTGATGGCCCTGGCGTACCCCCTCGGGCTGGGCCTGGTGATCGCGGCGGTGCTCGCCGGGCGGCGGGCGACCGGCCCGGCGGCCGTCCCCTCGGGCGGCTGGCCGCCCGCCGGGCCCGCGCCGACCCCCGGGCCCGCGCCGACCCCCGGGCCCGCGCCGACCGCAGCCGGGCAGCCCGCGCCCGGATGGCCCACGGCGGCCCCCGGTCACGCGCCGACACGGTGGGACGGCCTGACCCGGCCGGACGCGCCCACGGGCGGGGCGGGACAGCGCTGACCGGCGGGCGGGTCAGCGGGCCGGGGTCGGGTCCGGCTCCGCGACGGGGTCGGTGAGGGAGAGCCGGCGGGTGGCGATCCGCCAGCCGACCGCGTAGACCAGCGTGACCAGGCCGCAGCCGGCCAGCACCACCCGCTCGTCCACCGTGTCCACCACGGCCGCCACCACGAGCTGGCTGACCGAGATGGCCAGGGTCGCCAGCATCATGTCGGTGGCGAAGACGCGGCCCCGCAACCGGTCGGGCACCTCGCCCTGGAGGGCGAAGTTCGACATCACCCAGTTGCTGCCGCCGGCGAAGTGGGCGACGAAGACCAGGGCCAGCACCAGCGGGAACCAGTCGACGACCGAGATGCCGAGGTAGGCCAGGCCGTAGAGGGACATGGACAGCGCCAGCCCGGACAGCAGCCAGGCCCGGTTGTTCAGCACCCGACGCATCAGGATCGGCCCGACCAGCGCACCCGCCCCGCGGACCGCGAAGAGCAGCCCGGTGCCGACCGGCCCCACGCCGTACACCGCGGCGAGCAGCGGGAAGACCGTCAGCACGCCGTTGCCCAGGCCGACCGCGCTCTTGACGGTGACCAGCCCCAGCACCCTCGGCCGGTGCCCGATGTAGCCCAGCGCCTCGCGGATCGCCGCCCAGGTCTGCTGCGCCGGTCGCCCGGCGTCGCGCGGGGCCTGCAACGGCCGGCGGATCAGCGTGGCCAGGCCCGCCGCGGCCGCCAGGCCGACCACCCCCACCCAGAAGCAGGCGTACGGTCCGACGGCGGCGCTGAGCACGCCACCGAGCGAGGCGCCGACGATGGTCATGGTGCCCCAGGCCGATCCGGCGACGGCGTTGCCCGCGGCCAGCTCGTCGGGGTCGAGGACGTTGGGCAGGGCGGCCTGCGCCGCCGGGGAGTAGAACGCCTTGGCCACCGCCACCACGCCGATCCCCACCATCGCCAGCCAGGCCGTGCCGGCGCTGCGCACCCCGAGCAGCAGGAGCACGCCGAACAGGGCCGCGACGTTGGCCGCGATCATGATCTTGCGCCGGTCGAACCGGTCGGCGACCGTGCCCGTGTAGGGCAGCAGCAACGCCACGACGCCGGTGTCCACGGCGAGCACCAGGGCCCCCCACACGCCGCTGCCGGTCAGGTCCGGCAGGAGCACCAGCAGCGGCACCATGACGAACCAGTCGGCGCCGAAGACCACCAGCTCGGCCAGGACAAGGTTGCGGAAGTTCCGGTTGCGGGCGAGGACCGAGACGGTGGACGGCACGTCCGGACCCTACCGGGCGGTGGCCGGCGCGCCACGGCGTCCGGCGGTTACCTGACCGAACGCGGACGCCCCCGGCGGACGGAACGGGCCGGGGGCGTCCACGGACGTACGGGCGCTACTCGGCCGGTGGCAGCGGCGACCTGCGGCTCTTCGGCAGCCGCAGCACCTCGAACTGGTCCGTGCCGTCCACCAGCGCGGCCGACGGCGCCGGCCGGGCGGCCCCCTCCGCGCCTGCCGACGGCGCCGCGGGCACCGGGACCAGCTCGCCGGCCCGCTCCGCCCCGGCGTCCCGGACGCCGGCTGCGGGGGCCGCCGGAGTCGCGCCGCCGGACCGGCGCGCCCGCCAGGAGCGGATGCTCTCCTTGGCGTGCTCGACCATGGTGTAGAGCGTCGGCACCAGGATCAGGGTGAGCAGCGTCGAGCTGAGCAGACCGCCGATCACCACGATCGCCAGCGGCTTGGAGATGAAGCCGCCCTCCCCGGTGAGGCCGAACGCCATCGGCAGCAGCGCGAAGATGGTGGCGACCGCGGTCATCAGGATCGGCCGCAGCCGGCGCCGGCCGCCCTCGACCACCGCCTCCCGGACCCCCATGCCCTGCGCCCGGTACTGGTTGATCAGGTCGAGCAGCACGATCGCGTTGGTCACCACGATGCCGACCAGCATGAGCACGCCGATCAGCGCCGGCACGCCCAGCGGGGTGCCGGTGGCCAGCAGCAGGCCGATCGCGCCGGTCGCCGCGAACGGGATGGAGATCAGCAGGATCAGCGCCTGGGTCAGGCTACGGAACGTCGCCACCATGATCAGGAAGACGATGGCGATGGCCGCGAGCACGGCCAGGAACAGGTCGGCGAACGCCTCCTCCTGGTCGGCGCTGACGCCGCCGATGGCGAAGGTCGCCCCCGGAACGTCGATGGCGTCCAGCTTCTTCTGCAACTCCTGGGTGGTGGCGCCGAGGTTGGAGGCGGTGGCCGTACCGGTCACCGAGACGCTGCGCTCACCCTCGATCCGGGTCACCTGCTGCGGCCCCTCGGCCACGGTGACGTCGGCGATGTCGTCCAGCTTCACCGGCCCCACCGGCAGCGCGCGCAACTCCTTGACGGAGACCGGCACCTTGCCCGCGAACCGCAGCACCACGTCCCGCTGCCCGCCGTCCAGGGTCACCTGGCCCAGCGGCGCGCCCCGGAACGCCTGCGCCACCAGCTGGCCGACGGCGGCCTCGGTGAGCCCGGCCCGGCCGGCGGCGACCCGGTCGACGGTGACGTCGACGCGCGGCACCCGGGTGGCGAGGCTGGTGGAGACGTCCGCCACGCCCGCCACCCCGGCCATCGCCGCCCGGACCTCCTCGGCTGCCCGGTTCAGCGCCTCCGGGTCGGTGGCCTGGACGACCACCTCCAACTGGTTGGCGGCGGCACCGCCCTGCCCGGCCCCGAAGCTGACCTCGCCGACGGCCGCGCCGAGCGCGTCGATCTCCCGGCGCAGGACCTCCCGCATCTCCTTGGCGTCGGTCTCGCCGCCGAGGGCCAGCGACCATGTGGCGACGTTGTTGCCGCCGCCCGCGAACGGGTTGTCCCCGCCGCCCGCCGTCACCTGGTACGTCTCGATGCCGTCGGTCCGCTCCAGCACCGCCTCGATCTGGCGGGCCGCCGCGTCGGTGCCGGCCAGCCCGGTGCCCGCCGGCAGCTCCTGCGTCATGCTCAGCGTGTCCTGGCCGGAGTCGTCGATGAAGTTGGTCTCCAGCTGACGGGACAGGCCGAACGTGCCGAACAGCACGAGCACGCCGAGCCCCAGGGTGATCCAGCGGGTGGCCCGCTTGCGGGTGGCGAACCCGATCACCGGCAGGTACGCCCGCTGCAACGGGCTGCGCAGCTCCTTCTCCTCCGCCGCCCGGCGCACCGCGGCGTCGTCCATCGTGCCGCCGGTGGGCTTGAGGAACCAGTACGCGAGCACCGGGATGACGGTCAGCGAGACCAGCAGCGAGGCGAGCAGGGCCACGGTGACGGTGATCGCGAACGGCGCGAACAGCTGCCCGACGAAGCCGCCCACCAGCGCGATCGGCGCGAAGACGGCCACCGTGGTGAGGGTGGACGCGGTCACCGCGCCGGCCACCTCGCGGACTGCGGCGAGGATCGCCTCGCGCTTCGGCTCGCCGTACTCCAGGTGCCGCTTGATGTTCTCCAACACGACGATCGAGTCGTCGACCACCCGGCCGACCGCGATGGTGAGCGCGCCGAGGGTGAGCAGGTTCAGCGAGTAGTCGCCGATCCAGAGCGCGATCAGGGCGACCACCACCGAGAGCGGGATGGAGACCGCGGTGACCACGGTGGAGCGGATCGACAGCAGGAAGACCAGGATGACGATGACGGCCATGACCAGGCCCAGCAGGCCCTCGGTGGTCAGGCTCTCGATGGACTTCTCGACGAACGGCGCCTGGTCGAAGACCACGGTCAGCTCGGCGCCGGAGGCCTCCCGCAGCTCGGCCAGCCGGTCCCGGATCTCGTGGGAGATCTCCACCGCGTTGCCGTCGGGGGCCGCGGTGACGGCGATGCCGAGGCTGTCCCTGCCGTTGGTCCGGGTGAGCGCGGTGGCCGGGGCGAGCTGCTGCTCGACGGTGGCCACGTCGCCGAGGCGGACCGGGGCGGCCTTCCCGGCCGACGGCGCGACGACGATGCCGCGCAGGTCGTCCAGCGTGGCGAGCGGGGTCCCCACCTGCACCGGCAGCGCCCGGGTGCCGTCGGCCACCGCGCCGGCCGGCACCGTCACGCCGTTGGTCTTCAACGCGGCGCCGATCGCGGCCGGCTGGAGCTTCGTCGCGGCCAGCTTCGCCGGATTCGGGGTGACCACCACGACGTCGTCCCGGGCGCCGGTCACGTCGACCGACCGGACCCCCTCGATCGCCTCCAGCTCCGGCACGACCGTGCCACGCAGCTTCTCCGCGAGGGCGCGCTGGTCGGCGCCGCCGGACGCGGCGAGCACCACGGCGGGCAGGTCGTCCGTGCTGCCGGCGATGACCTGCGGGTCGACCCCCTCCGGCAGCTGCGTGTCGATCCGGTTGAGCGCGGTCTCCATCTTGTTGACCACGTCGTCCAGGTCGGTGCCGAACTCGTACTGCACCTGGACGGTCGTCGAGCCCTCGCGCGAGGTCGAGGTGACCTTGTCCAGGCCGGGGATGCCCTGGAGGCTGTTCTCGATCGGCTCGGTGACCTGCGACTCGACGACCTCCGGGCCGGCGCCCGGGTACGCCGCCACGATGAACGCGGCCGGGAACTCCAGCGACGGCAGGAGTTGCTGCTTCAGCGACGGAACGGCGAACGCTCCGAACGCCGTGGTCACCACCGCGATGAGGGCGATCAGCCCCCGATTGGCGAGGCTGAATCTGGCGAGCACCGACATCGGCGTGGCTCACTCCTGGAGAGAGGACGGTTGCGGGGCAGGAGAAGTCTCCCGCACCCGCTGCGGCGCGCACCGGCCGCCCCCGCGCCCGGTCCCGCCCACAGGACGGGCGGGACCAGGCGTGGTTCAGGCCAGGTCGAGCGAGCGGGCGGCGGCCAGCGGATCGTTGGCGATGGTGATCGGAGCGGGAGCGGTGGAGATGGCCCACTCCGGGTCCTTCAGGCCGTGCCCGGTGACCGTGCAGACGACCGTCGAGCCGGCCGGGATCCTGCCGGCGGCGGCCTGCTGGAGCAGGCCGGCCACGCTGGCCGCGCTGCCCAGCTCGACGAAGACCCCGACCTCGCGGGCCAGCAGCCGGTACGCGGCCAGGATCTCCCGGTCGGTGACGGCGGCGATCAGGCCGCCGGAGGAGTCCCGGGCGTCCAGCGCCCTGGTCCAGCTCGCCGGGTTGCCGATCCGGATCGCGGTGGCGATCGTGGACGGCTCGCGGACCACCTGGCCGGTGACGATCGGCGCCGCGCCGGCCGCCTGGAAGCCGTACATCTTCGGGGCCCGGGTGGCGTTGCCGTCCCGCAGCTCCTCGGAGTAGCCCATCCAGTAGGCGGAGACGTTGCCGGCGTTGCCGACCGGGAGGCAGTGGATGTCGGGCGCGTCGCCGAGCGCCTCGACGATCTCGAACGCGGCCGTCTTCTGGCCGTGCAGCCGGTCGATGTTGACCGAGTTGACCAGGGCCACCGGGTAGTCCTGGGCGAGCTTCGCCGCCAGCGACAGACAGTCGTCGAAGTTGCCCTGCACCTGGAGCAGCTTCGCGCCGTGCACCAGCGCCTGGGCCAGCTTGCCCAGCGCGATCTTGCCCTGCGGCACGAGCACGGCGCAGGTCAGGCCGGCGCGGGCCGCGTACGCCGCCGCGGACGCGCTGGTGTTGCCGGTGGAGGCGCAGATGATCGCCTTGTTGCCGGCCTCGACCGCCTTGGAGACCGCGAGCGTCATGCCCCGGTCCTTGAACGAGCCGGTGGGGTTGGCCCCCTCCACCTTCAGGTGGACGTCGCAGCCGAGCCGGGCGGAGAGCACCGGCGCGGGCAGCAGCGGGGTGTTCCCCTCGTGCAGGGTCACGACGGGCGTGACGTCGGTGACCGGCAGCCGGTCCCGGTACGCGTCGATCAGACCCCGCCACATGTCGCTCTCCTCGCTCTATCGCCCCGCTGGGCCGGGGGCACCGTCAGCGTGGACCAGCCTGCCCGGCCCGCCCGCGGCGCACCCGTCGTTAACCATCTGGCGAGACGCGAACGCCGTCACGCCCCGCCCTCGACCCGCAGCACGCTCGCCACCGACCGGACGATCTCCAGTCCGCGCAGCTCGCCGACGGTGGCGGCGAGCGCCGCGTCCGGGGCCACGTGGGTGACGATGACGAGGTCCGCGTCCTCGCCCCGGCCGGCCGCGTCGCCGCCCGCCGGACCCTGCCGCACGGTGGCGATCGAGACGTCGTGCCGGGCGAAGACGCCGGCCACCGCCTCCAGCACGCCCGGCCGGTCCGCCACGTCCAGGCTGATGTGGTAGCGGGTGAGCGCCTCCCCCATCGGCCGCACCGGCAGGTCGGCGTACGCGGACTCGCTGGCCGAGCGCACCCCGGCGAGCCGGTTGCGGGAGACCGCCACCACGTCGCCGAGGACCGCGCTGGCGGTCGGCGCCCCACCGGCGCCCCGCCCGTAGAACATCAGCTGCCCGGCCGCCTCGGCCTCGACGAAGACCGCGTTGAACGCGTCGCCGACGCCGGCCAGCGGGTGGGTCAGCGGGATCATCGCCGGGTGCACCCGCACGCTGACCGTCTCCCGGCCGGCGGCGTCGACGCCCCGGGCGGCGATGCAGAGCAGCTTGATGGTGCAGCCCATCGCCTTGGCGCTGGCCACGTCGGCGGCGGTGACCTCGGTGATGCCCTCCCGGTGCACGTCGGCCGCGCCCACCCGGGTGTGGAACGCCAGCGAGGCGAGGATGGCCGCCTTGGCCGCCGCGTCGAAGCCCTCCACGTCGGCGGTCGGGTCGGCCTCGGCGTACCCCAGCTCGGTGGCCTCCTCCAGCGCCTCCGCGAAGCCGGCGCCGGTGGCGTCCATGGCGGAGAGGATGAAGTTGGTGGTGCCGTTGACGATGCCGGTGACCCGGTTGATCCGGTCCCCGTGCAGCGACTCCCGCAGCGGGCGCAGCAGCGGGATCGCCCCGGCGACGGACGCCTCGTAGTAGAGGTCGCCGCCACCCTCGGCCGCCGCGTCGTGCAGGGCCGCGCCGTCCTCCGCGAGCAGTGCCTTGTTGGCGGTGACCACGCTCTTGCCGGCCCGCAGCGACTCGACGAGCCAGCTCCGCGCCGGCTCGATGCCACCGACCACCTCGACGACCACGTCCACGTCGTCGCGCTTGACCAGGCCGAGCGCGTCGGTGGTGAACAGGGCCGGGTCGACGGGCAGGTCGCCCCGGTCGCGGCCGAGACGGCGTACGGCGATGCCGGCGATCTCCAGCGGGGCGCCGATCCGGGCGGCGAGGTCGGCCGACTGCTCGTGCAGCAGCCGGACCACCTCGCTACCGACCGTGCCACAGCCGAGCAGCGCCAGGCGCACAGGTGACGTCATCCCACATCCAATGCGAGCAGGTCCTCTTCGGTTTCCCGCCGGACGATCAGACGTGCCTGGCCGGCCCGCACCGCGACCACGGGGGGCCGGGGCACGTGGTTGTAGTTGCTGGCCATGCTCCGGCAGTAGGCGCCGGTGCCGGGCACCGCGACAAGATCTCCGGGCTGCACGTCGGCGGGCAGGAATTCATCCTTCACCACGATGTCCCCGGACTCACAATGCTTTCCCACCACGCGGGCGAGCATCGGCTCGGCGGCCGACGCCCGGGAGGCCAGCGTCGCGGAGTAGGACGCGTCGTAGAGCGCGGTGCGAATGTTGTCGCTCATCCCCCCGTCCACGCTCACGTACGTCCGGATCCCGTCCACGTCCTTGACCGTGCCGACCTCGTAGAGGGTGAACACGGCCGGCCCGACGATCGCCCGGCCCGGCTCGATCGACAGGTGCGGCACCGCCAGCCGCTCGGCGGCGCACTCGGACTCGACGATCCGGCGCATCCGCTTCGCCAGGTCCTGCGGCGCGGCCGGGTCGTCCTGCGTCGTGTACGCGATGCCGAAGCCGCCGCCGAGGTCCAGCTCGGGCAGTTCCACCCCGCGCGCGTCGCGGATCTGCGCCTGGAGGCCGAGCACCCGGCGGGCGGAGACCTCGAAGCCGCTGGCGTCGAAGATCTGCGAGCCGATGTGCGAGTGCAGTCCGCGCAGCTCCAGCACGCCCTCGTCGAGCACGCGGAAGGCCGCCTCGGCCGCCGCCCCGCCCGCGAGGGAGAAGCCGAACTTCTGGTCCTCGTGCGCGGTGGCGATGAACTCGTGGGTGTGCGCCTCGACGCCGACGGTGACGCGGATCATCACCTTCGGCCGGACGCCCCGCTCCCGGGCCAGCGCGGTGAGCCGGTCGATCTCGTGGAACGAGTCGAGGATGATCCGCCCGACCCCGGCGTCCAGCGCCCGGGTCAGCTCGCCGACCGACTTGTTGTTGCCGTGGAAGCCGATCCGCTCGGGCGGCATTCCGGCTGACAGCGCGGTGGCCAGCTCACCACCGGTGCACACGTCGAGGTGCAGTCCCTCCTCGGCGATCATCCGGACCACGGCGCGGCAGAGGAAGGCCTTGCCCGCGTAGTAGACGTCGACGCCGTCGAAGGCGGTGCGGAAGTCGCGGCAGCGCGAGCGCAGGTCGTCCTCGTCGAGGACGTACACCGCCGTGCCGAACTCGGCCGCGAGGTCGCCGACGCCGAGCCCGGCCACGGTGAGCACCCCGTCGCCGCCGCGCGTCACGTTGCGCGGCCATAGCTGCGGCACCAGCGCGTTGACGTCGGCCGGCGTACGCAGCCACGCCGGTCCCCGGCTGCCGATGTCCCCGTGCAGGGCACCGGCCTCGTGTGCGCGCATGTCACATCCTCTCGGGAGCGGAGACGCCCAGCAGGCGCAGCCCGTTGGCGATCACGGTGCGGGTGGCGTCGTTCAGCCAGAGCCGGGCGCGGTGCAGGTCGCTGGCCTCCTCGTCGCCGCGCGGCAGGATCCGGCACTCGTCGTAGAACCGGTGGTAGGCCCCGGCCAGCTCCTCCAGGTAGCGCGCCACCCGGTGCGGCCCCCGCAGCTCGGCCGCCGTGGCGACCACGGCGGGGAACTCGGCGAGCGCCTTGAGCAGCTCGTTCTCCTTCTCGTGCCCGAGCAGCTCGGGGCGGAACGCCTCGGCGTCGCCCCGGGTCAGCCCCACCTCGGCCGCGTTGCGGCCCACGCTGGCCGTCCGGGCCGCCACGTACTGGACGTAGTAGACCGGGTTGTCGCGGGTGGCCCGGGTCCACAGCTCGACGTCGATGTCGATCGGGGAGTCGCTGGAGTAGCGGGCCAGCGCGTAGCGGGAAGCGTCGACGCCGATCGCGTCGACCAGGTCCTCCAGGGTCACCACCGTGCCGGCCCGCTTGCTCATCCGGACCGGGGCGCCGTCGCGGACCAGGTTGACCATCTGGCCGATCAGGATCTCCAGGTTGCGCTCCGGGTCGTCGCCGAAGCACGCGGCCATCGCCTTCATCCGGCCGATGTAGCCGTGGTGGTCGGCGCCCAGCATGATCACGACCCGCTCGAAGCCGCGCTCGCGCTTGTCGAGGTAGTAGGCGCAGTCGGCGGCGAAGTACGTCCACTCGCCGTTGGACTTGCGCAGCACCCGGTCCTTGTCGTCGCCGAAGTCGGTGGTGCGCAGCCAGGTCGCGCCGTCGCTCTCGAACACCCGGCCCTGCGCGCGCAGCCGCTCGAGGGCGAGGTCCAGCTCGCCCCGGTCGTGCAGGTCCTTCTCGTTGAAGTAGGTGTCGAACTCCACCCCGAAGCCGCGCAGCGAGGTCTTGATCTCCTCGAACATCAGCGCGACGCCCTCGACCCGGAAGACCTCCTGGGCGGCGGCGTCGTCCAGCTCCAGCACGTCCGGACGGATGCCCCGGACCGCGTCGGCAATCTCGGTGATGTACGCCCCGGCGTAGCCGTCCTCGGGGGCCGGCTCGCCCTTCGCGGCGGCGAGCAGGGAACGGGCGAACCGGTCGATCTGGGAGCCGGCGTCGTTGAAATAGTATTCCGTGCCGACGTCGGCGCCGGTGGCGCGCAGCAGCCGGCTGAGCGCGTCGCCGACGGCCGCCCAGCGGACGCCGCCGATGTGCACCGGGCCGGTCGGGTTCGCCGAGACGAACTCCAGGTTGATCCGCTGGCCGGCGAGCCGCTCGCCGCGGCCGTACTCCTCGCCGGCCTCGACGATCGTCCGGGCGAGCTGGCCGGCGGCGGCCGCGTCGAGCCGGATGTTGAGGAAGCCCGGGCCGGCGATCTCCACCGACTTGACCCCCGGAGCCCGCCCGAGCTGCTCGGCGAGGGCGGTGGCCAGCTCGCGCGGCGGGACGCCCACCTTCTTGCTGAGCTGGAGCGCCAGCGTCGAGGCGTAGTCGCCGTGCTCGGGGTTGCGAGGTCGCTCCACCGCCGTGGAGTCCGGCAGGGCGGAGCGGTCCAGGCCCCGCTTGGTGAAGACGGCGTGGGCTGCGGAGAGGACGACCTCGGCGAGTTCTGCGGGAGTCACCGATCCATGTTATCGGGGGTAGACTCGGCACCCGCGGCGGCGACCCAGAGTGTGAAACCGGCCCGCCGGATCCCCTGACCGACCGACCTGACGAGGCACGATGAGCATCAGCACACCGGGTGGCGGCCCCGAGCGCCGTCCGACCACCGTCAGCACCGGCAAGAAGCCGGCGGCGGGCCGGCCGGCCGCGGGCGCCGGCAAGGCCGGGTCCGGCAGCGCCAAGGCCGACTCCGGCAACAAGGCCGGGTCCGGCAAGCCGACGGGTCCCCGCCCGGGCGCCGGGGGCAAGGGCCGCAAGCCGGTCACGCCGGTGAAGGTGAGCCAGGGCCGCTCCTGGGGCCCCATCGCGCTCTTCGTCGCCGTGGGCGTGCTCGCCGTGTCGATCATCGGCTACGGCGCCTGGGCGTCGTTCCAGGGCTCCAAGCCCTGGGAGGACCGGGCGGCCGACATCCAGGGCATCGTCAACTTCCGCGAGAAGGACAAGGACCTCGTCACGGGCGGCAACCACCAGACCGGCCCGATCACCTACTCGATCCTGCCGCCGGTGGCCGGCCCGCACAACGCGGCTTGGCAGAACTGCATGGGTGACGTCTACGACGCCCCGGTCGCCAACGAGCACGCGGTGCACAGCCTGGAGCACGGCACGGTGTGGATCACCTACCGTCCCGACCTGCCCGCCGACCAGGTGGCGAAGCTGACCGAGAAGGTGCAGGGCAAGGAGAAGATGATGCTCAGCCCGTTCGAGGGGCTGGACAAGCCGATCTCCCTGCAGGCCTGGGGCTACCAGCTCAAGGTCGACAACGCCGGCGACAGCCGGATCGACGACTTCATCAAGGCGCTGCGGGTCAACGCCTCGGTCGAGGGGCCGACCGCGCTGTGCAGCCAGGGCATCACCGCCACCGGCACCGCGCCGCGCGACGGCAACCAGATGGGCTGAGGAGAACGATGAGCACCCCGACCATGATCGATACCGCCGAGCCGGCCGCGCCGGAGGAGCGGCGGCCGTCCGCGCGCCGCTGGGGCACCGCCGCGCTGGCTCTCGCCGTCGTGGTCGGGTTGCTCCTCGGGTACGCCGGCGGCCTGCTGACGCCCGGGCTCACCCGGCCGGGCGAGACCTCGGCGGAGGCGGGCTTCGCCCGGGACATGACGACCCACCACGCGCAGGCGGTGGAGATGGGCCTGATCGCCTTCGACAGGGGCACGGACCCGGAGGTCCGCAGCATCGGCGGCGACATCGCCACCGCCCAGCAGGGCGAGCTCGGCATCATGCAGGCGTGGCTGCGCTCGTGGGGGCTCGACCCGGCGGGCAGCGAGCCGCCGATGTCCTGGATGTCCGACGGCGCCGGCCTGGTCAAGAACGGGCTGATGCCGGGCATGGCCACCCCCGAGGAGATGGCGAAGCTGCGCGCGGCCGACGGCCGGGAACTGGACGTCCTGTTCCTGCAGATGATGATCAAGCACCACCTGGGCGGCATCCACATGATCGACGGCGTGCTCGACGCCAGCGACGAGCCCGACGTCGTCCGGACGGCCCAGACCATGAAGAACACCCAGCGCAAGGACCTGACCAACCTGCAGAACGCGCTGAAGCGCCTGGGCGGCTGACCCGCCCCCGCCGCACCGCTCATCCGTCGAGAGGTCCGCGTCGCGCCGGTTCACCCGGCCGACCCGGACCTCTCGCCGTTCCCGCCGGAGCCCGTGCCCGGTTTGGCATTATACGCGAACTAGCGACCGGCATGACCGATTGCCTCACTAAGGGAGTTTTCTCCACACATATCGTGACCAGTTGCGATTCGGGCTCGTTGCGCAGGACGTGGGGGTTGCACTGAGAGACGCACGGCGTTCGGTCACCAGTTGGTGCCGACGCCACACCATCGGCGGTGACGGGGCGGTGGCAGCCGTCCGTCGCGGACAGCGGCAGGGCGAGCCGGGAACGCTCAGCCGCGAACAGGAACTCGAACTGATCGACGCCCTGCGGGGCGTCTACCCCGACGAGCTGGGCCTGGACGAGGAACTGTGGACGCGGCAGAGCCTGCACACCCTCATCCAGCGCCGCTTCGAGCTGCCGATGGACGCCGGGGCGGTCGGGGCGTACCTGCGGGCCTGGGGGTTGGGCCCGCGGGAGCCCCGGGAGCGGGCCTGCGGGCTCTGCGTGGGCGCGGTGGAGCGCTGGGTGCGCAGCGAGTACCCGGCCATCACCCGGGCCGCCCAGGAGCACCTCGCCGAGGTCTACTGGATCGGCCGGGTACGCCTGCGCGGCACCATGCCGGCGGCGGACGTCATCTCCGCCGTCTCGTCCCGCGGCCGGGTGCGCTTCATGATCACCACGCCGTCGGTCGACCCGCCGCTCCCCCGCGACTTCGTGCTGCGGCTCAGCGGCGAGGAGCAGCGGACGGTGCACCTGATCGTCGACGGCTCCTGGCCCCGCAACGAGTGGCCCCGCCGGCTGCCCCGCCGCATCGTGCTGCACCCGCTGCCCAGCTGCGGCCGCGCCGTCGCCGCCTGACCCGCGCCGGCCAGGCCTTTCGGTCCCGCTCCCACCCGGGTCGGCGACACGAGGACGATCACCGGATACCGATTCGGCGTTCCGGGGAGGCATTTGCTAGTCTTCTCAAGTCGCTGAGCCCCCGTAGCTCAGGGGATAGAGCACCGCCCTCCGGAGGCGGGGGCGCAGGTTCGAATCCTGCCGGGGGCACACTTGCTAAGGAAGCCGCGACCAGCACGAAAAGGCCGTTGACCAGGAAAACCCGGTCAGCGGCCTTCATCGTATGTCCGGCCATGTCCGGCCGTCAGCGGCCCGTGGCAGGCGTCTGTGCCACATGCGTGCCGAAGTCTCGGCGCGGGTCGGTCGTGGCCTAGGGCTCGCTCGATGCGCTGCCGGAGAGCTGCGTCACCGCCGTCCAGGCACTTGGCGTAGCTCCTCAAACAGCACCTCGACGGACTGCCCGGCCCACTCGGCTACCCGGTCGGCGGCAAACCCCCGTTGAGCCACGTCGACACGGCGGCGTGCCGCAGGTCGTGCGGCGTTCGCCTGCGTCCTTACAAGGGCTTCGCCGCAGCTCACGAACGGTGCCGGATGGCGTCGGACGTCCGGTCGCAGACCTCGCCTGCGGCAGTACGTCTGCGGATCGTCTCAGGATTCCAGCTTGCCCCGCAGGTGGCGCGCAACCGCCACCAGCATCTCATCCTTCCGAAAATCGGCGTGAGAGGCCCCGGAGCCCTGGTTGGTGATGGCCATCTGAACGAGATACTGACCGAATCTGAGCCAGTAGGAAGAAATTCTGCAATCAGCGCCTCGACCATGAACGCAGATAGAGGCCGCATCATCGGCGTCAACCAGCTGGATCATAGATGAGGAAGTATGAGGGAAGTCATCCCGGTAGCCGCTTTCCGGACTGTCCTGCAACCACGCGACTCGGCCCCAAAACGGGTTCCTTGCCTTGGTGATTTCGAGCCGGACACTGACACTCCTGTCACCGACCTGCCACCGCCGAACCTGCGTGTCGGCGTCAGTCGGCAGATCGAAATTTCCTCCCGCGTCAGCGCCTCCGGCACGAACTCGTCGATGGTCTCCGCCGGAACAAGTAAATCCTCGGCCGCAATCTGCCGATTCTCGGGCCACACCACGACGGGCACGACCCAAGAGAGAAACGCGACTGCGGCGGCAGCAACAAACAATGCCGCCGCTATCGCATTCCCCCGCCACGTCTACGCGCTACGGAGCATCATTCCGCACATGGTAGTCGGTCGTCTCAGCGAGGCGCGGAAGCAGCTTACGGACCTCCAGGTCGAGAACCTCAGGGGTTACGCCCCTTGCGTCAGGACGGCTGCAGCGGCCACAGCGGCGCGGAGTCGCCAGGAACGCGAGGCAAGGGGCAGCGCGATCATGCGCCGAGACTAACGATCGGATCATGATCCGCTGAGGACGCATGCGGGGGGCTATGACGGCGCCGCCCAGATGACGGCCTCAGCCGCCTGGATTCGCGGCGCGTGACCGCCATTCGCGGGCCAGGACGGCGAAGACGAGCCGGTCGGCCCACTCTCCCCGGAAGAGGTAGCTGTCGACGTGGTGCGCCTCCTGGCGCATGCCGAGCCGGATCGTCAGGCGGGCGGACGCCTCGTTCCGGCCGTGGCACTGGGCGTAGATCCGGTGCAGCCCGAACTCGTTGAAACCACAGTCCACGAGAGCCGTAGCGGCTTCCGTGGCCAGCCCGCGACCCCCGTGGTCGGGGTGGAAGACGTACCCGAGTTCCGCCGTGCGGTCGCGCCGGCTGCGCCAGACCAGTTCCACGGTCCCGATCACCCCGCCATCGGTGGCCACGGCCAGAGTCAGGCAGTCTCCCTCCGCGCGCAGCGCGTCCTCGCCCGCCATGGCGAGCACCGACGCCCGCGACTGCTCGCGGGTACGCGGCTCGGCGCCGAGCATCCAGCGGACGACGTCGGGTCGGCGCTGATACGCGTACACGTCGTCGAGGTCGTCCAGCGTGACCGGGCGGAGGGTGAGCCGCGCGGTACGAATCGGGTACGTCGGCCGGAACATCAGGCGATCCCAGGGAAGCCGAGGCCGGCATGGCGCCGCGATGCCGGCGCCCGGGAGGCGGGCACGGGCCTCACTCGACAAGCCGATCCTCGACGAACTGCAGCCTCTTGAGCACCTTTCCTTCCTTGCTCTTGTCGTAGATGTCGTACTTTTTCTGCGGGTCGGTGTCCGACCACTTCGTTGCCGCTATGAGATCGTTCCTGTGATGTTCCAGCCGGTCCGTGCTCATATAACCTTCATCGGGCTGCCAGTCCCTCGGCAAGTCGTCGCTCTCCCGGTAGAAGTACATGTGGAAGAACCGGGTCTTTCCCTCTGCTGATTTGATTCCCTCTTCGATCGGGTGCTCCTCACCGTACTTGTCCACCAACTCCTTCAGTTCGGTCAGGTCTTCGGGTGGGTTCAGGATCATGTAGTGCTTCCTGACGGTCACCTCTTTCTCATCCGCTCTGCCGAAGACCTCTTCCGTGTTCTCGATCTCGAAGATCCTGGTCTCCCCCGAATCCTCGTTCCCCGCGCATCCGACCAGGCTCAACGGGACGAAGAGCACACCAACGATCAAGGCGAGAATCCTCGCACTGGCTCTGGTCACCAAAATCCTCCTCAAGATCGGGCTCGCCGCCCGCGCCCGACCGGGTCCGCGAGGCGTGACACGACGGCGGCGAGGGCCGCTGCGGCGCGGAATCGCCATGAACGCGAAGCGAGGGGCCGCGCGATCATGAGCGGGACATTACCTAACGGATCATGGTCGACACAGGACACGTGCCGGCCGTACGGGGAGGCCGGTTCGGATCCTGCCGGGGCACGCGAACACGAACGGGGCGGACGCTTACGCGTCCGCCCCGGTGGTCGTCCCGCTCAGGTCCGTGGCGCGGTGTCCCGAGCCCAGCGCAGCAGCGCGGTGAAGGCCAACGCGGACGTCACCGCGCCGCCCACGAGACGCACGCGGTGCCCGGCGACGAACTCCGCGGCGACCTGGCGCAGGTACTCCGGGGAATGCGTGCCGACCGGGTCGACGAACATGATCTCGTTGCGCGGCCAGAAGAAGAACACGGAGAACAGGAACTCACAGCCGACGAACACCGCCGCCGCGCCGCCGATCCACCACCGCAGCCGGGGGTTCCGCCAGGTGAGCACCACCGCGGCGAGACAGGTGAGGACGACGGCGGCGCCGAGCGGCGGGAAGTAGTCACTCGGCCCGCCCGCCACGAGGAACTCGCGGGCACGGTCCAGCGACGCCGGCGGGTCGTCGAAGATGTTCGGGTAGAGCATCACGGTCTCGGCGGCGACGCCGCCGAACGACAGCATCGACGCCCACACCAGAGCGACGAGCACCGTCCAGGTCAGCCTGTTGCGGGTCATGGTTCCTCCTGCCGATCCGCCGCGCCGTCCCGGCGCCGTCCGCGTGGTCGTCGTCGACGCTAGGCCGGCTGCCGCCACCGGTCTGCCGCCCGGAAGCGCGAATCCGGGTCGCTTCCCGGCGTGCGCCGGCGCCGGCCGGTCGCCCGTCCGCGCGATCGCGGTCGCTTCCCGACGTAGCCGGCGGCCGCGATCGGACGCGCCCGGGCGACAGTGCCGGCGCCCGGTTGGTCCTACGCTCGTGGCGTGCCGGTATCCCGCCCCAACCGCACCGACGCCCTGCTCGGCCTGTCCACCTTCTGCCTGGTCGCGGCGGCCGTGGCCACCGGCGACGCGCCGGGTGCCCCGGCGGCGTACGGATTCGCGGTCGGCTTCGGGGCTCTGCTGCTCGCCGCCCGGGCCCGGCCCGTGCCGGCGCTGCTGGCGACCGCGCTCGGCATCACGGCGTACTACACGCTGGACCTGCCGCCGATCGGCCTGGCCGCGCCGGCCGCCGCCGTCCTGTACGCGGCGGCGGAACGGGGCCGGGCGCTGTGGGCGGCGGTGGTCGGCGGGGCGTTGTTGGCGGCGTCGGTGGCATCGCGGCTGGCCGAGGGCGACGACGCCGGCATCGTCCTGGGCTTCGGCCTCGGGTCCGAGGCGGCGCTGATGCTGGCCGTCGTCGCGCTGGGCGACGCCGTCCGTCACCGCGGCTCGCTGCGGGCCGAGCTGGCCCGGCAGGTGGTCGCGGCCGCCGAGGAGCGGCGGCGGGAGGCCGCCCGGCAGGTCGAGGCCGAGCGGCTGCGCATCGCCAGGGAGGTGCACGACACCCTCGGGCACACGATGTCCGTGGTCACACTCCAGTCGGCGGTGGCGCAGGAGGCGCTCGCCGACCGGGCACCGGAGCGGGTGGACGCGGCGCTGGCGGCGATCCGGTCGGCGGGCGGCAGCGCGATGGCCGAGCTGCGCGCGACGCTGGGCACCCTGCGCGGCGACACCGGCGTCCGCCGGCCACCGCCGGGGGTCGACCAGCTCGCCGCCCTGGCGGAGGGCGTCCGCCGCAGCGGGCTCGCCGTCGACCTGCGCGTCGACGGCGACGTCGGCGCGCTGCCGGCGGTCGTGGGCACGACCGCCTACCGGGTCGTGCAGGAGGCGTTGACAAACGCGCTGCGACACGCGCGGGCCACGAGGGTCGACGTCACCGTCCGGGCGACCGGCTCCCACCTGGCGCTGGAGGTCGTCGACGACGGCCGGGGCGCCGCCGCGCCGCCCGGGGAGGGCGGTGGGAGCCAGGCACCGGGCGGCGGGGGCCCGGTGCGGAGCGGTGGCAGCCAAGGGCTGTGCGGCGGGGGGCTGGCACCGGGCGGCTTGAGCCAGCGGGGCGGCGGGAGCCAGGGGCTGCGCGGGATGTCCGAGCGGGTCGCCCTGCTCGGCGGGACCGTCCACACCGGCACCGCCGGGACGGGCGGCTTCCGGGTGTCCGTCCGCCTGCCCCTGTCCGGGCCCCCGCCGTGACGACCCTCCGCGTCGTCCTCGTCGACGACCAGCATCTCATCCGCGCCGGGCTTCGCGCGTTGCTCGAACGCGACCCGGACATCACCGTCGTCGCCGAGGCCACCGACGGCGCCGCCGGCCTGGCCGCCGTCCGGGCCTACCGGCCGCACGTCGTCCTCATGGACGTCCGCATGCCGGGCACCGACGGCATCGAGGCCACCCGGCGCATCCTGACCGACCCCGGCCTCGCCGACGTACAGGTGGTCATGCTGACCACCTTCGACGACGACGAGTACCTCTTCGACGCCATCCGCGCCGGGGCGGCCGGATTCCTGCTCAAGGACACCGCGCCCGACGCCCTGCGCGCCGCCGTACGCACCGTGGCCGGCGGGGACGCGCTGCTGTCGCCCGCCGTCACCCGCCGGGTCCTCGCCGCCGCCGCCCGCTCCCCCGTGCCCGACGGCACCCGGCTCGCCGGGCTCACCGAGCGGGAACGCGACGTCCTCGCCCAGGTCGGCGCCGGGCGGTCCAACGCGGAGATCGGTGCCGCCCTGCACCTCAGCCCGGACACCGCCCGCACCTACGTCAGTCGCCTGCTCGCCAAGCTGCACGCCCGGGACCGGTCCCAGCTCGTCGTGATCGCCTACGAGAGCGGGCTCGTCCGACCCGGCGAGCGGTAGCGCGGGCGGAGGCGCCCCGGCGGGCCCACAGGCCCCGGCGGCGCGGCGGCCGCACGTCAGCCGCCGGGGAAACGCACGCACGTCAGCCGCCGGCGCGGCGGCCGCACGTCAGCCGCCGGGGATGCACGCGTACGTCAGCCGGCGGCGCGGCGGGCGCGGGCCCGGCGCTTGCCCTCGTGCATGGCCTGCACCCGCGCGATCGGGATGGTGTGCCCCTCCGCGACCAGGTCCGCCGGGAGCTGCTGCGGCGCGGGCATCCGCTCGGCCCACGGGTCGCGGTCGGCGACCAGCGCCGGGACGGTGCGGATCGTGAAGTCCGCCGGGGAGACGTCGCCCAGGTCGGCCCAGTCCACCGGGAAGGACACCGGCACGCCCGGCCGCAGCCGGGGACTGTAGGCGGCCACCACGGTCGCCCCGCCGGCCCGCGTCGAGTCCACGAACACCTTGCCGCCCCGGTCCTCCCGGATGAAGGCGGTGGTGGCCAGCGCCGGGTCCAGCCGTTCGGCGCGGGCGGCGACCGCCCGGGTGGCGGCGGCCATGTCCTCCACGGCGGCGCCCGCCGCGACCGGCACGAAGACGTGCACGCCCTTGGCGCCGCTGGTCTTGACCGCGCCGGTGAGCCCGGCGTCGGCGAGCGCCTGCCGGACCAGCAGGGCGGCGGCCACCGCCAGCCCGAACGAGTCTCCCTCGGGCGGGTCGAGGTCGAGCACCAGATGGGTGGGGCGGTGCAGATCGTCCACCGTGGCGAGGGTGGGGTGGTACTCCACGGCTCGCTGGTTGGCGAACCAGAGCAGGGTGCGCCGGTCGTCGCAGAGCGCGTACGAGACCTCGCGGTGGGACGCCTCGGCCCAGACGGAGGTGCGGCGGACCCAGTCCGGGGTGTACTTCGGCAGGTTCTTCTGCATGAACGCGGGCTGCCCGGGCCGGACCCGGATCACCGACAGCGGCCGGCCCCGCAGCGGCGGCAGGATCCGCTCGTGGACGGCGTCGAGGTAGTCGACCAGGTCCCGCTTGGTCGCGTCGTCGCCATCGGACAGCGGCTGGTCGAGGTTGGTCAGCGACACGCCGTCCCGGGTCTCGTCAGCGCGACTCATCCGATTACTTTCCCGGCCCGGCGGCCGGCGGTCAACCGGACGCGGCGGGGTGATCCCCGACGAACGGGTCGCCGCCGGCCCGGACGACGTCGAGCAGCCGGGCCGTGTGTGCGCGGGCGGCGTCGTACACGCCACCGCCGTAGCTGACCCGGGCGACCCCGAGCGCGGCCAGCTCCGACACCGCCGGCGCGCCGGGGCGGGCCAACGCGTTCAGCGGGCCGGGCACGGCCTCCACCAGCGAGGACAGCGCCGCCGGGTCGGCGAGCAGGATCGGGTAGACGCAGTCCGCGCCGGCGGCCAGGTAGCGCGCGGCACGGCGCGCCGCCTCGTCGAGCGGGCCGGCGAGGTCCTCCGCGGGGCGGAGGAAGACGTCGATCCGGGCGTTGAGCACCACCGGGACCCCGATCACGTCGGCCGCCGCCCGGACCGCGGCCAGCAGGTCGGCCTGTTCCCCGGCGTCGACCAGCCCGCCGGTGCGCGGGTCGGAGTCCTCCAGGTTGAGCCCCACCGCCCCGGCGTCGAGCAGCCGCTCGACCAGCTCGGCCGGGCGCAGCCCGTACCCCCGCTCCAGGTCGGCGGTGACCGGGACGGCGACCGCGCGGGCGACGCGGGCCACGGCGGCGAACATCTCCCCGGGCGGGGTGGCCTCGCCGTCGGCGTGGCCCAGCGACTCGGCGACGGCGCTGCTGCTGGTGGCGACGGCCGGGAAGCCCGCGGCGGCGACCCGGCGGGCGGAGCCGGCGTCCCAGGCGTTGGGCAGGACCAGCGGGTCTCCGGGCCGGTGCAGCGCGCGCAGCGCCGCCGCCCGGCCGGCGAGGGTGTCGATCATGCGCCCATTCTCGGCCGGCGGTGGCCCGGCTCTAAGCTCCAATCCCGTGCCGATGGACTGGGCCGCTTTCGGCGTCGACCTGCACCTGGAGCTGGACGCGTCGACCGGCCGCCGGGCCGGGCTGGAGCGGGCGCTGCGCGACGCGGTCCGGGACGGGCGGCTGGGCCCGTCGACCCGGCTGCCCGCCACCCGGGCGCTCGCCGCGCAGCTCGGCCTGTCCCGGGGCACGGTCAGCGCCTACGGCTACGGCGACCCGCGCGGGCGGGTCGAGCTGCGCACCGCGCCCGCCGGTTACCTGGGCCGCGCCCGGGGCGTCCTGGCCGACCCTGACCGGATCGTGGTCACCACCGGGTACGCGCAGGCGCTCGTCCTGCTGGTCGCCGTGCTGCGGGACGCGGGCCGGCCGAGGCGGAGGTGCTGGCCGAGGCCGCCCGCCACGGACTGGCGCTGGATGCCCTCGGCCGGCACCGGCACGCCCCCGGGGAGCACCCGCAGGGCCTGGTCGTCGGCTACGCCACCCCGCCCTCGCACGCCTATCCGGCCGCCCTCGACGCGCTGGCCCGCGTGCTGCGCATCCCCAGCACCGGCGAGCCCCGCTACCTCCCCAGCTCGTGCGGCGCCGGCACGCGGGGCGACCCGGATGGGCCCTCAGGCGGATACGAGCAGCGGCTCGGCGCTCCCGGCGCCTTCGGTGGCTGCGTGGCGACCGGGGCGTGTGGCGTTCATCAGCACGGCGACGATCAGCGCGCCAACCGCGATGATCCCCGCGGCCCAGGCGCTGGCCGCCCCGAAGCCCTCCACCATGGCCTGCCTGGCGACGGCCGGGCCCGAGCCGTGCGAGGCCAGGTAGTCCACGGTCACGCCGGTGGCGATGGTGTTGAGCAGCGCGGTGCCGATCGAACTGCCGATCTGCTGCGCGGTGTTGAAGCTGGCCGAGGCCACGCCCGAGTCGCCCTGGTCGATGCCGTGGGTGGCGTAGTTGAGGGCCACCGGCATGATCATGCCCGCGCCGAAGCCGAGCAGAAGCTGCGCGACCAGTATGCCGCCGGCGTAGCCGGTGCCGGCGTCGAGGGTGAGCATCCATAGCATGCCGCAGCAGCTGATGAGCATGCCGGGCACGATCAGCGCCCGCGGCGGGAGCTTGGGCAGCAACCGGGTGGCGAGGCCGCCGGCCGACATCAGGACCGCCGTGACCATCGGAAGGAAGGACACGCCCGTTCTGACCGGCGAGTATCCCTTGACGACCTGCATGTAGTAGGTCATGAAGAGGAACGCCCCGAACATTCCGATGACGGCCATGCCGACGGACAGGTAGGCACCGGCGCGGGTGCGGTCGGCGATCACCCGCAGCGGCAGCAATGGCTGCCGCACCCGGCTCTCCACGAGGGCGAAGGCGGCGAGCAGTAGCGCGCCGGCGGCCAGCAGGCCGATGACCTCCGCCGAGCGCCAGCCGGCGGACTCGGCCTGGCTGGTGGCGTACACGATCGCGACCAGCCCGCCGGTCACCAGCAGCACGCCGGGTATGTCGAAGCGGGCCTTGCCCGCGCGCCGCGACTCGGCGAGCACCGCGTACCCGCCGATCGCCGCGATCAGCGCCAGGGGGATGTTGACGTAGAGGCACCAGCGCCAGTCCAGGTAGTCGGTCAGTGCCCCGCCGGCCAGCAGCCCGACCGCGCCGCCCGCGGCGGAGATGGCGCCCCAGATCCCGAAGGCCTTGGCGCGGTCCCTGGGCTGGGTGAACGTCACCGTCAGCAGGGAGAGCGCGGACGGCCCGAGCAGCGCGCCGAATGCGCCCTGCAGGACGCGGGCGGTCAACAGCATCTCGAAGTTGGTCGCCGCGCCGCCGAGCGCCGACGCCGCGGTGAAGCCGAGCAGCGCGACCAGGAAGGCCCGCTTACGGCCGGTGTAGTCGGCGATCCGGCCGCCGAGCAACAGCAGGCTGCCGAACGCCAGCGTGTACCCGGTCAGGATCCACTGCCGGTCGCCGTCGGAGATCCCCAGGTCGCGCTGGAGCGACGGCAGCGCGATGTTCACGACGGTCGCGTCCAGGATGATCATGAGCTGGCCCAGCCCGATGAAGAACAGCGCGGCCCAGCGGCGCGATGTGACCGCCGGAGCCTGCGCCTTCGTGTGTGCCATGACTTTCGTCCTCACTAGTTGGTGTCGCGCGCCGCGGGATCGTTCGCGCGGCGGCTCGGTACCGAGACCGGTGAGCCGGCCGGGCGCGGCCGGCCCCGGCCGGGTCAGGGTTGGGTGTCGAGCCACTCCTGGAAGGTGGGTCCGGCGAGCTTGGCGTGCGGGCCGGGCAGGAGCCCTCCGCCGGCGGCGTACTCGGCGTCGGGCAGGTTGGGGTTGTCGACGCCGACGACCTTGATGTTCCGGCGGGCGCCAAGGAGTTTGGCCGCCTCGGCGAGGTTCTCCTTGCGGGGTCCGGCGATCTCGGGGATCGGCGTTCCCGGAGCGGGCCGGGCGGGCGCGTCGGGGTCGGTGGCCAGGTCGACCAGCGCCTTGGCCACCGTGCGAGCCGCGACGAGTTGGCTGGGCCAGGCCGGGACGTAGGCGACGTCGCCTTGCCGCCAGTCCAGGAACTGACCGACGAATTCGTGGAACTGCGCGGCCCGCAGGATGCGGACGGGGAGGAGTTCGGCGAGGTGGAGTTCCTCGTGCACCTTCTTGGCGGTGCCGAAGCCTGCGGTGGCCTTGTCGATGCCGATGATGGACGCGACGGTGATCTGAGCGACTCCCGCCTGCTGGCCGGCCTTGTGCAGGTTGCGGGCCGACGTGCGGAAGAACTCCGTCGCCGCAGGCTGCTCGGAGGCGTGCCACGACGCGACGTCGATGATGATGTCGACCCCGGTGAGGGCCTCGGCGAGGCCGTCACCGGTGATGACGTCCACGCCGGTGGCCCGGGACATCGGAACGACCTGGTGCCCCCGTTCGGTGAGGACGTCGACGACGTTGCGTCCCAGCCGGCCGGTCGCTCCGGCCACTGCGAACTTCCTGATGCTCATGCGCCGTGCCTTTCTGATACGCGATCGGATGCCTGGTGAGCACTACTCGCTGTAGTTCTGGCCGGGGGGCATGCCGGGGATCGGCTTGGCGATGAGAGCTGCTGGGGTGAAGAAGCCGATGTGGGCGATCGCCATGATCAGCGTCCAGAGCGCCTTGTCGTCGTAGTGCGCGGACGCCTTGACGTGCAGCGCGTCCGGGACGCGCTCCCCGGCCGGGTTCGGGGTGAGCACGGCCTCCACGAGCTCCAGTGCGACCCGTTCGGCGTCGGTGAAATACGGGGCGTCCCGCCAGGTCGCCACGGCGGTGATCCGCTCCTCGGATTCCCCGGCCGCGCGGAGGTTGCCGGTTTCCCGAATGGTGAAGTACGTGCTACCGAGGATCTGCCCGGCGCGGAGCTGCAGCAGGCCGACGGTGGTCGGTGGAATGGCGCCGTTCCGGAAGACCTTGTGCATGCCTTCGGCGATTTCGGCCACCTCGGGGATGAACGCGAGGGGGTTGGGCATGCGCGACCGGAGCTCGGTCGTCGTGGGCGTGGACATGGTGAGGTCGTCCCTTCTCGATCTCGGACCGGACCGTTCGTGTGGCGTCCGGACGAGCACGAGACGTCGACTCGCCGTTCCCCGTGACAGCACGGTCGTGTGAGGTGGACCATCGATCATGGGTGTCACAGAACGGCCTAGACCGGCGTCATGTGCGTGTGGCAGAGCCGGGAGCGAACAGGCAGGAGCGGGGCATGAGCGAGCGTGCCGAGCGAACGACGGACACCGCCGAGCCGCCGCTGGACTCCGCCACCGAGGCGTTCCTCGCCCACCGCAACCTGCTGTTCACCGTCGCCTACGAGATGCTCGGTTCGGCCGCTGACGCCGAGGACGTCCTGCAGGAGACGTGGCTGCGATGGGTGGGCGTCGATCCTGGCACCGTGCGGGAGGAGCGCGCCTACCTGGTGCGGATCGTCACCCGGCAGGCGCTGGACCGGCTGCGTGCGCTCGGTCGGCGCAAGGAGTCGTACGTCGGGCCGTGGTTGCCCGAACCGTTGCTGACCGCGCCCGACGTGGCCGAGGACGTCGAGCTGGCCGACAGCGTCTCGATGGCGATGCTGGTGGTGCTGGAGACGCTTCAGCCGATCGAGCGGGCGGTGTTCGTGCTGCGCGAGGTGTTCGATCTGGACTACGACGAGATCGCCGAAGCCGTCGACAAGACCCCCGTCGCCGTCCGCCAGATCGCCCACCGGGCACGGGCACACGTCGCCGCCCGCCGACCACGCGGCATCGCCTCCCCGGCCGAGACCCGAGCCGCCCTCCAGGCCTTCCAACGAGCGGTCGAAACCGGCGACCTGCAGAGCCTGCTCGACATCCTCGCGCCGGACGTCGTCGCCCTGAGCGACGGCGGCGGAATCAGACATGCCCTGCTGCGGCCCGTCGTGGGGGTCGGCAAGGTGGCTCGCTTGCTGGCGGTCGGCTGGTGGAAGCGCGACGCCGAGAGGTCGGTCGAGTTGGTACAGGTCAACGGTGGCCCGGGTCTGCTCGTCCGGGTCAACGGCGAGCTCGACGGCGTGCTGGCGGTGCGGGTCGACGACGGCTACGTCACCGGCCTCTACCACGTACGCAATCCCGAGAAGCTGTCGCGCGTCGACCGACAGACCGCCGTGAGCCGCTGAGGCCGCAACGACCTACCGCGTCGATCGTCCGAGCCTCGATGCGCCGCGCCAGTCGAGCCACCTGACCTCGGCCGACCGCACCCGCGCCCGGGCCACCGCCGGCCCGGGCGCGGAGCCGCCGCCCGACGAGCCACACGACGCCGGGAGATCGACGCAGAACGTGGATCGTCGTGGCCGGTCAGCTGACCGGCTGGTGGGCCGGATCCTCGTGGCGACGGCCGCCCCGGGCCGGCTCCGCAGCCGGCTCGGCGACCGGGGCCGACTCCGCGACCGGGGACGGCCCGGCGACCGGGGCCGACTCCGCGACCGGGGACGGCCCGGCGACCGGGGACGGCCCGGCGGCCGGGGCGGGCCTGCGGCGGAGGGCGACCACGGCGACCAGGAGCGCGGCCGCGACGAGGGCGGCGGCCACGGCGAACGCGGTCCGGTAGCCGGCGGCGAGCGCGTCGGCCTCGGTCCAGCCGACGTCCCGCAGGCCGTCGGTGCGGCTGGCGGCCAGCGTGGCGAGCACGGCCAGCCCGAGCGCGCCGCCGACCTGCTGGGTGGTGTTGACCAGCCCGGAGGCCAGTCCGGCGTCGGCCGGGTCGGCGCCGGCCATGGCCAGCGTGGTGACCGCCGGCAGTGCGAGCCCGCCGGCGACGCCGAAGAGGAGGATCGACGGGAACACGTCGGGCAGGTAGCCGCCGTCGACCGGGAGCCGGGCGAGCAGCAGGAACGCGGCCACCGCCAGCGCGAGCCCGGTGACCAGCACCGCCCGCGCGCCGTACCGGGCGATCAGCCGGCCCGCGAGGCCGAGCGAGACCACCGCGATCGTCACCGGCGTGGGCAGGAAGGCCAACCCGGTGGCCGTCGGGTCGAGATCCAGCACGAGCTGGAGTTCCAGCGCGAGCAGGAACTGGAAGCCGAAGAAGGCGGCGACCATGAGGAACTGCACGACGTTGGCGGCGGCCAGGTCGGGGGTGCGCAGCACCCGCGGCGGCAGCAGCGGGGTCCCGGCCGACCGCTGCCGCAGCGCGAACGCCGCGAGCAGGATCGCCGCGAGCGCGGCGGCGCCGAGCGTCCGGGCCGAGGCCCAGCCGTGCTCGCCGGTGCCGACGATCGCCAGCACGGCGACCATCAGGCCCCCGGTGACCAGCGCCGCGCCGAGCACGTCCAGGCCGGCGCGCAGCCCGACGCCGCGGTCGGCGTCGAGCAGGCGTACGGCGGCCAGCAGGATCAGCAGCCCGATCGGCAGGTTGACCGCGAAGATGGCGGGCCAGCCGGCCAGGTCGGTGAGCACGCCCCCGGCCAGCATGCCGATCGACGCCCCGGCGGCGCCGGTGAAGCTGAAGACGGCGATCGCGCGCGCCCGCTCGGCCGGTTCCGGGAAGAGCCGGACGATCATGCCGAGGCTCACCGCCATGGTGAGCGCCCCGCCGACGCCCTGGAGGAAGCGGGCCACGACCAGCACCTCCGGGCCGGTCGCCACCGCGCAGAACAGCGAGGCGACGGTGAACAGCGCGACGCCGGACAGGAAGACCGCCCGCCGGCCGAGCAGGTCGCCGAGGCGACCGGCGAGCAGCAGCAGCCCGCCGAAGGCGACGAGGTAGGCGTTGACCACCCAGGCCAGGCCCGTCGCAGTGAAGCCGAGGTCCCGCTGGATGGCGGGCAGCGCCACCGCGACGATGCTGCCGTCCAGGATGATCATCAGGCTGCCGGCGCAGAGCACGAGCAGCGCCGGCCAGCGGGATTCGACGGTACGGGTGGACACGGACGCCTCCTAGGTGCACGTTTTGTTACCAGAGCCATCTTCTGTGACCATGAGGCGGAGCGTAAGGAGGCACTTTGATGTCCCAGGGGAACACCGATGTGTCCGTGGACCGGACACAGGCGTGCGCGGCCGACAACGCGCCCTTCACCCCCGGCCAGGCCAAGGCGTGCACCGTCCGCGAGGTGCTCGACCGGGTGGGTGGCAAGTGGAGCATCGGCATCCTGGTCGCCGCCTCCCAGGGGCCGGTGCGCTTCACCGAGCTGGAGCGCACGGTGGAGGGGATCAGCCGTCGGATGCTCACCCTGACCCTGCGCAACCTGGAACGCGACGGCCTGCTGCACCGGACGGTCTATCCGACCGTGCCGCCGAAGGTCGAGTACACCGCCACCCCGATCGCGCTGGAGCTCTACGACTCGCTGGTCGCCCTGACGAGCTGGGCCGAGCGGCACCGCAACGCGATCGCCGAGGCGCGCGACGCGTACGACCGGGCGCACGGGGAGGCGGGCTAGGCGGCAACCTTGGCGTCCCAGTCGACGTGGTGGTCGTAGAGCCAGGCCAGTGACGCCCCGCCGTCGCGGGCCACCCGACGGGCGAACAGCGGCAGCGCGGCGTCCCGCAGCATTCGCCCCAGCGGCCCGAGCGCCTTGGTGCCGCTGGTCCGCCGCCCCTGGGCCACCACCCGCTCGACCCGCTTCCGGCGCAGCCGCTCGTACGCCCCGAACGCCTCCGCCACGTCGGGCAGGTCGCGCAGGCAGCGCGCCAACTGCACCGCGTCCTCGAACGCCATCGCGGCGCCCTGCCCGGAGGAGGGGGCGGCGGTGTGGGCGGCGTCGCCGATGATCACCATCCGGTCCCGGTGCCAGACGGGCACCGAGGGCAGGTCGTAGGTGGGCCAGCCGTACTCCATCCGGTCGGTGGCGTCGATGATCCGCAGCGCCGGCCCGGCGTCCTCGGCGAACAGGACGCGCAGCCGGGACCGCCAGTCCTCGGCGTCGATCGCGGCGAGCTGCGCCGGAGTCAGTTCGGTGGGCTGCGGCGGGTTGGCGAACCACCAGACCTCGTCCCCGCCGACGGCGATCCAGCAGAAGAAGCAGCGTTTCCCGAAGACCATGTTCATCAGCCCGGGCTCGCCGCCGAGCCCGGGGAGCCGGGTGAACCCGCCGGCGTTGAGCAGCGGCACGTAGCGGGGCGCCGGGGCCGCCGGGTCGATCACCTGGCGGGTCCGCGAGCGCAGCCCGTCCGCCCCGACCAGCAGGTCCCCCTCGGCGGTCCGGCCGTCGGCGAACCGGGCGCGCACTCCCGAGCCGGCGGGCTCCGCGTCGACCAGGCGCGCGCCGTGCGCGATCGGCACGCCCCGGCGGACCGCCTCGTCGCGCAGCGCACGGTAGAGGTCGGAGCGGCGGACCGTCGTGCTGCCCGAGCCGCGGGTGCGGGTGCCGCTGGTGCCGAACTCCGCCAGCCGGCGCCCCCGGTGGTTGTGCAGCGCCATCCGCGGGGTCGGGTGCCCCAGCCCGGTAACCAGGCCGTCCAGCCCGACCGCGCGCAGCGCGTCGACGCCGTTGACGGAGAGGGTGAGGAACGCGCCGACGCCGACCGCGTCGCGCTCGTACGCCTCGAACACCACCGGCTCGATGCCGGCGCGCTGGAGCGCCATCGCCGCGACCGGGCCGGCGATGCCGCCCCCGATGATCAGAGCGTTAGTCATGGAATGACTATACATATCTTGACTATCATGGGGAAGGTCGTCACCTAAGGTGAGGGCATGGCTGCCCGCGCACAGCGCCGCTCCCCGCTGGCGATGATGGTGTTGGCGCTGCTGGTCGAGGAGCCGATGCACGCGTATCGGATGCAGCAGGTCATCCGGGAACGCGACAAGCAGGACGTGGTCAACGTCGCGCAGCGCAACAGCATCTACCAGACGATCGAGCGCCTGCGGCGCGAGGAGCTGGTCCGGGTCAGCCGCACCGACCGGGACGAGGGCCGCCCGGAACGCACCGTCTACGAGCTGACGGACACGGGCCGCCGGACGCTCGACGGGTGGCTGGCGGACGCGCTCGCCGCTCCCGCCCGCGAGTTCCCGGAGTTCCCCGCGGCGCTGTCGTTCCTGCCGATCCTCCCGCCCGCCGAGGCGGCCCGGCAGCTCGAACGCCGGGTCGAGG
Organism: Micromonospora sp. NPDC047620; assembly: GCF_043205005.1. NCBI lineage: Bacteria > Bacillati > Actinomycetota > Actinomycetes > Micromonosporales > Micromonosporaceae > Micromonospora > Micromonospora sp. NPDC047620. The sequence continues at coordinate 57,227 of NZ_JBIDDG010000014.1, read as the reverse complement.
TGCTGACCGCCCGGCTGCGCGAACGCGAGGCCGTGCTGGCCGCCGTCAAACTGCCCCGGCTCTTCCTCGTCGAGGACGAGTACCGGCTGGCCATGATGCGGGCCGAGCTGGCCTGGGTCCACGCCCTCGTCGCCGACCTGCACGCCGGGACGCTCACCTGGACCGGCGAGTGGCTCGCCGACTGGACCGGCGACGAACCGGCCTGACGCCGCGCACCCCCTCGCGAACCGCCGAGCAGACGCCACACCCCGACCACCTGTGAGTAACGCCACGCCTTTGATCTGACCGATCGGTCAGGCTCTGACCGATCGGTCAGGCATGCTGGTTCGAGGAGGTGGACCTGTATGGCGCGGGTGGTACCGGAGACACGCGACGACATCCTGGCGGCGGCGGCGCGACGCTTCGCGGTGACCGGCTACCGGGGCACCTCGTTGCAGGACATCGCCCGCGAGGTGGGCTGCTCCAAGGCGGCGGTGCTCTACCACTTCGCCAACAAGGAGGCCATCCTCACCGAGCTGATGGCCCGGCTCATGGAGGTCCTCCAGGCGCTCGACGAGCGGATCGCCGCGCACCGGGGGGCGGACGCCCAGTGGGTCGCCGCCGAGGGCTTCGTCGACCTCGCGGTTCGGTTCCGGCGCGAGATCGCCCTGCTCCGGGGCGAGTACCAGGAGCTGCTCCGGCAGCCCGCCTTCGCGCACGTCCAGCGGATCTCCGAGCGGCTGGTCGACGCGTTCGCCGGGCAACCGGAACGCCCCTCCGCCCGGATCACCGCGCTGGTGCTGCTCGCCGGCATCGCGGAGACGTGCGGCGAGTTCGCCGACGTACCCGACGAGGAGCTGCGCGCCGCCCTGCTGGCACTCGTACGACGGGCGCTGGAGCCCGTCGACTGACTCGTTCCCACCCATACACGACCGAGGACAAGGAACTCATGGCGACCCTGCTCTACCGGCTCGGCCGGGGCTCGATGCGCCGGCGGCGACTCGTCGCGGCGATCTGGCTCGTCGTACTCGTCGGACTCGGCCTCGCCGCCGCGACCCTGCGCGGCCCGATGGCGGACAACTTCACCATGCCCGGCACGGAGTCGCAGCGCGCCCTGGACCTGCTCGCCGAGCAGTTCCCGGCGGCCAGCGGCGCGACCGGCACCATCGCGGTCAAGGCACCGGCCGAGGGCGCGCTCGGCAGCCCGCAGGGGCAGGCCGTGGTGAGGGAACTCGCCCAGGAGGCGGCGACGCTGCCCGGGGTGGTCGGCGCCGTCGACCCGTTCCAGGTGGGGGCGGTCTCCCCCGACGGCCGGTACGCGCTGGTCCAGGTCCAGTTCGCCACCGGCGCCGACGAGGTGACCGACGCCCAGCGCGACGCGTACGAGCAGGTCGGCGCGCGGGCCGAGGCCCAGGGCTGGCAGGTCGCGCCCGGCGGCGAGGTGCTCAGCGCCGTGCCGGAGGGCGGCTCGACCGAGGCGATCGGTGTCGCGATCGCCGCGATCGTACTGGTGGTCACGTTCGGGTCGCTCGTGGCGGCCGGGATGACCATGTTGAACGCCCTGATCGGCGTGGGCGTCGGCATGGCGGGCCTCTTCGCGCTCAGCAGCGTGGTCGACCTGACCAGCACCGCGCCGGTCCTCGCCCTGATGCTCGGCCTCGCGGTCGGCATCGACTACTCGCTGTTCATCACCTCCCGCTACCGGCAGAACCTGATCGAGGGGCTGCCGCCGGACGAGGCGGTCGGCCGCGCGGTGGGCACCGCCGGCTCGGCCGTGCTCTTCGCCGGGGCCACCGTGGTCATCGCGCTGGCCGGTCTGGCCGTGGTCAACATCCCGTTCCTGACCGTGATGGGCCTGGCCGCCGCCGCCACGGTCACCGTCGCGGTGCTGGTCGCGATCACGCTCCAGCCCGCACTGCTCGGCTTCGCCGGTCGCCGGGTGCTCCCCCGCAGGCTGCGCTCGTCGGTGCCGGCCGGGGACGGGGCGGTCGGCGCCGCCGTGGCGTCGGCGGCCGAGGACCGGTCCGGGCTCGGGTTCCGCTGGGCGCGCGCCATCACCCGGTTCCGCATCCCCGTCATCCTGGTCGGGCTGCTCGGGCTGGGTCTGCTCGCGCTGCCCACGCCGGACATGCGGCTGGCGCTGCCCGACGCGGGCACCGCGCCGGTCGGCTCGCCCGCCCGGACGTCCAACGACCTGATCACCGAGGGCTTCGGGCCGGGCTTCACGGCCCGACTCGCGGTGGTGGTCGCCGGGGACACCCCGCAGGCCACCTCGGCCGCCGTCCCGCAGGTCACCGCGCTGGTCCAGCGCACCGAGAACGTCCTCGCGGTGGCTCCGCCGCAGCTCAGCCCGGACGGCCGCACCGCGCTGCTCGGCGTGGTGCCGAAGACGGGGTCGACCGACGAGGCCACGGAGACCCTGGTCAACGACGTCCGGGCCGCGGTCGGCGAGTTCCGCGACGTGGACGTGCTGCTGACCGGCGCGACCGCCATCGGCATCGACGTCTCCGAGAAGCTCTCCGACGCCCTGCCGATCTACCTGCTGCTGGTGGTCGGGCTCTCGGTGCTGCTGCTGATGCTGGTCTTCCGCTCGCTGCTGGTGCCGGTCAAGGCCGCCCTGGGCTTCCTGCTCACCGTCGCCGCGACGTTCGGCATCACCGTGGCGGTGTTCCAGCAGGGCCACCTCGCCGACCTGGTCGGCCTGGACACGCCCGGCCCGCTGGTCAGCTTCCTGCCGATCCTGCTGATCGGCATCCTGTTCGGGCTGGCGATGGACTACGAGGTCTTCCTGGTCTCCCGGATGCGGGAGGACTTCGTGCACGGCGACACCGCGCAGCAGGCGACCATCAACGGGATGGGGCACGGAGCCCGGGTGGTCACCGCCGCCGCCCTGATCATGATCTCGGTGTTCGGCGGCTTCGTGTTCCTCGACGACCCGGTGATCAAGTCGATGGGCTTCGCGCTCGCGATCGGCGTCGCCATCGACGCGTTCGTGGTGCGGATGACGATCGTCCCGGCGGTGATGTCCCTGCTCGGCCGGGCAGCCTGGTGGCTGCCACGCTGGCTGGACAGGGCCCTGCCGAACGTCGACATCGAGGGCGAGGGCCTGCGCGCCCACCTCGACGACAAGGCCCCGGTGGCCCCCCGCGCCTGACCCATCCGCCCGTCCCCGCCCGACCCGGGCGGGGACGGGCGAGGCCGTCGGCGCCGCGTCGTCCGGTCAGACGCCGGCCGGGTAGGTCTCCATCTCACCCGGCGTGGTCAGGGTGGGCAGCGGGTGCAGGGTGGTGGTCTCGTCGCACCAGACGAAGGCGTCGTACCGCTCCCCCAGCCGGGTCGGCACGTAGTTGCCCCAGGACTCGAACGACGGGTCGTAGACCACCCCGATCGCCCGGTGGTCGGCGGTGTCGGTGACCCAGCCCGGCTGGTCGGGGCCGCCGAAGACGAGCACCGCCCGCTCCGGCATCAACTCGTGCAGCCGGCGCTCGACCGAGCCCGGGCGGGCCGGCGGCACCACCATCGCCTCGGCCGGCGAGCCCCAGCGGGGCGCGGCGATCACCGTGCCCCGGTAGCCGCCGAAGCCGACCAGGACCACGTCGTCGGCCCCGTGCCGCTCACGGGCCAACTGACCGATGTTGATCATCCCGTCGGCGGCCATGTCGGTGGCCCGGGCGTCCCCGACGTGCGTGTTGTGCGCCCAGACGATCCCCCGCGAGCCCGGCCCGTAGCGGTCCAGCAGCCGGTCCAGCGTGTCCGCCATGTGGGTGTCCCGGACGTTCCACGACTCCGGGCCGCCCCGGACCATGGCCCGGTAGTAGCGCTCCGCCCCGGCCACCACCTCCGCGTTCTGCCAGGCCGAGAAGCTGTCCGGGCCGTCCGCGGCGGCCTGTTCGCGGGTACGCGCCAGCAGCCGGACGACCTCCTCCTCGCAGCGCGCCGAGACGAACCGGCTGGCCGCGCCGTACTCCTCGACCCGCTTGCCGTACGGCTCGAAGCAGCGGTACGCGTCCTGCGCCGCCTCCAGCGACGCCGGGTCCTCCTCGCCGAGGTAGTCGAAGATCGCCTGCATCGACTCCCACAGGCTGTAGACGTCCAGGCCGTGGAAGCCGGCCCGGGCCGCCTCGGGCCGCTCGACGTTCCACGCCCGCAGCCAACTGCAGAACCGGGAGACCTCGGCGTTCGCCCACATCCAGGTCGGCCACCGCTCGAAGCGTTCCAGCGCCATGCGCGGCTCGGTGGCCCCGCCCGGGGCGCCCGTCACGGATCGGTGCACCCGGTCGCAGTCGGGCCAGTCCCCCTCCACGGCGACGAAGGAGAAGCCGCACTCGGCGATCAGCCGCCGGGTGAGCTGTTCGCGCAGCCGGTAGTAGTCGTAGCTGCCGTGCGTCGCCTCACCGATCATCACGATCCGGGCGTCCCGGACGCGCTCCAGCAACGGGTCGAAGTCGCTCGGCGCGCCGAGCCGCTGAACCAGCATGGCGGGCGGCTACCCGGCGTGTCGCCGGGCAAACCGCCGGCCGTCGAGCGGGGCGGCCACCCCGCCGGTCCCGCGCGACGTGGGCCGCGCGGGACCGGACCGACCGGGCACGGAGCGGGACCCGGGACGCGAGGGCCGTACCCGGGCAGGGCGCGAGGGCCGGACCTGAGCGGGGCTGCGGGCCGGGATCCGGGAGGCACGGGCGGTGTGCCGGCGGGCTGAGCGGGTAGCCCGCCGGCATGACCGTCACCGGCGTGCAGTTGCAGGAGTACCTGGCCGGGCTCGACTACCCGGTATCCCGGGAGGACCTGGTCCGCTGGGGCCAGGAGAACGGGGTCAGCACGGAGATGCTCCAGATGCTCCGGTCCCTGCCGAGGGAGGAGTTCGACTCCCCCGCCGAGCTGAGCGAGGACCTGAACACGCTGGCCTGACCGCGGCACGACCGCCGCCCCCGGCCGGCGGCGCCGGCCCGCGTGCGCCCAGCAGCCCACATGCGCCCGGCCCCCGGCAGACGGGGCGAAGCCGGCATGCGCCGGGCGACCCGGCTCACCTGGCGTGCAGCAGCCGGAACAGCACCAGCCACTGCTCCGGCCAGACGTGCCCGACCGGGGTGGCCGGGTCGAGCCGCGTCGCCCGCAGCGCCGCCGACAGCCGCGCCCGCGGGTGGTGCCGGCCCAGCGAGGCCGCGAGCGAGCCGCCGACCCCGCCGAAGCCGATCTCCACCATCCGCCGGTACGCGGGCAGCGCCGACGCGGCCAGCAGCGGCTCCGGCCGCCGCTCGACGCGCAGGATGCCGGCGTCCACCCCGGGCACCGGGCGGAACGCGGTGCGGGGCACCCGCCCGGCGAGCCGCCAGCCGAACTCCGGCCAGGTCAGGACGGTGAGCCGGGTCCACCGGCCGTAGTCGCCACTGCGCCGTCGGGCGTACTCGAGCTGGGTGAGCAGGGTCGCCGCGCGCAGCCCCGGCGCGGCCAGGCACCACCGCACCACGGCCGAGGTGAGCGACCAGGGGATGTTGCCGACCACGTCGAACTCCTCAGGCGGGGGCGTCGCGGTCAGGAAGTCGGCCTGGCGGTGGGTGACGTTCGGCAGGCCGGCGCAGACCCTGGCCAGCTCGGCGCCGGCGGCGGGGTCCACCTCGTACGCCATCAGGTGCCGGCAACGGGCGGCGAGCGGCCGGGTGAGCTGGCCCCGGCCGGCGCCCACCTCCAGCAGGAGCCGGTCGGGCCGGGGGCGGGCGGCGTGCACCAGCCGGGCGATCGCGGCCGGGTCGACGAGGAAGTTCTGGGAGAGTACGCGCCGGGAGCGGTCGCGTTCGGTTGCTCGGGTACGGCGGGGCGCCACGGGTCGTCGTCCTGTCTGTCGCCGTGCGGCGACGGAGCGGACAGGCAGCCGGAGGGGGGCCTGTCCGAGGGAAGAGTGGACTCGGACGGCCCTGGGCGTGGCGCGGGGACTGCGGGTCGGCGGCGCACGGCGGCACCCACCGCTCGGCCGGAGAGCGGGGTCGGCGCGGCACGCCACCACCCGGCCGGAGACGGAGGTGGCGCGCGGCACGTCACCCGGGCGGGTGACCGGGGTGGCGCCGACGGCGGCACTCGCCCCGGGGCGTCACCCGGGCGGCGGTGGGCGGCGCCGAGGGCCCGGCCAGGACCGGGCGGAGGGCGCCGTGCGTGCGGTGCGGGATCAGTCGCGGGTCGCGTCGGCCAGGGCCGGACGCCGGACTCGCAGGCGGGCCATCAGTGGCCCGAAGGCGGCCGGCGTGCCGACCCCCTCGATCAGAGCGTGCGCGGACATGCCCGCGACCCTAGCTCCGTCGTCGCCGACCGGCGACCGCTTTTCCGCCTCGGGCCGGCAGGTCGACCGTGCGGGCCCTCAAACCGGGAGGTCGACGGTGCGGCCCTCGGCGCGGGCGGTCTCGGCGGCGGCGAGCACGGCGACGACCTCGCGGCCGAAGCGCACGTCGCAGCGGTGGTCCCGGGTGCCCGACCTGATCTCCTCCAGCAACTGGTCGATCGCCACCCCCAACGCGGTGGCCGGGTCGCCCTCGCCGGCCGGGAGGGTCTCGATGCCGTTCTCGCCGTAGAAGACGAACTCCCGGCTCACCGCCTCCTGCGGGGCGTCCAGGGTCATCGAGATCGTGCTCGTCGCTCCCCCGTCGTGGGTGAGCAGCAGGTGGACGAGCCCGCGCGGCCCGTCCATCGCGGCGACCCGGGTGACCCGGCCGAGCACCGGCAGGATGACCGACAGCGCGTGCGGGCCGATGTCCCAGAGCGCGCCGTGCTGCCGCCGCCAGGGCGAGGCGCCGTACGGGCTGCTCGGCTGGAAGATCGAGCCGAACCGGACCGCCTTCGCGGTGTGCCACCCGCCGACGGCGGCGGTCGAGGCCAGGAAGCCGACGATGTCCGGCTGGTAGCGGCCGGTGAAGAAGACCACCGAGGCGACTCCGGCCGCCTGCGCGGCGTCGACCACCCGGTCGGCGTCGGCGACGCTCAGCGCGAGCGGCTTGTCCAGCAGCAGGTGCCGACCGGCGGCCGCCGCGCGGGCCGCGATGTCGGCCTGGATGTCCGGCGGGAGGGCCACCGCGACCGCGTCGCAGGCGTCGAGCAGCGCGTCGACGTCGGTGAACGCCGGCGCCCCGTAGCGGTCGGCCAGGCTGGCGGCCTTGCGCGGGTCGCGGCCCCACACCCCGGCGATCGTGGCCCCCGGGTGCGCGTGCAGCGCCGCGCCGTGCGTCTGCGCCGCCCAGTGACCGGTGCCGAACAACCCGAACCGCACCACGAGAACCCCCACCGTCGTCGTCGCGCCACGGCAGCACCCCGCGGCCCCGGTCCACGCTAGTCGCCCGCCCCGGCGCCCGCCCGCGTGACCGGGCCTATTCCGGGTGTCCGGGGCGGCGGGTGGCGGGGTGTACTACGCGGGTTAGTAGGCTGTGCCGGTGACCGAAGCGAGCCCCGGGTGGCCCCGATGACCAGCGCAGCCTCGGCCGGTTCGCCGGTGGACGGGCTCCTCGCGACCGCCTCGATCGTGCTCTCGCTCCTCGTCGCAGCCTGGGCCCTGGTGGCGACGCTGCGCCATCGCGCGCCGGACCGGGTGCAGTTCGCCGGCCTGGCCCTGCTGGAGGCGGCGCTGCTCGTGCTCGCGGTGGTGGCGGGGGTCGCCCTCGGCGGCGGCGAGCGCCCCGGGGAGCCGGGGGCCTTCTTCGGTTACCTGGCGACGCTGGTCTGCCTGCCGCCGCTGGCCTGGGTGCTGGCCCGGATGGAGCCGACCCGCTGGGGCTCGGCCATCGTCTGCGCGGTCTGCCTGGTCACGCCGGTGGTCGTCGTGCGGCTGCAACAGACGTGGGAGGTGCTGGGTGGCTGAGGTGCGGGCCCCGGAACGGACGCGGACCAACGCCGGCCCGGGACGGCTGCTGATCGCGGTCTACCTGCTCTTCGCGATCGCCGCCACCAGCCGCGCCGGCCTCCAGATCGCCACGAGGTTCGACGAGGCCCCGGTGGCGTACCTGCTCTCGGCGCTCGCCGCGGCCATCTACATCGTCGCGGCGGTGGGGCTGGCGCGCGCGGGTGCCGCCGGCCGGCGCGTCGCCCTGGCCTGCTGCACAGTGGAGCTGGCCGGGGTGCTCGGCGTCGGCATCCTCAGCGTGGCCGACCCGGAGCTGTTCCCCGACGAGACGGTCTGGTCGCGGTTCGGCAGCGGGTACGGCTACATCCCGCTGGTCCTGCCGGTGCTCGGCCTGCTCTGGCTCTGGCGCACCCGCACCGCCCGCACCTGACCCACCCCGCCTCGCCGGACGGGGTGGGACGTGGGCGCGGGTTCAGTCCTTGGGGCCGCCGGCGACGTAGACGACCTGGCCGGAGACGAACGACGCTCCCTCGCTGACCAGGAACGAGATGGTGTGCGCGACGTCCTCCGGCCGGCCGGGGCGGCGGACCGGGATCTCCGCCGCGGCGTGCTTCTGAAGGTCGTCGAAGTCGACCTTCATCCGGGCGGCGGTGGCCGCGGTCATGTCGGTGACGATGAAGCCGGGCGCGACCGCGTTGACGGTCACCCCGAACGGGCCCAGCTCGATGGCGAGCGTCTTGGTGAAGCCCTGGAGGCCGGCCTTCGCGGCGGAGTAGTTCGCCTGGCCCCGGTTGCCCAGCGCCGAGGTGCTGGAGAGGTTGACGATCCGGCCCCACTTCTGCTCGACCATGTGCTTCTGGGCCACCTGGCTGAACAGGAACGCGCCGCGCAGGTGCACGGCCATGACCGTGTCCCAGTCGGTGTCGCTCATCTTGAACAGCAGGTTGTCGCGCAGCACGCCGGCGTTGTTCACCAGCACGGTCGGCGCGCCCAGCACGGCGGCGACCCGCTCCACGGCCGCCTCGACCTGGGCCCGGTCGGACACGTCGGCGCCGACGCCGAGCGCCCGGCCACCGGCGACGGCGATCGCGTCCACCGTGTCCTTGGTCGCCGACTCGTCGATGTCGACCACCGCGACCGCGAGGCCGTCGGCGGCCAGCCGGCGGGCGGTGGCCGCCCCGATCCCCCGCGCCGCCCCCGTGACGATGGCGACCCGCTGCTCCTCCGACATGCCTACCTCCCGGTAACTTCCGCTCGATCGGAGGAGCTTAACGCAGGCGTACGGCGTGCCGGCCCGGCGCGGGACGCCCGTCCTGCCGACGCCCCGCCGCGGCCTACCGGGGTTACGAGCATGCTTCGGCTACCGTCGCCGCCGTGAACGCAGTGGAGATCGAAGCACCCGTCGTCGGTGTCACCGTCTACCCGGACCGGGCCCGGGTCACCCGCCGGGGCAGCACCCGGTTGACCGCCGGTGAGCACCGCGTACGTGTCGCACCGTTGCCGCTCGGCCTGCGGCGGGACTCGGTACGGGTCGGCGGCCGGGGCGCGGTCACCGTGCTCGGCGTGGACGTGACGACGTGGCGGCAGGCACGCAGCACCGACGGGCAGGTCCGCGAGCTGGAGCAGCGGAGCCGGGAGCTGGCCGACGAGCTGGCCGAGGTCGACGACGCGGACGAGGTCGAGGCGCAGCGGGGGCAGTTCATCGGCCGGCTGGCCGAGCGGGCCGGCGGCACGTACGCCCGCGCGTTGGCCTCCGGTGACGCCGCCCCGACCGACGTGGCCAGCTTCGCCGACTCGGTGGCCGGCCAGCTCGCCGACTCCCGCAGCCGCCGGCGCGGGTTGGCCCGGCGACGTGCCGACCTGGCCGAGGAGCTGGCGGCCGTCGAGCGACAGTTGGCGGCGGCGAACGGCAAGCGGGAACCGGACCGGCTGGCCGCCGAGGTGACCGTGGCGGTGGACGCCGACGACGCCGAGCTGGACCTGGAGCTGACCTACCTGGTCGACGGGGCCCGCTGGCAGCCCTCCTACGACCTGCGGCTGGTCGACGACACCATGACCGTCACCTGGTTCGGCCTGGTCAGCCAGGACACCGGCGAGGACTGGCCCGAGTGCGAACTCCAGCTCTCGACCGCCCGGCCGGCAGCGGCGACCGGCGTACCCGAACTGTCGCCCTGGTATCTCGACCGGGTCCGGCCGGTGCCGCCGATGCCCATGTCGACGGCGAGCTTCGGCGCGCTGCCGCCGCCCCCGGCACCCGGCGCGGCGCCGGCCGCCGCCGCTGGTACGCCCCGGTCCGCCCCGCCGCGCCCCAAGGTGCGGGAGAGCGTGGCCACGGTCGAGCAGGGGGTCGCCGCCGCCACCTACCGGCCGGCCCGCCCGGTCGCCGTGCCGGCGGACGGCAGCGCGCACCGGGCCACCATCGCCGTGCTGGAGCTGCCGGCCCGGCTGGACCACGTGACCGTGCCGGTCCGCGCGGCCGAGGCGCACCTGCGTGCGACGGTCCGCAACACCTCGGCGCACACGCTGCTTCCCGGCCCGGCGGCGGTCTTCCACGGCGCCGACTTCGTCGCGGCCACCCGGCTGCCGACGTGGGCGCCGGGTGAGGAGACCGAACTGGCGCTCGGGGTGGACGACCGGGTACGGGTGGAGCGGAAGCTGGGCCGGCGCGCCGACACCCGGGCCACGCTCGGTTCGACCCGGCGACGGGAGGTGGAGTACCGGATCAGCGTCGCCAACCACACGCCCCAGGCGGCGACGGTGGAGGTACGCGACCAGCTTCCGGTGTCCCGCGACGAGGCGGTGGTCGTCCGGGAAGCCACGGTCGTCCCGCCGCCGGCCGAGCGTACCGAGCTGGGCGAGCTGACCTGGCGGCTGCGGCTCGGGCCGGGCGAGAGCGGCGAGATCACGATGGGCTTCCGGGTCGAACTCGCCAAGGGGGTCGAACTGGCCGGCTGGCGGGAGTGACCGGGTCGTCCGTCGAGGTGGGGCGGACGGTGGTCGACATGGCACCGGGGGCTAGCGGCCGCGGCAGAGGCGGATCCATCGGTAGCCGTGGCCGGCCAACTCGAGGCGGTCCAGCTTGCCGACCCCGCCGTAGTTGCGGTCGGCGAGGACGTCGACGGGGAGGTCCGCCTCCGGCTCCAGCATGCTCAGGTCCACCTCGGCGTCGGAGGTGCCGAGGTTGTGCAGGAAGACCATCGTCCCGGTCCGCCCGTCGGCGCGGTGCGCCAGCACGCCCGGCGGCATCGCCACGTCGATGTGCGTGGTCGAGCCGGAGCCCACCTCGGGGGCCTCGCGGAGCGTACGGATCATCCGCTCGAACCAGGCGAGCAGCGACCTGGGGTCGCTGCGCTGGGCGGTCACGTTGACCTTCTCGTAGCCGAAGTCGCCCTTGTCGACCACCGGGCGGACCAGCTTCTCCGGGTCGGCCGTGGAGAACCCGGCGTTCGGCTGGTACGACCACTGCATCGGGGTGCGGATCGCCTCCCGGCCGGGCAGCGACAGGTCCTCGCCCATGCCGATCTCCTCGCCGTAGCGCAGCACCGGCGTGCCGCGCAGCGAGAACTGGAGCGAATACGCCAGCTCGATGCGCCGGCGGTCGTTGCCGAGCATCGGGGCGAGCCGGCGGCGGATGCCCCGGTCGTAGATGCGCATGTCCTCGTCGGGGCCGAACTCCGCGTACACCTGGTTGCGCTGTTCGGCGGTGAGCCGGGACAGGTCGATCTCGTCGTGGTTGCGCAGGAAGGTGGCCCACTGCCCGCCCTCGGGCAGCGCGGGGGTGTCCCGCAGCGCCTCGATGATCGGCTCGGGGTCCTGCCGGGCCAGGGCCAGCATCAGCCGCCCGTTGAGCATGAAGTCGAAGAGCATGTGCAGGCGGTTCGCCGAACCGCCGGCGTCGGCGAAGAAGGTCGGCAGCTGGTCGGGTTCCACGTTGGCCTCGGCGAGCAGGACGGCGTCGCCCCGGCGCCACTGCACGTGCTGGCGCAGCTCCGTGAGGAAGTCGAAGTCCTTCGGGGAGTTCGGGTTGCCCGCCTCGGTCAGCTCGATGATGAACGGCACGGCGTCCATCCGGAAGCCGGAGACGCCGAGCTGGAGCCAGAACGAGACGATCTTCTTGATCTCCTCGCGCACCTTCGGGTTGGCGAAGTTGAGGTCCGGCTGGAACTTGTAGAACCGGTGGTAGAACCAGGCCTTGGCGGTCCGGTCGTAGGTCCAGGTCTCGTTCTGCTCGCCGGGGAAGACCATGCCCTGGTGACGGTCGTCCGGCTCGTGGTCGGACCAGACGTACCAGTCGCGGTACGGCGAGTCCGGCGAGGAGCGGGCGGACTGGAACCAGGGGTGCTCGTCCGAGGTGTGGTTCACGACGAGGTCGATGATGACCCGGATGCCGCGGTTCCGCGCCTGGTGCAGCAGCTCCGCGAAGTCGCCGAGGGTGCCGAAGCGGGGGTCGACGTTGTAGAAGTCGGTGGCGTCGTAGCCGTCGTCGCGGTTGGGCGACGGGTGGACGGGGTGCAGCCAGAGGCAGGTCACGCCCAGCCGGGCGAGGTAGTCGAGTCGGCCGATCAGGCCCCGGATGTCGCCGACGCCGTCGCCGTCGGAGTCCGCGTACGTGTCGATGTCGAGGCAGTAGACGACGGCCTCGGAGTACCACCTGTCAGCCATGCCTGACTTATGTCTCCGATGCCGGCTCCCGGCAAACCGCCGACCGGCCCGTTCGCAGGTCGGCATCCATTCCTAGGACTTGAGCGCGGTGATGAGCCCAGCCACCGCAACGACGAGCGAGACAAGAACTGTGATCAACTCGACCCGCCGCCGGTGCTGCCGATCGTGAGCATCGGCGTCAGGCGACCGCGTCTCAGGGGCCATGCGATCCGACGCCGGCCAGGCGTCAGTGTCGGCGTGTTCCGGGGGTGTGGGTACGTTCATTCCGTCTCCTGGTTGGTATGTCTGGTCGGACCGCGGCTATGGGCCGGCAGCACCGGAGAGTTGCCTCCGGACGTTGGCTGGCCGTCGGGAACCCGCTCTCGCCAACTCTCCCGTCACTGGCTCCGGGCGATTGTCGGAACGCATGGCGCTTATGGGCTCAGCCTCCGGGGTGACGGACGGCGCAGCTCATACCTGAGTTCGAACACTCGGTTGAACTGCCTCAGGACGTAGAGCAGCTGCGCCCCGTACGGCCGGTTCATCTCCGCGAGCCCGTACAGTTCGGCGCGGAGTTCCTCGCCGTACCGTTCCCGCTGGCCGGGCGGGAGGAACCGGACGATGACGTCGACCAGCCGCAGCGCCTGTGCTCCTGGTCGGAGGTCGGGGGCCGACGCGATGTCATCGGTCACTCGCGACTCGGTGTTGTCGGCGAGATCCCCGGCGAGGTCACGGTCGAGTTTGACGCTCATCTCGACGTCGACACCGCCCGTGTGCCACCCGGCGAGACGGAGTCGCAGCCCGTCGGCGAGGTGGTAGGCGAGATTGAAGTTCCGAATGAGGAACTGGACACGAGCCGCGTTGTCGTCCTGCCCGCACGCAGCTCCTTCGAGGAGGGTCAGTGCCGCGGCACGCTCTCGGGCGAGCGCTTCGACCAGGTCACACACCCGCCGGTACGCGCGGCGCTCATCGTGGGCACGCAGGTCCCGGACGATTGCCCGGCCTTCCTTGTTCAGTCGGGCGAGCACGTCGGCCATCGGGCGACCTTCGGGGATCCGCTGCGCCACGTCTTCGGAGGAGACGGCGAGGACTTCGAGGTCACGAATGAGATTCAACGCCGTCTCCAACGTTAAGTTGATCATGCGATGCCACCCGGGTAGGCCGGATCGGCACCACGGAAGCGCCGGGCCTCGACTGCCGCCAGGGCGGAACGGGCCTGCTGCGCGCCGTCGGGGCTCAGCCGGTAGTAGCGCCTGCGCGGTCGTCCGGCGCGATGCGGATCCACGTTCTCCCAGTGCGACTCCAGCCATCCGACCTTCTCGAGCCGCGCAAGGATCGGATGGATGGTGCCGCTGGCCAGGTGGGCTTCCTCGCAGATCTGCAAGCCGTATTTCTCCTGGGCAGGCCTGTCCAGAAGTACCTGCAGCACTCGCTGTGTAGCCAGCGTCATCCGTACTTCCGATGTCGACATGGTCGTATGCTACCTAGCTAGCTATAACTCTAGCTAGCCCCCTGGCCGTCGGGTTAGTTCCGATGTGTCACCGGCGGTACGGTCGCCGGCATGGGAGACGGAGCGCGTGAAGTCGACTGGGCCGAGGGCGAGTGGTGGAACGAGCCGGTGCGGGTCGAGCACGGGCCGGCCGGCGAACTGCTGGTGGAGCCGGCTGGTGGCAGCGACCTGTGGCGGCACACCTCGTACGGCTTCGTGCACGACGACGCCCCGGCGTTGCTCGCGCCGCTGCCCGTCGGCGACGCGGTGGAGGTGGCCTTCCACCTCGACTACGGCGAGCAGTTCGACCAGGCCGGCGCGCTGGTCCGCGTCGACGAGCGGAACTGGGTGAAGGCCGGGGTGGAGGTCAGCGACGGCCTGCCGCAGGTCGGCGCCGTGGTGACCCGGGAGGTGTCCGACTGGTCGGTCGCCCCGGTGCCGGAGTGGGCCGGGCGGGAGGTCACCGTCCGGGTCAGCCGCGACCGGGACGCGCTCACCGTGCGGGCCCGGGCCGGCGGCGAGCCGTGGCGGCTGGTCCGGCTCGCCCCGCTGCCGCCGGAGGCGGTGGCGACGGCCGGGCCGTACTGCTGCTCCCCCACCCGGGCGGGGCTGCGGGTCCGGTTCACCGGGTGGCGGCGGGGGCCCGCCGACGCGGCGCTGCACCCGGAGGGCTGAGCCGGCGTGGCTCCGGACACGGGCAGGTGTGACCGGCGGATCGCGGGGTAGAGGACTCTGATCCCCCGGACCCGGCGAAAGGATCGCGATGGCACTCGCCGAGAACGTCGACCCGACCCGGCTCGGCGGGCTCACCGGATGGGTGGCGGGGGTCATCGATGCCGCCGGCGCGTTCGGCGTGGCGCTGCTGGTCGCCCTGGAAAGCATCATCCCGCCGATCCCGAGCGAGATCGTCCTGGCGATGGCCGGCTACCTGGCCGGTGAGGGACGGTTCAACGTGGTGCTGGTGGTGCTCGCCGCCACCGCCGGCTCCCTGGTGGGGGCGCTCGTCCTCTACTGGCTGGGCGCGGTCGCCGGCGAGGACCGGCTCAAGCGCTGGCTGGACCGGCTGCCGCTGGTCGACCGGGACGACCTGGAGAGGGCGGACCGCTGGTTCGAGCGGTACGGCCGGTGGGCGGTGCTCTTCGGCCGGATGATCCCGGTGGTGCGCAGCCTGGTCTCCGTCCCCGCCGGGGCCAACCGCATGCCGCTGCCCGAGTTCGTCGCCTTCACGACGCTGGGCAGCGGCGTCTGGAACTCGCTCTTCGTCGGCCTGGGCTACGCCCTCGGCTCCCGCTGGCAGCGGATCGAGCGGTACAGCGACTGGTTCGACTACGGCATCGTCGCCGCCTTCGTGGTGATGATCGTCTGGTGGGCGGTCAAGAAGTCCCGCCGCCGCCGGCGCGCCCGCCACCGCGACCGCGCCGGCGCCGCCACCCGCTGACCGGGGGGCCGTCAGGGCAGGGTGGCGAGGTGGGGGGCCACCGTGCGGGCGAAGGCGTTGCCGTTGGTCACGTCCCAGTTGACCGACCAGGTCATCGCGCCGCGGATGCCCGGGTAGGTGCGCGGCGGGCGGAAGCTGCCGCAGTTGGTGCCGCGGGCCAGGCAGTCCAGCGCCGCGTTCACCACGCTCGGCGCGACGACGCCGCCACCGGCCGCGCCGGGTCCGGCCGGCAGGCCGAGGCCGACCTGGTCGGGACGCAGCCCGGCCTCCAACTGGATGCAGGCCAGCGCGACGATGAAGTTCACCGTCCCCTGGGCGTACGCGGCGTTGCGGTCGCAGCCGAGCATCGCCCCCGAGTTGTAGAACTGGGTGTTCACGACGGTGAGGATGTCCTTGATGTCGAGCGCGAGCTTGAAGTAGCCGCTGCCCGGGGACTGCATGTCGATGGTCTGCGGGGCCATCGCGATGATCAGCCGGCTGCCGACCTCGGCCCGCAGCGAGCGCAACGCCTGCGCCATGTAGGTCGGGTTCAGCCCGTTCTCCAGGTCGATGTCGACGCCGTCGAAGCCGTACCGCTGGATCAGCGCGTGGACGCTGTCGCTGAACGCCGCGGCGGAGGCGGCGTCGTTGACCGCCACCCGGCCCGTCTCGCCGCCCACCGAGATGATCACCTTCTTGCCCCGGGACTGGAGGGCGCGCACGTCGGCGGAGAAGTCCGCGTCGGTGTAGCCGCCGAGGGCGGCGGACAGGCCGGGGTCGACGGCGAAGGTGACGGCGCCGGGGGTGGCGGTGGCCTCGGCGAACGCGACCGCGACCACGTCGTACTCGTTCGGCACGTCGCGCAGCCGCAGTTCCACGGCGGGGTTGTCGAAGTTGTGCCAGTACCCGGTGAGGAGGTGCTTCGGCAGCCCGGTGTTCGGCGGCGGGCTGGTCGGGGGCGGCGTGGTCGGCGGCGCCGTCGTCGGGGGCGCGGTGGTGGGCGGGGCGGTGCCGTCGCCGCACGACGCGCCGTTGAGCTGGCAGTTGGCCGGGGCGCCGGGTCCGTTGCCCAGGAAGCCGAACGAGACGGAGGCGCCCGGGGCGATGCTGCCGTTCCAGGACCGGTTGGTGAAGGTGTACCGCTGGCCCGACGAGGTCAGCAGGGCGTCCCAGTACGAGCCGACGGTCGTCCCGGCCGGCAGGTCGAAGGTGACGGCCCAGCCGTCGACGGTGGTGCCGCCGCCGTTGGTGATCGTGTACTTCCCCTCCCAGCCCGACCCCCAGTCGGACGTCTTCACGAAGCTCGCGGTGGCCCCGGCGGCGAACGCCGGCATCGCCACCCACACCGCCCCGACCGCCGCGACCACGGCGGTGACCAGCGACAACACCAGAGACCTGGATCGTTTCACAGCACCCTCCACACCCGGAAGACATCCATTGGCATCAACATTGACGCCTATTATTAGGACTGTTAACTGTTTCTGTCCAGGGCGGTCGGGCGGGGAACCCGGGCGGCGACCGCCCGGGTTCCCCGCGGCTCACCGACGGAAGGTGAACCAGTTGACGTTGACGAAGTCGGCGGGCTGGCCGCTGGTGAAGGTCAGGTAGACCGTCCGGCGGCCGGTCGGGCCGGCGACGTTGCCGGGCACCGAGCGCCAGCTCTGCCAGCCCCCCGTGTTGGCGATCGCGAAGCTGCCGATCGGCGGGCCGGTCGGGCTGTCCAGCCGGACCTCCACCAGGCCGCTGACCCCGCCCGCCGCGCCGGAGGCGACCCGGGCGACGAAGTCGCGCGGCGGGGTGGCGCCGAACTCGACGTTGTCGAACCGCACCCAGTCGCCGTTGCGCAGCGCGCCGATGTTCTGGCCGCCCTCGGCACACGCCTCGACGATCACTCCGCTCTGCGCACTGAACGACTCCGCCTGGATCGTCGCGTACGCGTCCCGCACGCCACCGGGAGGCGGGGTCGTCGGCGGCGGGGTGGTGGTGCCGCCGACCCGGCTGTAGACGGCCACGTAGTCGACCAGCATCGGCCGGCCGGGGACGGTGGCGGCCGTCGGCGTGGCCGAACCCGCGACTCCGTTCGGGAAGGCCCCGCCCATCGCCACGTTCAGCAGCAGGAAGTAGCCGGCATGGTCGGTCATCTGCGACCAGTACGGCTCGCCGACCCGGGACTGGCTCACCGTGTGGTAGAGCTGGCCGTCGACGTACCAGCGCAGTTGCTGGGGGCTGACCGAGGCGTCCCACTCGAAGCGGTAGGTGTGGTACGCGGACTGGCAGGTGCTGCCGGGACAGGCCCGGGACGCGCCGATGCCGTTGAACTCGTCGCACGGCCCGCCAGGGGCCACGCCGCAGTGCAGCACGCCCCAGACCGAGTTGATCCCGTTGACGTTCTCCATCACGTCGAACTCGCCGATGCCCGGCCAGTTCTGGTAGTTGCCCCGGTAGGGCGAGCCGAGCGCCCAGAACGCCGGCCAGTAGCCGGCCGCCTGGGCCCCGGTCACGTTCGGCATCTGGATTCGGCCCTCGATGGCGAGCACGCCGCCGGAGGGGGGCTTGAAGTTGCTGCGCACGGTCTCGATGCGGGCGGAGGTCCAGCGGCCGGAGGCGTCGCGCAGTGGGGTGATCCGCAAGTTGCCGCCGCCGTCGTGGCTGACGTTCGCGGTGCTGTTGGTGTAGGTCTGGATCTCGCCGGTGCCCCAGTTGGGCGGGCCGCCGGGGTAGCTGGTGCCGGTATCGATGATCCAGTTCGCGGCGGACGGCAGCGTGCCGGCCGCGCCGGTGAAGTCGTCGCTCCACACCAGACTCCAGCCGGGCGCGGGCGCCGGCACGGCGGCGTTCGCGGTCACGGTCACCCCGGCCAGGGCGGTGGTGGCGACAACGGCGAGCAGGGCCGACGCCAGGGCCGGCCGGCGTCGTGGGGGCGGGGCGGCGGGGGCCGCCGGGGCAGGTGTCATGGACGTGCCTCTCTGCGGGGACGGGTCGAGAGAGCGCTCTCTCACGAGTTGTACGTGCCGGCCCGACAGATGTCAATGTCGATCGATGTCCGCCGGCGTGGCCTGCGGGCGGCGCAGCACCGCCTGCTCCAGCGCCGACCAGGCGGTCGTGGTGACCAGGTAGATCACCGCGGCCAGCGGCAGCACCAGCGCCACCAGCACGGTCGCGTACGGCAGCAGCGGCAGCAGCCGGCCGAGCACCGCCGCCCCCGGTCCCTCCGCCGGCGTACCGGCCACCGTGCCGGTCGCGGCCGTGGCACGCCACATCCGCCGCGACGTCCACCACGCGAGGGCGAGCAGGGCTGCCAGCAGCACGCCGAACAGCGGCAGCACCGCGCCGCCCAGGCCGTCGCCGAGATGGTGGCCCAGCGACACCCCGGCGAGCCGCTCGGCGAGCAGCCCCGCGCCGCCGTCGGCGGTCGTGAAGAGCCGGTACATGACCAGCAGGACCGGCGCCTGGAGCAGCATCGGCAGGCAGCCGGACACCGGGCTGGCGCCGTTGGCCCGGTAGAGCGCGAACAACTCGCCCTGCAACCGGGCGGGGTCGTGCGCGTACCGCCGCTGGAGGTCGCGGACCTCGGGGGCGAGCGCCGCGCGACGCCGCTCCCCGCGAACCTGCGCGAGGGTCAGCGGCGAGATCAGCAGCCGGACGGCCACGGTGAGGACGACGATCGCGGCGGCGGTGGCCGCGCCGCCGGCCAGCGGTTCGAGCAGGGTGGTGAGCCAGGAGAGCGCGCTGCCGGCGGCGCCGACGGCGTCGTGCAGTGGTGCGAAGGCGAGCATGGTGGCCCCTCGTTCCGATTCCGGGTGACGGCCCGACGGGACGACAGGGCGTCGCCGGGCCTCGGGTGACGGCGGAATCGGCCGCGCGGCGGCGGCGCTACGCGGCCGAGGGAACGGCCCCGGGCGCCCGGGGGCGGGGACGCCCGGCCGCGTCCGGATCGACCTGCCGGGGCACCCGGCGACGGCGGGCCCGGGCCCGCAGGGCGGCGGCGCGGCCAGCCCGGGGAGCGCCGACGCCGCCCGCCGCGTGCAGCGCGAGCACGGCGGCGAGCAGCACGACGGCGGTCAGTGCGGCCCCGGCGAGCAGGCCGGCCGGACGGTCGGCGAGCAGGGCCAGGTGGGTGAGCGCGTACGCCCACGTCCCCAGCACGACCCGCCACGCTCCCGGCACGCCGACCAGCCTAGGGCCCGCTGTCACGCCGACCGGCCCGATCGGCGACCCCGACCGCACTGACCTGCGGTTTTATGACAGATCCGGGGTGGACGGAGCCTCCGTGGGAGTGGTACGACTTGGAGCATCGACGGGCCAACGCCGGCCTGTCGTCACTACCGGTCACCGATGCGCCGCCCGAGTCATCGGGCAGGCCGCCGAGCCGACCGGGCCAGCGGGAGCGGGCCCTCCCGGCACACCCCCTCACGGCCGGGCGCCCGCCCGGCCCGACGGGCCGCCTCGACGAGGTGGTGGGCCATCAAGGAGCCACCGTGCCCCACAACCGCATCCGCCCGCGGCACCAGCCCTTCGAGATCGCCGTCATGGTGACCGCACCCGTCTGCGGTGCCCTCCTGATCGCCCTGGGCGTCCGGCCGCAGTCGGTGGAGATGGCGATGCCGGGCCCCATCCAGGTGGGGTGGGAGTTCGGCCTCGTCGTCGCCGGCGTCGCCGGGCTGCTCGGCATCTTCTGGCCCGGCCGGCTCTCCACCGCCCTCGGCACCGAGCTCGCCTCGGTGCTGATGCTCGGCACGATCACCGGCATGTACGCCGTCGCCGTGGCGGTGGTCGCCGGGCAGCAGGGAGTCGCCGTGACCTCCTTCGTCGGGGCGGTGTCCATCGGGTCGGGCTGGCGCGCCGCACAGATCGTGCGCGACCTGCGCGCCCTCACCAGAGCCGCCCAGACGGCCCGGCCCGCCGGACTGGGCGGCGGCGTGTCCTCCACCGGAGGTGGGAGGTGAACCCGTCCGCGTCGAGCGCACCCCAGTGGGTGCAGGTCCTGCTCTCCATCCTCGGGGTCCTCGGCGGCGCCGGCGGTCTCGCCGCCATCGCGACCGTCGTGGTGCAGCGTGGCAAGTTCAAGGCGGACGCCGCCGACACCCTCACCGACGCCGCCCTCACGCTGGTGCAGCCGCTGCGCACCCGGGTCGCCGAACTGGAGGAGACCGCCCTGGTCACCCGGGCGCAACTCGAAGCGACCCGCGAACAGGTGCAGCAGCTCCGGGCCACGGTCTGGGACCTGCGCCGGACGCTGGACCGGTGGCGGGAGGCCATCCTGGCCCAGGACGCGACCCTGCGCCGGGTCCGCGCCATGGTGCAGGACAGCGAGGGCGACCGCCGACGGTGACGCCCCGGCGGCGAGGACGACCGCCGGCGACCGCTCGGCGCGGCGTGCCGGCGGCAGCGGTGACGCCGGTCCCGCGCGGCCTGCCGCCGGCAGCGGTGACACCGTCGGCAGTGACGCCGGCGGGGGGGTGCCGGGCGGGCCCGCACGCGACGGGCGACACGCCGGTCGACGCGCCGGGGCGCGTTTCCCCGCGTCGGCACGGTGGGTAACCACTGGCCGACCCGGCACGGACGGACCGCGACCGGGCTCGAACGGACGGTGGTGGCGATGACCGGCCAGGTGGCGGAGGCCCCGAGCGCGACGGCCGAGGGGACGGATCTGCTCACGGTGGGTGTCGAGGAGGAGTTCCTGCTCGTCGACCCGCACACCGGGGCCGCGGTGCCCGCCGTCGACCTCGTCGTGGAGCAGGTGCCCCCCGAGCTGCGCGGCCAGGTGGAGCGGGAGTTCCAGACCAGCCAGATCGAGATCGGCAGCCCGCCCGGCCTGGAACTCTCCTCCATCCGGCACTCCCTCGGGGTGCTGCGTGCCGCGCTCGCCGACGCCGCCGAGCGGGCCGGCGTACGACTGCTCGCCATCGGCACCGGGCCGGTGGACGGGCCGGTGCCCCCGGTGGTCGACAAGCCGCGCTTCGACCGGATGGTCGAGCGGTTCCGCCTGTTGGTCCCCGGCGCCGGCAACAACGGCATGCACGTGCACGTCGGGGTGCCCGACCCGGAGACCGGGGTGCAGGTGCTCAACCACGTCCGGCCCTGGCTGCCGGTGCTGCACGCGGTGACCGTCAACTCCCCGTTCGCCAAGGGCGAGGACACCGGGTACGCGAGCTGGCGGTCGATCGAGTGGGAGCGCTGGCCGTCGGTGGCGCCCACCCCGTTCCTGGAGTCGCACGAGCACTACGAACGGCTGATCCGGCAGCTCGTCGCCAGCGGCGTGATGCTCGACGAGGGGATGCTCTACTGGTACGCCCGGCTGTCGGCCAAGTACCCGACCGTGGAGATCCGGATCGGCGACGTCTGCCCGTCCGTGGACGACGCGGTGCTCGTCGCCGCGCTGGTGCGGGCCATGGTGGCGACCGCGCTGGACGACATGGCCGCCGGCCGGCGCGCCATCCGCACCGACCACCACCTGCTGGTCGCCGCGCACTGGCGGGCGGCGCACGACGGGCTGGAAGGCGACGGCGTCGACCTCACCGACGGGGAGCTGCGCCCGGCATGGGAGCTTTTCGACCAGCTCGTCGAGCGGCTGCGCCCGGCGCTGGAACGGCACGGCGACCTGGACGAGGTGACCGAACTGGTCGGCGGGCTGCGCCGGCACGGCAGCGGGGCGGCCCGGCAGCGTGCCGTCCTCGCCCGCGGCGGCACGCTCGTGGACGTGGTCTCCGACGTCGCGCGACAGACCCGCGGGGCGGGTCGCCCGTGACAGGATGGTCCCGTGGCGCAACGGCTGATCGTCATCGGTGGAGACGCGGCGGGCATGGCGGCGGCGTCCCAGGCGCGCCGCCGCCGGGACCGCGGCGATCTGGAGATCGTCGCGTTCGAGCGCGGGCACTTCACGTCGTACTCGGCCTGCGGCATCCCCTACTGGATCAGCGGGCTGGTGCCCGAGCGGGACGAGCTGATCGCCCGCGACCCGGCGACGTTCCGGGAGAAGTTCGCCATCGACGTCCGGATGCGGCACGAGGTCACCGCCATCGACCTCGACCGGCGCGAGGTGGTCGCGCGGGACCTCGGGGGCGGCGGTGAGGTCCGCGAGCGGTTCGACACCCTGGTGTACGCGACCGGCGCGGTGCCGACGAAGCCGGACTGGGCGCGTACCGGCACCGGCGGGGTGTTCGGCGTGCAGACCCTCGACGACGGCGCGGCGCTGCGCGCCTGGCTGGAGTCCGAGCCCCGGCCGCGCCGGGCGGTCGTGGTCGGTGGCGGCTACATCGGCGTGGAGATGGCCGAGGCGCTGATCCAGCGCGGGCTCTCCGTCACGCTGGTGGAGCAGGCCGAGCAGCCGATGTCCACCGTCGACCCGGACATGGCCGAGCTGGTCACGGACGCGATGCGCGCGATCGGCATCACCATCCGCACCGGCCTCGCCGTCACCGGGCTGGAGGAGACCGACGGCCGGGTCTCCGCGGTCGTCACCGCCGAGGGGCCGATCCCCACCGACATGGTCGTCCTCGGTCTCGGCGTACGCCCCAACACCGCGCTCGCGGAGGCCGCCGGCCTGCCGCTGGGCGTCACCGGCGGGGTCCGGGTGGACCGCCGGATGCGGGTGGCCGGCGTGCCGGGCGTCTGGGCCGCCGGCGACTGCGTGGAGACCGTGCACCGGGTCACCGGGATGCCGGTGCACGTGCCGCTGGGCACCCACGCCAACAAACAGGGCCGGGTGGCCGGCATCAACATCGGCGGCGGGTACGCCACCTTCCTCGGCGTGATCGGCACGGCCGTCACCAAGGTCTGCGATCTGGAGGTGGGGCGCACCGGGCTGCGCGAGCGGGACGCCAGGGCGGCCGGCTTCGAGTTCGTCTCCGTGATCGCGCAGTCCACCAACCGCGCCGGCTACTACCCGGGCTCCCGCCCGATGACGGTGAAGCTGATCGCGGAGAAGCCCAGCGGCCGGCTGCTCGGAGCACAGATCGTCGGCTGGTCCGAGGCCGCGAAGCGGATCGACACGCTCGCGGTGGCACTGTGGAACGGCATGACGGTGGATGACATGACCGCCCTCGACCTCGGCTACGCCCCGCCGTACGCCCCGGTCTGGGACCCGGTGCTGATCGCCGCCCGCAAGGCCGTCGACGCCCTGGCCGCCACCGACCAGTAGATGTAAGGAAGGGCACCTTGTTAACGCCTGAGGTAGAGGAAGGGCCCCTTCCCAACCTCAGGTGTTGGGAAGGGGCCCTTCCTTACCAGCGGCCGTCCTTGTCGGGGGTGGCGGTTAGCGTGTGCCCGCTGTCGCCGCGCTGGCCACGTCGGGCCGGTCGCTGACCCCTCGGAGGCCCCATGTCGCAGGAGACGACCTACCTCGAACTGTCCGAAGTGGATGGTGCGCACAAGTTCTACGAGGTCGTGGTCGACGACACCGCGCTGACCGTCCGCTACGGCCGGATCGGCGACCAGGGCCAGGTGAAGACCACGGCGTACCCGGACAACGCCCGGGCCCGCGCGGCCGCCGCCAAGAAGATCGGCGAGAAGGTCCGCAAGGGATACGCGCCGGCCGTGCGCGGCGCACGGCAGAAGCGCGCCGTCTCCCGGCGACAGATCGTCAGCACCCGCTCCACCGCCCGCACCGCCCCGGTGCTCTGGCGCTACGACTCCGGCGCCCCGGCCTTCGGCATCTTCGTCGACGGGCAGAGCTGCATGGTCGGCAACGAGCGCGGCGTCATCACCACGCTCGACCACGACGCCCGGGTGCTCAACCAGGTCCGCCTGCCCGACGGGGTGAAGTGCATCGTCGCCGACGACGCCTGGATCTACGCGGGCTGCGACGACGGCAACGTCTACGACCTGTCCGGCAAGGTGCCCCGGGTGGCGTACGCGATCGCCCCCGACATCGACATCTACTGGCTCGACATCCACGACGGGGTGCTGGGCGTCTCCGACGCGGACGGCGGCATCGCCGCCGTCGACCACGAGGACGAGTTCCTCTGGCGCCGGGCGGGACGCGGCCGGTCGGCCTGGATGGTGCGGTGCGACGCCGACGCGGTCTACCACGGCCACTCGCAGGGGGTGACCGGCTACGACTGGCGCACCGGGCAGGAGCTGTGGCACACCCGCACGGGTTCGGTGCTCTTCGGCTGGCAGGAGCCCGGCGCGGTGTTCGCCGGCACCGGCACCCGGGAGGTGGTGCGGCTGGCGAAGGACGGCCGCACCGAGCGCACCTACCGGTGCGACGCCCCGGTCTTCTCCTGCGCCACGGCCGAGGGCGGCCGGTTCGTCTTCGCCGGTGACAGCCAGTCCTCGATCTACTGCTTCGACGCGGCCGGCAACCGGCTGTGGAAGCTCGGCACCGGCTGTGGCTCGGCCTACTCGATGCAGTACCACGAGGAGCGGCTCTACGTGGTCACCACCGGCGGCTACCTTGCCTGCGTCGACGCCAGCGAGCCGGCGATCCGGGCGGCGGAGGCCGGCAGCGTGCCGGAGGTGGTCGACGTCAAGGCCCCGCCCCGGCTGCCGGAGCCGGCGGCGTGGACGACGGTCGAGGTGACCAGCGACGTCGACGGCGGCGTGGTGGTGCAGTGCGTCGAGGACCGCGGCCGGCTGCGCGTGCACGTGCTCTCCCCCGGCTACCGCCAGGACTGGTCGGTGCAGTTCCCCAAGGGCATCCGCGAGCCGGGCGCGCGCTACCTGGTCACCCAGGTCCGCGAATCCGGCCGGGGCGGCTTCTACCGGGCGTACGGCGACATCCGCCGGCTGCGCTGAGATGCTCCGGTCCGGGGGCGGTGCGGGACCGCCCCCGGACCGGTCAGCGCCGGGCCAACGGCCCGGCAGCGGCAGGTCCAGCGCATCGCCCAGCCCCTGTTGTTCAAGACAGCACGCCAGCTATTCAACCTCCGACCGTTCACGGCTCCGGTGGTCACGTCGGCCTCCGTGGGGTTCCCTGTTCCAGACGGTGCCGGCCCGGAAACGGTTGTACGCGACATGTCGGCGTGGCCGAGGATGACCGGATGGCCGTGGACCTGGAGATCCCCGACGGACTGCGCTGGACCGAGGAAGTCGAGGCGGGCCGGGCGTGGCGGGCGGTGCTGCCGACCCGGCTGGCGGAGTGCGTCGAACGCTGGCACCTGCGGGTGGGACGCCCCTTCCCGTACGCCTTCGCGTCACTGGCCCTGCCGGCCGCGCTGCCCGACGGCAGGCCGGCGGTGCTCAAGCTCCAGTACCCGGACCCGGACAGCGCGCACGAGGCGACGGCGCTCGAACACTGGGCCGGGGCGGGGGCGGCCCGGCTGCTCGCGCACGACCCGGACCGGCGGGCGCTGCTGGTGGAGCGATGTGTGCCCGGCACTCCGCTGCACGAGCTGCCCGCCGACGCGGCGCTGGACGTGGCGGTCGGGCTGCTGCCCCGGCTGTGGCGACCGGCCGGCCCACCGTTCACCCCGCTCGCCGAGGAGGCCGCCGGGTGGTGCGAGCGGCTTCCGGTGAACTGGGAACGGGCCGGCCGGCCGTACGAGCGGCGGCTCCTCGACGCGGCGCTCGGGCTCCTCGGCGACCTCGTCGGCAGTCAGGGCGAGCAGGTGCTGGTCAACCAGGACCTGCACGCCGGCAACGTGCTGCGGGCGACCCGGGAGCCGTGGCTGGTGATCGACCCGAAGCCACTGACCGGCGAGCGGGAGTTCGGCGTCGTGCCGCTGGTGCGCGGGGCGGAGCTGGGGCACTCGCCGGACGCCGTCCGGCACCGGCTGGACCGGCTGAGCGCGGAACTGGGGCTGGACCGGGAGCGGGTGCGGGGCTGGACGGTCGGGCAGACGCTGGCGTGGAGCATCGGCGAGGGGCAGGTCTTCCCGCAACAGGTCGAGGTGGTCCGCTGGCTGCTCGGCCCAGGGTGAGCGCGGCGGGCGTCAGGCCGGTTGGCAGGTGGGGCACCAGTAGAGGTTGCGGCCGGCCAGCTCGCCCCGGCCCACGGGCGTGCCGCAGACGTGGCAGGGCGCGCCGGGGCGGCGGTAGACGTACACCTCGCCGCCGTGCCGGTCGACTCGGGCGGCGCGGCCCATCGCCTCGGGCAGGTGCGCGTCGCGGACGGTGTCGATCCGGCCGCGCGTGACGGCGAGCCGCATCAGCGCCACCAGGTCGGCCCAGAGTGCGTCCCAGCCGGCGCGGGACAGCCGCCGCCCCGGCAGCGTCGGCGGCAGCCCGGCCCGGAACAACGCCTCGGTCACGAAGATCAGCCCGGTGCCGGCCACCACCGACTGGTCCAGCAGCAGCGCGGCCAGCGGCGTGGGGCTGCGGGAGATCCGGGCGTACGCCCGGTCGGGGTCGGCGTCGGCGCGCAACGGGTCGGGGCCGAGCCGGCCACGCAGCGCCGCCACCTCGGGCGGGGTGAGCAGTTCGCAGGCGGTCGGGCCGCGCAGGTCGAGCCAGTGCCGGTCGCTGGTCAGCCGCAGCCGCACCTGGCCGACCGGCTCCGGCGGTTCCCCCGCGCCGTCGGTGAACTTGCCGTAGAGCCCAAGGTGGACGTGCAGCGTCAGCTCGCCGGCGTGGTGGTGCAGCAGGTGCTTGCCGTACGCCTCGGTGGCCTCCAGCACGGTGCCGGTGAGCCGGGCCGCGCCCTCGGCGAAGCGGCCCTGCGGGCTGGCGGCGTGCAGCTTGTCGCCGGCGAACAGCTCGGCGTGCCGCTCGCCTAGTCGGTGGATGGTGTGTCCCTCAGGCACGACGGCAACGGTAGCCGGGCCGGGGCCGGCGCCGGCGCGGCCGGGTGTCGCGGAGGTCGCGGCTGGGTACCTCGGGTTCGTTACCGCGCGGGCGCCACCCGCTCCATCGGCCGCCGCGCATTCACCAGGAGGTGTGTTGTGGTCAAGATTCCTTCCCTGTCGCGCCGGACGGAACCGGCACCGACGGACAACGACGCCGACGGCCGGTACCGGGCCGAGGACACCGGCCGGGCCGGCCGCCCGGTGGTGACCGACCGGGACAGCGACCAGGCGACCTACCGCGGCAGCGCGGCGGCCGGAGCCGATGGGCCGGCGACGGGAGCCGACGGGCGGGGCGGCGACGCCGAGCGGCGGGCGGCCGAGCGCGCCGCCGTCGCGCGGGCGGCCACCGCCCGGCCGGCGGCCGACGACACCCGGCGCGACCCCGGGGTCGCCGACGCGGACCCGACCCTCGAACGGACCGTCGACGGGCGGACGGTCGACCTGGACCGGGACGCGGCGGCGGCGCGGGCCGCCGGGACGGACCGGGACCGACCGGTGGACCGCCCCGTCGACCGGGACGGCGACGGCGTCGCCGACCGGGCCCCGGAGCGGCCGGTGGTCGCCGGTCCGAAACCCCGGGCCAGCCTGCTCGCCACGCTCGGCCTGGTCGTCGGCGTCGCCGGCGCCCTCTTCGTGCTCACCGGCACCCTCGCCGGGTACGGCATCGGGCTCGGCGCGGTCGGCGCGGTCCTCGCCGTGCTGGGTCTCGTGGCCACCCGGCGCCGGCACATCGCTGGCAAGACCGACGCCCTGCTGGGCATCGCGTTCGGCCTCGGGGCGGTGGTCCTGGGCGTGCTCGCGATGACCGGCCAGTTCGACTGGCCGACCACCGACGGCGACTGGGTGGGGCGCCTGCGGGAGTGGCTCGACTCACAGTTTGCGGACCGCTTCTAGCGGGCACTGTCGGGCTCGCCGGCGGTGCGCCGGCAGTGCCGGTGGTTCATCGGCGACGCCCGACCAGCCTGGTGGTTCACCAGCCGGGCACATCCTTTCGGGGGCGGCGGTTCGCCGCCCCCGAAGTGCGTCCGGGGTCGGCCGGTTCCCCGCCGGGTCCGGCCCCGCCACGCCCTCGCGGGCGTCCGACAGGTCGTCGCGGCCCCCGGAGCCGGCGTGCGGTGTGCCGGACCCGGGCGGCCGACGGACTGGTGGGCGGCGGCTGCGGCCCTCTCCCGCCGGGACGCAACGATTCGACGGCGGCGCGGCCTCATACGCAACGATCGTCCGCTCCACGCAACCATCACCGGTGGATCCTGTCGGCCCGGCCCGCATAGCGTTGACGGACGGCGCCAGCCCCGTGGGTCGAAGATGGCCGGGGCGCGCCCGACCCCCTGGGAGCAGGACAATGACGATGGACGCCACCAGCCAGCGCTTCCTGATGTGCCGGCCGACGTACTTCGCCGTCGACTACGCGATCAACCCGTGGATGGACCCGACGGCCCCGGTCGACGCCGACCTCGCCGTCCGGCAGTGGGAGCAGCTGCGCCAGATCTACCGGGACCTGGGCCACACCGTCGAGGAGATCACTCCGGTGCCCGGGCTGCCCGACATGGTCTTCGCCGCCAACGGCGGCACGGTGATCGACGGCAAGGCGATGGCCGTACAGTTCCGCGACCCGCAGCGCGCCGACGAGGCCCCCGCGTACCGTGCCTGGTTCGAGGCCGCCGGCTTCGAGATGCACGACCCGAAGCACGTCAACGAGGGCGAGGGCGACATCCTCCTGGCCGGCGACTTCCTGCTCGCCGGCACCGGCTTCCGCACCGCGCACGCCTCGCACGCGCAGCTCCAGGAGGTCTTCGGCTACCCGGTGGTCACCATGCAGCTGGTCGACCCGCGCTTCTACCACCTGGACACCGCACTCACCGTGCTCGACGAGCGGACCGTGGCCTACCTGCCGGAGGCGTTCTCGCCCGGCAGCCGGGCCGTGCTGCGCCGGCTCTTCCCGGACGCGGTGCACGCCACCCTGGCCGACGCCGAGGTCTTCGGGCTGAACGCGGTCAGCGACGGCCGGCACGTGGTGCTGCCCGCGCAGGCCACCAGCCTGGCCGCGAAGCTGCGCGACCGGGGCTACGAGACCATCGGCGTCGACCTGTCCGAGCTGCGAAAGGCCGGCGGCGGGCCGAAGTGCTGCACGTTGCGACTCCGTCAGGGAAAGGCGAGCAAGTGATCGAGGACATGCTGCGGACGCCGGAGGCGGTCCGCGACGCGGAGCGGTGGACCGCGCACAACTACCACCCGCTGCCGGTGGTCATCTCCTCCGCCGAGGGCTCCTGGCTGACCGACGTGGACGGCCGCCGCTATCTCGACTGCCTGGCCGGCTACTCCGCGCTGAACTTCGGGCACCGGCACCCGCAGCTCGTCGCGGCCGCGCACGCGCAGCTCGACAAGCTGACCCTCACCAGCCGGGCGTTCATCCACGACCAGTTTGCCGACTTCTGCCGGGAGCTGGCCGAGCTCTGCGGCAAGGACCTCGTGCTGCCGATGAACACCGGCGCCGAGGCGGTGGAGACCGGCATCAAGGTGGCCCGCAAGTGGGGCTACCAGGTCAAGGGCGTGACGCCGGGCCAGGCCAACATCGTGGTCGCCGAGGGGAACTTCCACGGCCGCACGACCACCATCGTCAGCTTCTCCACCGATGAGGACGCCCGCGCCGACTTCGGGCCGTACACGCCGGGCTTCACGGTCGTGCCCTACGGCGACCTGGACGCGCTGACCGCCGCCATCGACGAGAACACCGTCGCGGTGCTGCTCGAGCCCATCCAGGGCGAGCAGGGCGTCGTCGTGCCACCGGAGGGCTACCTGCCGGGCGTACGCCGGGTCTGCACCGAGCGGAACGTGCTCTTCGTCGCCGACGAGATCCAGTCCGGCCTGGGCCGCACCGGCGCCACCTTCGCCTGCGAGCACGAGGGCGTCGTGCCGGACATGTACCTGCTCGGCAAGGCGCTGGGCGGCGGCATCGTGCCGGTCTCCGCGGTGGCCGCGAACTCCGACGTGCTGGGTGTGCTGAAGCCTGGCCAGCACGGCTCGACCTTCGGCGGCAACCCGCTGGCCTGCGCGGTCGCCACCGAGGTGGTCCGGCTGCTGGCCACCGGCGAGTTCCAGCGCCGCTCGACCGAGCTGGGCGCCCGGCTGCACGCCGGCCTCCAGTCGCTGGTCGGCAAGGGCCTGGTCGCCGTACGGGGCCGCGGACTGTGGGCGGGGCTGGACATCGACCCGGCGCTGATGAGCGGCCGGGAGGCGTGTGAGCGGCTCGCCGAGCGCGGCGTGCTGGCCAAGGACACCCACGGCTCCACCATCCGGCTCGCCCCGCCGCTGGTGATCACCGAAGAGGAGATCGACCACGCGGTGGCCCAGCTCGCCGCCGTGCTGGCCGGCTGACCCCGTACGACAGCGGCGGGCGTCGGGACACGGTCCCGGCGCCCGCCGCCGTTTCCGGGCAGTCAGCGGGGCAGGCGCATCGCCATCGTGGGAGCCTCGGCCATCACCGAGTTCGGCGTGTACGGCGCGCCGGCGGGAAGCTCGCCGGGCCGGCCGATCTGCACCCCGGGGTAGAGCTCGACCATGTCGCCCTCGGCCACCACCCGCGACTGCTTCGGCGCCAGCGGGACGCGGTCGCCCTCCGCCATCGACCCGCCCGGCCGGATGCCGGAGCCGTTGGTGCTCACGTCGGTCACGATCACCTCGCCGACCCGCAGCTCGAACCGGACGTGGCTGCGGCTGATCCAGCGGCGCGCCTCGTCGTTGAGCCACTGGCCGAGCACGATCCCGCCGGCCTGGTCGGGCGCCCGGCCGACCAGCGCCGGCTGGTCCTCGGTGAGCACGAAGCGGCGCCGGATCAGCCCGCCGACGCGGACGGCCAGGACCTCGCTGCGCGGTCGCGGACCGGCGTCGCCGAGCCGGGCGCCGTGCCGCGGGCAGGTGGGCGCGCCACCGCGCAGGGAGGGCGGGGGCTGGGCAGCGGGGCTGCGCTCCACCCGGGCCAGGTCGGCGAAGGACCCGCCGCCCCCGCCGCCGAAGAGCGCGCAGCCCGGCTCCGG
This sequence comes from Micromonospora sp. NPDC047620, assembly GCF_043205005.1. Classification (NCBI taxonomy): domain Bacteria; kingdom Bacillati; phylum Actinomycetota; class Actinomycetes; order Micromonosporales; family Micromonosporaceae; genus Micromonospora; species Micromonospora sp. NPDC047620. Next base: position 26,122 of record NZ_JBIDDG010000014.1, on the reverse strand, counting down.
GCAGCGCCACTGCCGGGAGAGCAGCTTCACGCCGACCGGCGACCGGTCGCCGGCGACCGGGGTGTGCCCGCCGCCGACGTGGGCGACGAAGGCCGGCCCGCCGGCGCCCGGCACCGGGGCGAGCACGCGGCCGGGCTGCTCGACCAGCCACGGGTAGCGCCCGCGAAGGCCGTCCGTCCGCACCCGGGTGAGCACCGGCAGCCCGAGCAGGTCGGCCACCTCCAGCATCCGGTCGCCCGGGTTGTCGAGCACCTCGACCAGCCCGTCGTCGGCCCACCGGCGGACCACCATCCGCTCGTTGGAGGTGAGGTCGGCGTCGGAGAGCAGCGCCCGGTGGACGACCGCGTAGACGGGGACGCTGTCCTCCTCCAGCTCCCGGGCGAGGGCGTCGATCACCATGCCGAGGCGGAGCAGGCTGGCCGGCCGGCCGCCGTCGAGATCCTGGTAGCGGATCACCTCGGCCAGGTCGAGGACGGCCCGGGCCAGCGACGGGTCGGTGCAGACCCGCCCCTCGATGGCGTCGAGCACCTTGCTGATCTCGAATCTCATCGGACGCTCCCCACGATCTCGTCGATCCGCCGGGCCAGTTCCAGATCACGCCGGGTGACCCCGCGCGCCGAGTGCGTCACGCAGCGGAACGTCAGGGTGCGCCAGCGGATGTCGATGTCGGGGTGGTGGTCCAGCTCCTCCGCCGTCACGGCGACCCGGTCGACGACCGCGATGGCCTCCGGGAAACTGGCCAGCTCCACGGTGCGGGTGATCCCGGTCGGGTCTCCCGACCAGCCCGCCAGCCCGCCCAGCTCGTCTCGCACCGCCTCGGCGGTGAGCACGTCTGCCATGGGGAGACCCTACCGGGAGGGGTCGGAACGACGCCGACCAGCGGCGGGAGGTGTGTCCCACCCGGCAGGCGGCGGGGCGGGGCATAGATCCGCGGCTGTGGACGGCGGACGTTAGGCTGACCGGCGGCCCGGCCGGGCCGCGACCGGCGTCGCCCCGGCCCACCCTGCCAGAGGAGATTCTCAGCATGAACACTCGACGGCTGGCGACCACGGGGGTCGCTATCGTCGCCGCTCTCAGCCTCGGTCTCACCGGCTGCGGCACGAAGACGGACGCGGACGCTCCGGCCGGCAACGGCACCGGCGCGGCACCCGCCAGCTCGGCCCCGGCGGACGCCCGCGCCGAGCTGACCGCCGCCGCACAGAAGCTCAACCAGCAGAGCGTCCGGATGGAACTGAAGTCGGCGGTCGTCAACGGCAGCGGCATGATGGACCCGGCCACCAAGACCGGCGACATGACGATGAAGCTGGGCCCGGAGGGCACCTTCCGGATCCTGCTGCTCGGCGACGACGCCTACCTGAAGATCACCGGTATGCAGGGGATGCCGAAGAAGTGGCTGCACATGGACACCACCAAGCTCGGTAAGAGCGGCCAGTTCAACCTGATGCCCGAGGGCGACCCGGGCGGCGCGAAGCAGATGATCGAGAGCGTGGTGGACGTCGAGAAGACCGGCACCGGCAGCTACGCCGGCACCCTCGACTACACCCGCACGAAGGCCGACGACCCGTCCATCAAGGCCCTCGGCGAGAAGGCCAAGGCCGTCCCGTTCACCGCCAAGGTGGACGACCAGGGCCGGCTCGTCGAGTTCGCCATCGACACCAGCGTGCTGCACGAGTCGCTGGGCATGATGACCACCACCTACTCGGACTTCGGCGCCCCGGTCACCGTGAAGAAGCCCGCCGCGAGCGAGACGCAGGAGGCCCCGCAGGAGCTGATCGAGTCCATGGGCTCCTAGGCCCGACCGCACGGAGGCGGGGGCGGCGCCGGTCGGCGCCGCCCCCGCCGCGCGTCTCAGCCGCGCAGCGGCCGGCCCACCTCGTGCAGGTGCGCGAGCGCCTGGCGGTACGACTCCACGAGCCCCGTCTCGGCGTACGGGATGCCCTGCTCGACGCAGTACGCGCGCACGATCGGCTGGGCCCGGCGCAGGTTCGCCCGCGGCATGTTCGGGAACAGGTGGTGCTCGATCTGGTAGTTGAGCCCGCCGAGCGCGACGTCGACGAACCGGCCACCCCGGACGTTGCGCGAGGTCAGCACCTGCTTGCGCAGGAAGTCGAGCTCGTCGTCGGCGGTCGGCATCGGCATCCCCTTGTGGTTGGGGGCGAACGAGCAGCCCATGTAGAGGCCCCAGAGTCCCTGGTGGACGGCGACGAACAGCAGCGCCTTGCCCGGGGACATCGCCAGCAGCAACCCGCCGAGGTAGCCCACCGCGTGCAGGCCCAGCAGCAGCGCCTCCACCCTCCGGTGCCGCATCGGGGTGCGGAACCCGCCGTCCGGCTCCCGCCCGACGACCGCCTGCACGCTCGCCACGTGCAGGGCGAGCCCCTCCAGCAGCAGCATCGGGAAGAACAGCCACGCCTGCCGGCGGGCGAGCCAGCGGTTGACGCCGCGCGTCGCGGCGGCCTGCTCGTACGTCCAGACCAACGCACCCGCCCCGACGTCCGGGTCCTCGTCCTCGTGGTTCGGGTTGGCGTGGTGCCGGTTGTGCTTGTCGACCCACCAGCCGTAGCTGAGCCCCACCGCCAGGTTGCCGGTGAGCAGGCCCACCGCCTCGCTCGGCCCGCGCCGGCGGAACATCTGCCGGTGGCCGGCGTCGTGGCCGAGGAACGCGACCTGCGTGGTGGCAACGGCCAGGAACACGGCGACCAGGAGCTGCGCCCACGAGTCCCCGACCAGCCCGACCGCGGCCCAGCCCGCCGCGAAGACGCCCAGGGTGAGCACGATCCGCGTCACGTACCGGCCCGGGCGCCGCTCCAGCAGCCCCGCCCCGCTGATCCGCCGGGACAACTGCGAGTAGTCACTGCCCCGCCGTACCAGCGGGTCTGCCACCGCTGCGAGCACCATTGCGGCTCCCGTTCCTCGATCCCGGATACCGCGCCGGCCGGCGCGCCCCTGCCGTCCAGTCTCCCGAGAACGGTTGCGCTGAGTAACCCTGTCCACCCCCCGGCCGGGGGTAGGGCAGGCCCTACCCCCGGCCGCCGGGCGCGGGCCCCGGCGGTCAGCCCATCCGGCCGACGGCGGCCCGGAGCCGGGCCAGGTCCCGCCGCCGTCGCTCGTACGTGGCGGCGAGGCCGATCAGCGCGAACCCGCCAACGGCCAGGAAGATCCACCGGGGCAGCAGGTCCCACCCGCGGACCAGCTCGTGCAGCGCGAGCAGCGCCAGGGTCACCCCGCCGAGCAGCACCGGCGCCTGCCAGCGACGGGTCGCCCCGGCGAGCACCGCGCCGAGCGCGGCGGCCCCCAGCAGCAGCCGCCGCCACGGCTGGGGATCCGGCGCCACCAGCACCGACACCAGGCTCGGCAGCAGCGCGGCCGCGAGCCCCGGGCCGAGCGCCAGCCAGCTGGTCAGCCCGGGCCGGGTGCGCAGCGCCGCCACGCCCGCCCCGAGGGCCAGCGCCGCCGCCGGGACCGTGTACGCCTCCAGGACCGCCACTCCCCCGGCGGCCAGCAGCAGCCAGCCGCCGAGCAGCTCGCTGCCGCCGGCGATGCCCGCGAACGCCCAGCGGCGGCCCGCCGGCTCGCCCCGGCGCAGCACCCGCAGCGCGACGGCGGCGCCCCACAGCACGCAGACCGCCGCCGCGTGCCGGAGCGCCCCGACCGCGAGCAGCAGCGCGACCAGCGCCACCGCCTGGGCGGCCGCGTCCAGCACCGCCGCCGTGGCGGGCCCTTGGCGGGCCGGGGCGGCCCCGGCCGGCGCCCGGTGGCGGCCCAGCAGCGCGGCGGCGGCCAGCGTGAGCACCGCGACGGCGAGCACGCTGAACGCGGCCGTCCGCAGCGGCAGCCCGCCGGCCAGCGGCGCGGTGACCGCGAGGCCGGTCGCGGCGGCGACCGCGACCAGGCGACCAACGAGCCGGGCGTCGTCCCGGCGGGCGGCCACGCCGACCACGGTCGCCGCCACCACCAGCACACCCAGGCCGGCGAGCGTGCCCGCCCTGGTGGCCAACAGCCCGAGCAGCCCGGAGGCGGTCAACGCCAGCCCCACCGGCACCCCGACCGGGGCGAGCAGCGGGCGCGGCGCGGCCAGCGCGGCGACCAGCACCGCGACCACCCCGACGGCCAGCGTGGCAGCCGGCGCCACCGGCCACGGCGCGCCGACGGCGACCAGCAGCACCGGCAGGGCGGTCGCCACGAACGGCAGCGCGAAGAGCGCCGCCCGCCACCACCCGCCGCGCGCCGACGCTCCGCCGCCGGCCCCGACGGCGCCTGGCACGCCGGCACCGGACCCGGACGCACCCGGCGTGCCGGCACCGCCCCCGACGGCGCCAGACCTGCCGGCGCCGGGCCGGACCGCGCCCGGGGCAGCTCGGTCGGGCCCCGCCGCCAGCAGCGCGGCCACCGCCAGCGCGGCCAGCGCCACGCCGGCCGGGAACGCCTCCGGGACGGGCTCGACCGCCGGCGCCCCGGACCAGGGCGACACCCCGCCGTACGGGGCGAGGAGCACCGTCAACGCCACCGGCGCGGCGGCGGCGAGGGAGATCACCAGCAGCCCGACGCCGGCCACCCGCAGGACGGTGTCGGAGCGCGCCGCACCGCTCAGCGCCGCCAGCAGGACCGCCACGGCGGCGTAGAGCGCCACCGATTCGTCGGCCGGTACGACCACCGGCGCCAACCCGACCGGCGCGACCGCCACGGCGAGCCCGACGGAGGCGTACGTCCGCAGGTCGGGCCAGTGCCGGCGGACCGCGAGCAGCCCGACCGGCAGCACCGCGACGGCGGCCAGCGCCGCCCGCGCCTGCCACCAGGCCGGCGCTCCGGCCGCGATCAGGGCGACGGCCGCGACGGCCGGCACCGCGGGCGACGCGACGGCCAGGGACACCCCGGCGATCCCGCGCTGGACGGCCGTGCCGCGCCGCCCGGCGGCGGCCACGGCGGGCCCGGCGGCCAGGACCACCGCGAGCGTCACCCCCACCCCGCCGGGGGCGGCGAACCCCACCAGCAGCCCGTGCCCGAGCAGGAGGGCTCCGGACGCCGCCGCCGTCACCGCCGTCCAGGACCGGGCGCCGGGCCGCCCCACCCCGGCGGCCAGCAGGCCCACCCCCGCCGCCAAGTCCAGGGCCACCACGGCGGGCCACGGCGACGGCCAGCCGGCGGGCACGGCGAGCACGGTCGCCGCCACGCCGAACGCGGCCAGCGCCGGCCGGGCGGCCCGGGGCAGCAGCAGCCCCACGGCCGCCAGGGTCAGCGCGATCACCACCGGCAACTGCCAACCCCGGGCGATGTCCGGCCCGGCGGCGGCACCGTGCCACGGCGGCAGCGACCGGCCGACCGCACCGCCGGCAAGCACCACGGCCACCAGCACGGCGAGCTGGGCGGTCCCCCCGGCCACCAGCAGCGCGCCGAACCGGGGACCGGTCCGCCAGCCGGCGGGCAGCAGCCGCACCGCGCCGGCCAGCGCCACCACCACCAGCGCCGTGAGCACCGGTGCCGTCCCCAGCTCCGCGACGGGGCGGACGACCGCCCCGGCCAGCACCGGCACCAGCAGCCCGGCGGCGACGGCGCGGAACACCCGACCGCCCGTGAGCACCGCCGCGCCGAGCAACGCCAGCGCCACCAGCAGCAGCGGGCCCCCGGCCAGCAGCGGGGTGCCGGCGGCCCGGCCGAGGGCCAGCGGTACCAGCGCGCAGCTCGCGGCCACGGCCAGCGCGCCGGCGTACCCGATCCAGGCGACGACGCGCCCGGCGATGACCACCGGACGCTCCCCCGATCCGCCCACCGCACCGGGCGGCGCGACAGCCGGACCGGGCGGCGCGACAGCCGGACCGGGCGGCGCGACAGCCGGACCGGGCGGCGCGACAGCCGGCCCCGGCACCGCCACCGCCGGCGTGGGTGCCCCGGCCCCGGGGGACGCGACCGTCGGTGACCCGCCGGGCCGGGTCGCGGCGCCACCCGCCGGGCCGCCCCGAGGCCGCAGCGCGACCAGCACCGCCAGGTCGAGCAGCGCCACCCCGACGAAGACCACCGCCCAGCCGGCGGCGTCCGGCCGGGCCGCGACGGCGAACAGGGGCAGCACCGGATGCGCGGTCACCAGGGCCGCGAACCACGGCACGGTCAGCCCGCTGAGCCGGGCGTAGCCGGCCGCGACCGCCGCACCGGCTCCCCCGACCAGCGCGGCGTAGCGGGTGCCGGGCCAGCCGGCCACCCCGAACAGGTCCACCGTCCAGGCGGCGTACCCGTCGAGAAGCACCAACAACAGCCCCACCGCGGCGAAGGTCTCCGCCGTGCCGCGCAGCCCCCGCCGCACCGCCACCAGCGGCGCGGCCAGGGCGAGCACGGTGAACGCGGCCAGGATCAGGGCCCGGCCGGCGACCCCGACCGCCGCCCAGGCGACCGCCGTGAAGACCACCGCCGCGGTGCCCAGCAGCAGCCCACCGAGGACGAAGAGCAGGCTCTGGACCGTCCGGGTCGAGGTCTCCGCCCCGCCGACGGCGGCCGGCGCGGGAACCGGCGCGACCGGCCCCCCGGCGGGCCACGCCGGCGTCGGGCGGGCCGGCGCGAATGCCGGAACGACGGCGGGAGCCGGACGCGCGGCGGGGCCGGGGAACTCCGCCCGGATCGCGGCGGCCAACTCCGCCCGGCGCCGCCGACTCGCCGCCAGCCGGTCGACGAGCCCCTGGTACGCCGCGCGGGCCCGCTCGACCTCGCCGCCGAGCGCGACGATCTCCCGGTCGAGCCGGATCACCTCGGCGGCGGCCGGGTACGGCGGTCGCCCGCAACCGGAGCAGCCGGAGCCGAGGGAGGCCGGCGCGCCGCAGGCGGGACAGGGGTAACCGGTGGTCTGCACCCGGCCATTGTCGACCGGCTCCCGTCACCGCCCCAGAGTGCGCGTACTCAGGGCCGGGTGTGCTCGTGCACCCAGGCGGCGTACGCGGGGTCGCCGCTGTCCACCCGGGTCACCAGGATCTCCGGCACCTCGTACGGATGGCTGGCCCGGATCTGCTCCACCAGCGCGGCGGCCCGGTCCGGTGCGGTCTTGAACTGCACCGACCACTCGGTGCTGGTCTCCACCCCGGAACGCCACCAGTAGGTGCTGTCCACCTGGCCGCCCACCTGCGCGCAGGCCGCCAGCCGCCCGGCGACGGCCGCGGCCGCCAGTACGTCGGCGACCGACCGCGCGTCCACCACCGTCGTCACCACGCAGATCTGGTCCACCAGCGCACCCTACGTGGCGCCGTCCCGATTGGCCGCGATCCACTCGTCGATCCGCGCCCACCAGTCGAAGAGCCAGTCGATCCGCTCCTGCCGGCCGGTCGGCACCTCCTCGGGCGGCACCGACCAGAAGCGCATGACGATCCGCTTGTCCATCGGCAGTTCCCGCCACACGTCGGCCACGGTGAGCATCCGGTCCAGGCCGGTGTGCGCCACGAAGATCACCCCGGCGTCGGGGGCGGCGTCCAGGGCCGCGAGCAGCCCGCCGGGCTGCGGGGCGAGCACGTGTCGCATCCGTTCCGCACGCAGCGCCATGCGCTCCAGGCCCAGCGCGCGCAGCCGCGCGATGGCCCGCAGCCGGCGGCGCGGGGTGAAGTTGCCGCCCTCGGGGAAGATCACGAAGGCGTCGTCGTCGTCCAGGCCCTCGGCCAGGTGCCCGATCTGCTCGGTCACCGAGCCCCGCCCGTCCGGGCCGGGCGCGAGGAAGCGGTTGGGCAGCCGGTTGAGCAGCACGTCGATCGCCGGATCCCACTGGAGGCTGTCCTTGAGCACGATCCGCGGCTCCCGGTTGAACCAGTTCACCAGGGCGTGGATCAGGATGAACGAGTCGCCGGGGCCGGCATGCCGGCAGAGCACCAGTTCCGGCCGGCCGGGCAGGGCCGTGTCGGGATCGGTGCCGACCACGTCGATGCTCAGGTGCAACGTCCAGCGGGCCTGCCAGAAGAGCACCCGCAGGAACCAGCCGGCGAGCACGTAGTGCGCCCGCTGGAAGGCCGGCGAGCGGGCCCGCCAGCCGAAGCCGGAGGCGACCCAGAGCCCGAAGAGCGCGAGCAGCGCCGCCGCGTCCCAGACCAGGTAGACGCAGCCGATCCAGAGCAGTCGCAGCGGCCGGAGCCGGCCCGGGACCAGCGGCGAGGCGGCCGCCGCGAACAGCGCCCAGACCGGCAGTGTGGTCACCACCAGGAAGGCGAGCAGCACCACGCCGGGGGCCAGGAGCGCCCGGCGTACCCACCGCGGCGGCAGGGGCATCAGCGCTCCACCTGGGTGGCCAGGTAGTGCCGGGAGGCCGTGTAGGCCCGGCTGATCCGCCGCCCCACCGCCGCCATGTCCCGGTACGCCCACGGCGTGTCGTCGCGCGGGTTCAGCCCGCCGGTGGGCAGCACGTGCACCTCCACCCCGTCGGGGAGGGCCGCCATCTCCCGGGCGAACCGGTGCCGCCGGGCGATCTCGAACGCGACCTGGGCGATCTCCCAGGGACGCCGGGGCGGGGTCAGCTCCCGCTCGATCCGCCCCACCTGGAGTACGAAGATCCGCCCGGCGCCGGCGGCGACGGCCTCGCCGATCGGGATGGAGTTGACGATCCCGCCGTCGACGTAGTGCTGGTCGCCGATCTGGGCGGGCGGCAGCAGCCCCGGCACCGAGGCGGAGGCCAGCACGGCCGGCACCAGCGGACCGCTGTCGAACCAGTGCTCGGCGGCCCGCTCGATGTTCGCGGCGCAGCAGCGGAACGGCACCCGAAGGTCGGCGAAGGTGGTCTCCGCGCCCAGCTCGCTCTCCAGCAGCTTGCGCAGCGGGCGAGGCGAGTGCAGGTGGGTCCGGGCGGCGAACCGGCGCAGTTGCCGGGCCACCGAGTCGCCGTACACCTCGCTCGCCTCCGGCGAGGCCCAGAGCCGGACCAGCCGGTCGGTGACCGCCTCGGACGGCTCGGCGGCGACCAGGGCGCCGTTGACCGCTCCGATCGACGTGCCGAGCACCATGTCGGGCCGGATCCCAGCCCGGAACAGGGCCCGCAGCATGCCCACCTCGACCGCGCCGAGAACTCCCCCGCCCCCGAGCACGAACGCCACCGGTCCCCGCGCCATGGCCTCATCCTGGCACGGGCCGGAAAGCGGCCGTCCGGTGCCGGTGCCGGCCGGGCGTCGGTGCGCCGGACGGCGCGGGCCGAGCGGGCCGCCGGAGAGGGCCGGTCAGGTACGGCCGGCCATGGTCAACGCCCGGCCACCCGGGCCGGCTCCCGGATCCCGGCGGACCGGGCCGAGTCGGCGATGAAGCGGCGGTACGCCTGCTCGTAGCCGGCGGCCATCTGGGCGGTGGAGAAGTTCTGCGCCACGTGCGCGACGCAGTCCGCCGGGTCGAGGCCGGACACGGCACGCAGCGCGCCGGGCAGGTCGTCCACGCCCTCGCAGATCAGGCCCGTCACCCCGGGCCGGACGAGTTCCGGCACGGCCCCCCGGTTCAGGGCCACCACCGGGGTGCCCGTCGCCATGGCCTCCACCATCACCATGCCGAACGGCTCCTCCCACTGGATCGGCATGATCAGGCACCGGGCCTCGACCAGCAGCCGCAGCGCCTCCGCCCGGTCGGCGTCGAGCACCACGTGGACGTCCTCGCCGAGCAGGGGCCGGACCGCCTCGTCGAAGTAGCGGCGTTCGGGCGGCTCGTTGCACTTGCCGGCGAGCACCAGCGGCAGGCCGGCCACCCGGCACGCCCGGATGGCGACGTCCGGGCCCTTGTCGGGGCTGAACCGGGCCAGCCAGAGCACGGGGCCGTGGCTGGGCGTGGTCTTGTGCGGGATGCCCTGGACGTCCATCGCGTTGTGCACCGTGCCGACCCAGGGCAGTCGCGGGTTGAGCCGGCGCTGGGCGTGGGAGATGGCGACCAGCCCGACGCCCGGGTCGGTGTCGCTGAGCACGGCGCCGTACTCACCCACGGGGTTGCCGTGCACGGTGGCCACGGTGGGGACCGCCCGGCGGCCGGCGACCAGCGGGCCGATCGTGGTGTGGTCGTGGACGACGTCGAAGTCGGCCGCGTCGACGAGGTGGTTGACCCGGGCCAGGTGGGCCAGCTCGGGCAGCGCCTCGCCGAGCCGCTCGTACTGCAGCTCCGGCACGGTGGAGACGAAGGCGGCGGGGGTTCCGTGCTCCTGGCCCGCCCCGAACACGGTCACGGCGTGTCCCCGCTCGCTCAACCCCTCCACCAGGCCGGTCACGACCTGTTCCAGCCCGCCGTAGCCGGGCGGGGGCATCGACAGCCACGGCGGCACCACCATCGCGATCCGCAACGGCCATTCCGCCGCCCGGTCGGTCGGCAGGTGGTTCACGGCCACGAGTCCTCCCCGTCGGTCGGTGGTGCGGGTGGGCAGTCGGCGCCCGGATGCGCTCCGGCCGGTCACCCCACACGGCGGGATCGAGGGCGGTTTCCCGGTGACGGCACGGCTAAACCGGACAAGCCGGCGTTCACCCGCCCACGATGAGCCGGTCCCGCACCGCCCGCACTCCCACGGCGGACCAGGCCAGCCGCTCCGCCTCGTCCCGTTCCCACCAGGAACGGACCACGCCCCCGAGGGTCACCGTGTCCCCGTCCAGCTCGACGGTCACCCGTTCGGTGCCGATCCCCCGCAGCAGCGCCCGCTGCAGGTCGCGCCGGATCCGCTCGGCGTCCGGACGGGCGGCGGGGCGCACCTCGACCAGGTTCGTCACCCCGCGTACGCCGCGCAGCCGGCGCACCTCCCGTTCGGCGGTACGCCGCTGCCAGCCGAACTCCACCTCGCCGCGCAGCATCACCCACCCGTTGGCCACCGTGACGTCCAGCAGCTCGGCGCGGACGAAGCTGTCCCACTCCAGCGCCCGGCTCACCGCGATCGCGATCTCGACGTCCGTGTGCCCCGCCTCGCCGGGCAGGCGCACCTCGATGTCGTCGGCGACCGCCCGCACCCCGCGTACGCGCTGCGCGCAGCGTTGCGCCGCCCACTTGCGGGCGGAGCCGTCCACCCAACCGGTCAGCGTGACCACGCCGTCGGCGACGGTCACCCCGATGTCGTTCGGCTGCACCTGGGCGTCCCAGGCCAGCTCGTCGAGCACGTCCCGTTGGATCCGATCGTCGGTCCGGACGGCCGCTGCCGTGGTCATCGCATCCCTCCGTACGCCTCGCCGGGTCTGCCACCGACGATGCTGGCCCGACGGGTGACGGCGGCTCACCCGCACCGGGCGAACCGCCGTCAGAGGAAGCGGCGGGTGACGGAGCCAACCCCCTTGGCTCCGCCACCCGCCGCCGGAGGGAGGAGGAAAGTCTCGGTTACGGACTACGACGTCTCGGCGAGCGTCACGGTTGCCGTGGATTCGGCACCGTTGCGCTTGTAGGTCACCGTTACCCGGTCGCCGACCTTGCCGGCCTGCACGGCACCGACCAGGTCGTCCGAGTCGTTGACCACCTTGTCGCCGAACCGGGTGATCACGTCGCCGCGCTGGAGCCCGGCCTTCTCGGCGGCGCTGCCGGAGGTGACGGCGGCGACCAGCGCCCCACCGCCCTCGGCGGCCGTCACGCTGACCCCGAGCGACGGGTGGCTAACCTTCTCGCCCCGCTGGAGCTTGCCGGCCACGTCCTTGGCCTTGTTGCTGGGGATCGCGAAGCCGACGCCGATGTTGCCGGTGCTGCCCTGACCGGCGGTGGCGATCGCGGTGTTGATGCCGATCACCTCGCCCCGGGTGTTGACCAGCGCGCCACCGGAGTTGCCCGGGTTGATCGGCGCGTCGGTCTGGAGCAGCCCGGCGATCGAGCTGGCGCCCTGGCCCGGCTCCTGCCGCTGCTCGCCGCTGCCGGCCTGGATGGTGCGGTCGCGGGCGCTGAGGATGCCGGCGGTGACCGAGCCCTGGAGGCCCAGCGGGCTGCCGAGGGCGAGCACCTGGTCACCGACCTGCATCGCGTCGCTGTCGCCGAACGTGGCCGGCTTCAGGTCGCTGACGCCGGCGGCCTCCACCACCGCCAGGTCGGTCTTCGGGTCGGTGCCGACGATCCGGGCCTGGACGGTCTTGCCGTCGGCGAAGACCACCCGGACGCTGTCCCGGCCGGCGGAGGCGACGACGTGGTTGTTGGTGAGCACGTAGCCGTCGGCGGTGAGGATCACGCCGGAGCCCTCGCCGCTGTCGGTGGCGATGGAGACGACGCTGGGCTGCACGGCAGCGGCGATCCGGGGCAGGTCGGCGCTGTTGATCACCGGCGCGGCGGAGTAGGTACGGGTGGCCCCGGAGTCGCCGTCGACGGCGAGCGCGAGCGCCCCGCCGGCGACGCCCGAACCGAGCATCAGGGCGAAGACCGCGACGCCGGCGCCGGCGAGCTTGGCGATCCGGCCCGGCCGGGGGCCGACCGCCGGCGCGGGGGCCCAGGGCGGCACCGGCTGGCCCGGGTGGTGCGGGTGCTGGCCGTAGCCCGCCCCCGGTTGTCCCGGCTGTCCCCCGCCGCTCCAGCCGGACTGCTGGCCGTACCACGGCGCGCCCGGGTACGTCGTGCCCTGCGGCTGGCCGGGCTGACCGGCCGCGTGCGGCTGGCCGAGCTGACCGGCCGCGTGCGGCTGGCCGAGCTGACCGGCCGCGTGCGGCTGGCCACCGGGGGCCTGGGCGGACACGGGGTAGGGCGGGGCGGACGGGCCAGCCGTGGCGGGCGGGAACGGGCCCGCCGGGGCGGGCTGCCCGGCCGGGGCGCCGGGGCCACGGGCCGGGTCCGGGGCGGCGACGCCCTCGGGGGCCCGGGCCTGCTCCGGAACGCGCGGGACGGCGTCGCCCGCGAGCGGGGCGTCGACGGTCGGGCCCAGCTCGGCGGTACGGACGGCGTCGCCGCCCGTCGCCACCGGAGCGGCGGGTGCGGCCGGCGCGGCGGATGCGGCCGGGTCCGGGGCGGCGGTGTCGCCGGGGGCGCCCGGGGCGGGGTCGGGGCGGGAGTCGGACTGCGCGCGCTCGACGCGCGGCAGCTCGGCGGTGGGGTGCGACGGCTCGGCGTCGGTGGCGGCCGGCCGGCGCTGCGGGTCGGACTCGTACTCGGTCATGGATCCACCTTCGCTCGGAGCACTGCGACCAGCCTGGAACCGGCCTGAATGTTGGCTGAAAGTCACTCGCCATCGCCCTCGACGTCCGGCACGAGCGGCAGCCGGACCCGGAAGGTCGCGCCCCCGCCCGGGGTGTCGGCCACCTCGACGGTGCCGTGGTGCGCGCGCACCAGCGCCGCCACGATGGCCAGGCCGAGCCCGGTGCCGGTGTTGCCGCCGGCCCGCCGGGTACGCGCCGCGTCCACCCGGTAGAAGCGCTCGAAGACCCGCTCCGCCTGGTCGGGGGTGAGCCCGGGGCCGGTGTCCGCCACCTCCACCACGGCCAGGTTGCCCGACTCGACCCGCAGCCGCAGGGTCACCGAGGCGTCCGGCGGGGTGTGCGTGAGGGCGTTGGTCATCAGGTTGCCGATCACCTGACGGAGCCGGGCGTCGTCGCCGTAGACCACCAGCGGGCCGGACCCGGGCTCGATCTCCAGCTCCACCCGGCGCTCCGGCGCCACCACCCGGGCGGCCTCGACCGCGTCGCTGGCCAGCACGGGCAGCTCCACCGGGGCGAGGGCGAGCGGCCGTTCCCGGTCCAGCCGGGCCAGCAGCAGCAGGTCCTCCACCAGCAGCCCCATCCGGGCCGCCTCCTGCTCGATGCGGCGCAGCAGGTCGGCGGTCTGCTCCGGCGCGCTCGCCGCGCCCTGCCGGTACAGCTCGGCGAAGCCCCGGATGGTGGTCAGCGGCGTCCGCAGCTCGTGGGAGGCGTCCGCGACGAACTGCCGCATCCGCTCCTCCGAGCGCCGGGCCCGCGCCTCGGACGCCCGCGCCGCGCCGGCCGCGTCCCGGGCCGTGGTCTCGGCGGCCCGGGCGGCGGTCTCCGAGGCGGCCCGGGCGGTGAAGGCCGCCTCGATCTGCGTCAGCATGGCGTTCAGCGCCCGGGAGAGCCGGCCCAGCTCCGAGGTCGGGACGGGTTGCCCCTCCTCCGGGTCGGGGACCCGGCGGGTCAGGTCGCCACCGGCGATGGCGGCGGCCGTACGCTCGATCTCCACCAGCGGTTTCAGGCTGGTCCGGACGATCGCCGCGCCGATCGAGGCGAGCAGGATCAGCACCGACCCGCCGACCAGCAGGTCGATCCAGATCAGCTGCTTCACGGCGCGATCCACCTGGGTGAGCGGCTGACCCACGGCCAGCACCGAGCCGTCCTTCTGTCCCGCGTAGACCACCCGCCAGCGGGTGTGACCGTCCCGGGACAGGACGTAGACGGGCTCGCCTTCGAGCGCGACGAATCCGCTGAGGTCGGTGGGAAAACTCGGCAGTTGCTCGGGGTCGAGGCTCTTGACGTCGTAGACCGGCCGGTACACCTGTTCCTCGTCGGCGATCGAGACGACGTAGCTGCTGGGCAGCATCGCCTGGACCTGACCGCTGCGCAGCCAGGGAAGTGCCTGGCCGAGGCCTTGGCTGGCCGACTTGATCTGGCCGTCAACCTGGCCGACCAGATAGTTGCGGAGAAAGAAGGCGGTCAGCGAGCTGATCACCAGCAGCGCGGCGGCGACCAGTGCCAGCACCGCGGCGACCAGCTTCACCCGCAGCGGGACGCTGCGCAGCCGCGCCTTCCCCTGGTGGACCGGGTTCACGCCGCCGGCTTGCGCAGCACGTACCCGACGCCCCGCAGGGTGTGGATCAGCCGGGGCTGGGTGTTGTCCACCTTGCGGCGCAGGTAGGAGATGTAGGACTCGACGATGTTGTCGTCGCCCCGGAAGTCGTAGTTCCACACGTGGTCGAGGATCTGCGCCTTCGACAGCACCCGGTTGGCGTTCAGCATCAGGTAGCGCAGCAGCTTGAACTCCGTCGGCGACAGCTGCACCCGCTGGCCGGCCCGGTGCACCTCATGGGTCTCCTCGTCCAGCTCCAGGTCGGCGAAGGTCAGCCGGGAGGGCGCCTGCTCGCCGGTGCTGGTCCGCCGCAGCACCGCCCGGATCCGGGCGGTCAGCTCCTCCAGGCTGAACGGCTTGGTGACGTAGTCGTCCCCGCCCAGGGTCAGCCCGCGGATCTTGTCGTCGGTGGCGTCGCGCGCGGTGAGGAAGACCACGGGCGTGCGCGTGCCGCCCTCGCGGAGCATCCGGATGACCTCGAAGCCGTCCAGGTCGGGCAGCATCACGTCGAGCACGACCAGGTCGGGCCGGTGGTCCTTGGCGGCGTGCAGGGCGGCGCTGCCGCTCGTCGCGGTGGCCACGTCGAAGCCCGCGAAGCGCAGGCTCGCGGAGAGCAGTTCGAGGATGTTGGGATCGTCCTCGACGACGAGCAGTCGCGCCTCGGTCTGGGTAGCGGCCATGCGCCCATCATCCGCGCTCTCGCTGCGTCCGCGCTGGGCACTTCCTGGAAAAAGCCTGTGAGCCGACCGTCGTGATCAGCGAAGGAGCCGCCGCAGCCCGTCCAGCGCGCCGTCGAGCAGCCGGATCGCCGTACGCAGCTGCGAATCGGTGAGCCTGCGGGCCCGCACCAGTGCGCCCACCTCGACGGCGAAGGCCGCCAGCCGCTGGTCGAACTCGGCGAGCGGCGTCGTTCCCGGCCCCGCGGCGGGGCCGGGGGCGGGGGCCGGACCGGGTGTCGGGGGCGTCCAGCGGGCCCGTCGGGTCTGCCGCGCCGCCTCGCGCAGCTCCCGCTTCAGGTCGCGGACCGAGCCGCGTACCTCGTCGCGGATCTCCCCGGCCAGCGCGGACAGGTCCTCGACCGAGGCCGCGATGTCCGACTCCAGGGCGGCCAGCTCGCCGGCCCGCTGGCGCAGCTCGGCCCGGCCGGCCTCGGTGATCTCGTAGACCTTGCGGCCGCCGACGGCGGTGTGGGTGACGAGCCCGTCGGCCTCCATCCGTTGCAGCCGGGGGTAGATGGTGCCGGCGCTGGGCGCGTAGTGGCCGAGGAACCGCTCCTCCAGCAGGCGGATCAGCTCGTAGCCGTGCTTCGGGCCGTCGTCGAGGAGCTTGAGCAGGTAGAGCCGGAGCCGCCCGTGACTGAACACGGCGGTCACGGCAGCTCCTCTTCCTGGTCGTCCACCGGGCGGGCGAGCAGCGCGATGCTGCCCGAGGTGGCGGAAGCCCAGAGCTTACCCTCGCCCGCGCCGAGCACTCCCTCGCTGTCGACCACCGCCCCGGGGGCGGCGCTGCCCCGCACCTGGGCGAAGCCGCTGGTGATCCGGCCCGACGTGGTGTGCAGGCGCACGGCGAGGTCGCTGTCCTCGCGGACCCGGACGGTGATGCCGCCGGAGATCGTGCTGAGCCGGATGTCGCTGCGCCGCGGGTTGTCCAGGTCGCAGGTGATGGCGCCGGAGACGGTGCTCGCGCGCACCTGCCCGGCCGCGCTGTCGGCGAGGGTCACCTCGCCCGAGACCGTCTCCAGGTCGAGGTCGCCGGACACGCCGAGCGCCTCGACCGGGCCCGACGTGGTCTTCGCCGACGTCGGGCCGCGCAGCCCCATCAGCGTGATCCGCCCCGCCGTCACCTCCACCCGGGTCCGGCCGCGCAGGCCCGACGCGACCAGCGAGCCCTCGACCAGTTCGAGGTCGGCCAGCACGTCGGCGGGGACCGCGACGGAGACGTCGACCCGGGCCAGCCGGGAAAGTGGCCCCACCCACCAGACGAACTCCGACCACCGCCGGCGCCGCTGCTGGCGTACGGAGAGCCGGCCGTCCCGGTGCTCGACCAGGACCGGCCGGCGACCGACCCGGGTGACGTCGACCCGGGCCGGGCCGTCGGTGGCCACCACGTTGAGGCGGCCGCTGAGCAGGTGGACGTCCAGCCGGGTGACCGGCCCGTCCAGGGTGAGCCGCTGCGGGGCGTCCACGGTCCAGCCGGTCATCGGTCCTCCCTCCGGTGACGCGCCGGCCCGGCGCGTCCCACGGCAGGACACTAACGCGATACATCGCGATATGGCAAGCGATGCCACCGGACGGCGGACGGTCCTCGCCGTCCGGGTCAGGCGGCCAGGTCGAGCCTCCGCTCCGGTCCGGCCGGCCCGGCGGGCGGCCCCGGTTCCGACGGCGCGGCGACCGGCGGGAACGGTGCCGGCACGAGGACCGGCGCGGGGACCGGCGCGGACAGCGCCGGCGCGGGGACCGGCGCGGACAGCGCCGGCGCGGGGACCGGCGCGGACAGCGCCGGCGCGGGGACCGGCGCGGACAGCGCCGGCGCGGGGACC
>NZ_JBIDDG010000014.1:0-8828 GCF_043205005.1 Micromonospora sp. NPDC047620 | reverse complement strand
GGCGTGCCCGGGGCCGCCGACCCGGCCGGCGGCGGCACGAGGTGCACGGCCGATTCGGCCGTTCGGGCGAGCAGTCGACGGTCGGCGTCCCGCGCGGGGTGCAGCGCGGCGGAGACGGTCACCCGGACCTCCAGGTCGCGGGCGGCGAGCACCCGACCCAGCGAGCGGAACAGGTTGTCGTCGCCGACGAAGGCGGCGGCCGTGGTCGGCGCGCCGGTCGCCGCGCACGCGTACCCGATCCGCAGCGGCACCACCGGCGCCCCGGCGTCGATCGCCGCCTGGAACAGGGCCGGGCGGAACCCCCGGCCGGGGCGGCAGCCGACCGCGTCGGCGGCCCCGCACCACGTCGTACCCTCCGGGAAGACCGCCACCGGGCGGCCGGCGCGCAGCACGGCGGCGACCCGGGCCACCGTCGCCGGCAGGTCGCGCGGCCGGGCCCGGTCGACCAGGACGGTGCCGGCCGCGGTCGCGAGCAGCCCGACCAGCGGCCAGGAGCGCACCTCCCGCTTGGCCACCATCCGGGCCGGCGCGACGGCCAGCAGCGCCAGCACGTCCAGCCAGGAGACGTGGTTGGCCACCAGCAACGCCGGCCGCCGCGGCGCCCGGCCGCGCACCACCAGGCGTACGCCGAGGGCGCGCAGCGTCCCCCGGGCCCAGCCGCGCACGGCCACGGCCCGCTCCCCCGCCGGCAGCACCGGCAGCAGCGCGGCCAGCACCGTGCCCGCCAGCAGCATCCCGAGCACAGCCAGCAGCCGGGCCGCCCGCCGGGCCGCCGGCGCAGCCGGCGCGGCCGGCGGCTCGCCGGCGACCGGGAGGCAGGCCGGCCCGCAGCCCGACGCGGGCAGCCAGAGAGGTGTCGCACTCACCGCTCGGCCCCGCCCAGGAAGTGCCGCAGGTAGCGGGGGTTCATCCGGTCCAGGGAGAAGAGCACGTAGAAGTCGGCCACCCCGAAGTCCGGGTCGTACGCGGGTTCCCCGCAGACCCACGCGCCGAGGCGCAGGTAGCCGCGCAGCAGCGGCGGCAGCACGGCCTGCCCCGCCGGACCGTCGGCCGGCCCGGTCGTCGCGCCCGGCTCGGCGAACCAGGGGCGGCGCGGACGCACCCGCAGCGGCGGCGGGGCCAGGTGCCGGGCCCGGACCTCGTCCCACACCGCGGCGGCGGTCCCGCCCCCGTCGGCCACCGGCACCGACGCGCAGCCGCCGAGCCAGCGCGACCCGCGTAGGTGCAGGTAGCGGGTGATGCCGGCCCACATCAGGTTGATCACGGCGCCGGAGCGGTGGTCGGGGTGCACGCAGGAGCGGCCGGCCTCGACCAGCTGTT
Source organism: Micromonospora sp. NPDC047620 (assembly GCF_043205005.1). Taxonomy (NCBI): domain Bacteria; kingdom Bacillati; phylum Actinomycetota; class Actinomycetes; order Micromonosporales; family Micromonosporaceae; genus Micromonospora; species Micromonospora sp. NPDC047620. The sequence continues at coordinate 7,508 of NZ_JBIDDG010000014.1, read as the reverse complement.
CCCGGAGCGGGTCGAGCGCCGCGAGGTCGAACTCGGTCTCGGCGTACCGGCGGTCGGTGCGGTCCGGCGGGAGGAGCCGGTACGTGCCGACGACCTCGCCCGTGCTCTCCTGCCGGACGATCAGGTGGTCGCAGTACGGGTCGAACTCGTCGACGTCGCGCCCGGCGGCGTCGGGGCGGAGGGTGGCGCCGAGCTCGGTGGCGAACACCTCGTGACGGAGGCGTTGCGCGGCCGCGACCTCACTCGGGTCGTCGGCGATCAGCAGGGTGTATCCGCTGGTCGTCAGGGGTGCGCCAGCGGCGTGCAGAACGGCCATGGCATCTGTGTAGGCGGCCCGGGTTGCCGGGCGTTGGGGTGAGGAGTGTCGATGAGGTGAACGGCGGTCGGCGACCCGTGGCGGGGCCGGCCGGCGGGCGTGCGAGGCTGCCGGGGGCGGGCCGGCGACGGGGCCGGACGCCGCGCCGCGGGAGGTGTCTGATGATCATCGAGTCGCGCCACAACGGGCCGCCCGGCTCGGGCAACGGCGGTTGGAGCGCCGGGGTCTTCGCCGCCGCGTCCGGCGCCCCGGGGCCGGTCGAGGTGACGCTGCGCCGCCCGCCCCCGCTGGAGACCCTGCTCACTCTCGTCGACGGGGAGGTCCGCGACCCGGAGGGCCTGGTCGTCGCCCAGGTCCGCCCCACGGAGGATCCCCGCGCGGTCGTGCCGCCGGTGGACCTGCCGGCCGCGCGGGCCGCGTCGGCGGCGTACCCCGGACTGGTGGAGCACCCCTTCCCGGGCTGCTACGTCTGCGGCCCGGACCACCCCGACGGCCTGCGGATCTTCCCCGGCCGGCTGCCGGACGGCCGGACCGCCGCGCCGTTCCGCACGCCGGGGTCGGTCACTCCCGCCACGGTCTGGGCGGCGCTGGACTGCCCCGGCGGCTGGGCCGTCATCGCTCCCGGCCGGCCGTACGTCCTCGGCCGCATCGCGGCGGTGGTCGCGGCGCTGCCCGAGCCGGGCGACGAGTGCGTGGTGACCGGCGCGATGGTCGGCGGCGAGGGCCGCAAGGCGCTCGTGCACACCAGCCTGTACGCCCCCGACGGCACCCTCCTGGCCTGGGCCCGGGCGACCTGGATCGCCGTGACGGCAGCCGGCGGGTAGTCGTTCCTGGGGAGGAGGGCCTCATGCCTGAGGCGGAGGTGGATCTACGGAGCGCGCCTGATTGACCTCGTTGCGCCCGCCCGCCACGCTGTGTCACGGCGTACCCCGACGCCCCCGCACGAAGGAGAGCAATGACTGACGGGCAGCGAAGCCCCACAATTGACGGTCAGATCGTGGTGTCCGGCCTGACGAAGCAGTACAAGAACGTCCGGGCCGTGAACAATCTGTCCTTCACCGTCGAGCCGGGGCGGGTGACCGGGTTCCTCGGCCCCAACGGTGCCGGCAAGACCACCACCCTGCGCATGCTGCTGAACCTGGTCACCCCGACCGGCGGACAGGCGACCATCAGCGGTCGCCGGTACGCCGACCTGACCGACCCACTGCGGCACGTCGGCGCGGTGCTGGAGGCGTCCAGCGCGCACAAGGGCCGCACCGGGATCAACCACCTGCGGGTGCTCTGCGCGGCGGCGGGGCTGCCGAAGCAGCGGGCCGACGAGGCGCTGGCGCTGGTCGGGCTCACGCCGGCGGCGAACCGCAAGTTCAAGGGCTACTCGCTCGGCATGAAGCAGCGGCTCGGCATCGCCGCCGCGATGCTCGGCGACCCCCAGGTGCTGATCCTCGACGAGCCGGCCAACGGCCTGGACCCGGAGGGCATCCGGTGGATGCGCGGGTTCCTCAAGAACCTCGCGCACGAGGGCCGCACCGTGCTGGTCTCCAGCCACCTGCTGTCCGAGATGCAGCTGCTCGCCGACGACGTGGTGATCATCGCCGCCGGCCAGCTCGTCCGGCAGGGCACGGTCGAGCACGTGATCGGGTCGATGGCGCAGGGCGTCCGGGTGCGCGTGCGCACCCCGCAGGCCGACGCGCTGACCGTGGCGCTGAAGGACGGCCCGGCCACCGTCGACGTCGACGAGCACGGCGTCCTGCTGGTGGGCGGGGTGGACGCCCCGACCGTGGGCCGGGTCGCCCTGGCCGCCGGCGTCGAACTACACGAACTGACCACGGAACGGCCCGACCTGGAACGGGTCTTCCTGGAGCTGACGGCCGGAAAGGCGGGCATCCGATGAACCTCGTCCGATCCGAGCTGCTCAAGATCCGCACCACCAGCACGTGGTGGTGGCTGGCCATCGGCGCGTTCCTGTCGATCGCGCTGGCGTTCGCGTTCAACGCCTGGGTCGCCGACGAGACGCTGAGCGGCAAGGGCGAGAGCCTGGGCGTCACCGGCGACATGGCGTCCGCGGCGGCGCAGGCCGCGAACCTCTACACCTCCGGGCAGTACCTGGGCCTGATGTTCGTGATGCTGATCGGCATCCTGATGGTCACCAACGAGTTCTTCCACCAGACGGCGACCACGACGTTCCTGTCCACGCCGCGGCGCACGTCGGTGATCCTCAGCAAGCTCGTCGCGGCGAGCCTGCTGGGCTTCGGGTTCTGGCTGGTGACCACCGTGATCGACCTGGCCGCCGGGGCGGTCTTCCTGTCGATCAACGACTACGGCACCCTGCTCGACGAGTGGGCCGTGCAGCGGGCGCTGCTGCTCAACCTGCTGGCGTACGCGATCTGGACGGTCCTCGGCGTGGGAATCGGCACGCTGATCACCAACCAGCTCGGCGCGGTGATCACCGCCGCGGTGCTCTACCTGGTCGGCACGCAGGTGGTGGGGCTGCTGTTCATGCTGCTGGCGAACGTGCTGGAGAACCAGGCCGTGGCCAAGTGGCAGGTGATCTGGCCGGCCGTCGCCTCGACCGTCATGGTCAGCGAGGGCCAGACGGACTTCACCCCCCAGTGGTGGGTCGGCGCGCTCGTGCTGATCGGCTACGCGGTGGTCAGCGGGGTGGTCGGCGTCGCGATCACCCGCCGTCGCGACATCTCCTGACGGGTTCGGAGGACGGGGGCGGGGGTGGTGCCGGGGCACCACCCCCGCCCCCGTCGTACCGGGCGCCGGCGACACGGCGGGCCTTACCAGCAGCCGGCGGAACACGCAGCGTTTGGCCAACTTCTGGCATCTTCTGTGAAACGGGCCACGCAGCGGAGGCGGAAATGCCTGCGGCATCCGCACGGCGTAGCCTGGGAGCCGTCTCGTGGGCGCTCGCAGACAGGGCGGCACGGGGACACCGCGTGACACACAAACCCGCGTGAAAGAGGCGATTACCGGCCGTGTCGACCCAGCAGACTTCGCAGGAGAACCCACTGGCGGGTTTCGGCCCGAACGAGTGGATCGTCGAGGAGATGTACCAGCGCTACCTCGCCGACCCCACCAGCGTCGATTCGGCCTGGCACGACTTCTTCGCGGACTACCGTCCGGCGCCCGGCGCCGGCACGCCCCGCGCCGAAAAGCAGGCCCCGAAGCCGGCCGCCAAGCCGGAGCCCGCCGGGCAGCAGGAGGCGACCACCTCGGTCGCGCAGCCGGCCGCCGTCAAGCCGGCGGAGAAGAAGCCGGAGGCCAAGCCGGAGAAGCCGGCCGCCAAGGCCGCCCCGGCCAAGCCGGCGCCCGCGAAGCCCGCGCCGACCAAGCCGACCGCCACCGGCCCGCAGACCACCCCGCTGCGCGGCGTGGCGGCGAAGATCGTCCAGAACATGGACGCCTCGCTCGCCGTGCCGACCGCCACCAGCGTGCGCGCCGTCCCGGCCAAGCTGCTGGTCGACAACCGCATCGTGATCAACAACCACCTCACCCGTGGGCGCGGCGGCAAGGTCAGCTTCACCCACCTCATCGGGTACGCGATGGTCCGGGCGCTGGTCGCCCACCCGGAGATGAACAACTCCTTCGCCGAGGTCGACGGCAAGCCGGTCATGGTCCGGCCCGAGCACGTCAACCTGGGCATCGCGATCGACCTGGTCAAGCCGGACGGCAGCCGCAACCTGGTGGTCCCGTCCATCAAGGCCTGCGAGCAGATGGACTTCCGGCAGTTCTGGCAGGCGTACGAGGACGTGGTCCGGCGCGCCCGCCGCAACGAGCTGACCATGGAGGACTACTCCGGCACCACGATCTCCCTGACCAACCCCGGCGGCATCGGCACCGTGCACTCGATGCCGCGGCTCATGCAGGGGCAGAGCGCGATCATCGGCGTCGGCGCGATGGAGTACCCGGCCCCCTACCAGGGCATGTCCGAGGCCACCCTGGCCGAGCTGGCGGTCAGCAAGGTCATCACCCTGACCAGCACGTACGACCACCGGATCATCCAGGGCGCGCAGTCCGGCGAGTTCCTCAAGGTCATGCACGAGCTGCTGCTGGGCGAGCACGACTTCTACGACCAGATCTTCACCTCGCTGCGGATCCCGTACGAGCCGGTGCGCTGGATGCGCGACGTCGCGGTCAACAGCGAGGGCCAGATCAACAAGACCGCCCGGGTGCACGAGCTGATCCACGCCTACCGGGTGCGCGGGCACCTGATGGCCGACACCGACCCGCTCGAGTTCGAGATCCGCAAGCACCCGGACCTGGACGTCCTCCAGCACGGGCTGACCCTGTGGGACCTGGACCGCGAGTTCCCGGTCAACGGCTTCGCCGGCAAGCAGCGGATGAAGCTGCGCGACATCCTCGGCGTGCTGCGCGACTCGTACTGCCGCCGGGTCGGCATCGAGTACATGCACATCCAGGACCCGGAGGAGCGGCGCTGGATCCAGGAGCGGATCGAGCGCAAGTACGAGAAGCCGTCCCCGGACGAGCAGAAGCACGTGCTCAACCGGCTCAACGCCGCCGAGGCCTTCGAGACCTTCCTGCAGACCAAGTACGTCGGGCAGAAGCGCTTCTCGCTGGAGGGCGGCGAGTCGCTGATCCCGCTGCTCGGCGAGGTGCTGGAGGCGTCCGCCGAGGGCGGGCTGGACGAGGTCGTCATCGGCATGGCCCACCGCGGCCGGCTCAACGTGCTGGCGAACATCGTCGGCAAGCCGTACGAGAAGATCTTCTCGGAGTTCGAGGGGCACCTGGACCCGCGCTCCACGCAGGGCTCCGGCGACGTGAAGTACCACCTGGGTCAGAACGGCAAGTTCACCACGCCGGACGGCGACCACGCGGTCAAGGTCTCGGTGGTGGCGAACCCGTCGCACCTGGAGGCCGTCGACCCGGTGCTGGAGGGCATCGTCCGGGCCAAGCAGGACCGGATAGACCTCAAGCTGGAGGGCTACACCGTGCTGCCGCTCGCGGTGCACGGCGACGCCGCCTTCGCCGGCCAGGGCGTGGTGGCGGAGACGCTCAACCTCTCCCAGCTGCGCGGCTACCGCACCGGCGGCACCGTGCACGTGGTGGTCAACAACCAGGTCGGCTTCACCACCGCCCCGGAGTACAGCCGCTCCAGCCTCTACAGCACCGACGTCGCCCGGATGATCCAGGCGCCGATCTTCCACGTCAACGGCGACGACCCCGAGGCCGTGGTCCGGGTGGCCCGGCTGGCCTTCGAGTACCGGCAGGCGTTCAACAAGGACGTCGTCATCGACATGGTCTGCTACCGCCGGCGCGGGCACAACGAGGGCGACGACCCGTCGATGTCCAACCCGCAGATGTACAAGATCATCGACTCGAAGCGGTCCGTCCGGAAGCTCTACACCGAGGAGCTGATCGGGCGCGGCGACATCACCGTGGAGGACGCGGAGGAGCTGCTGCGCGACTACCAGTCGCAGCTGGAGCGGGTCTTCAAGGCCACCCGCGACGCGGCCACCATGCCGCGCCAGCTCAGCCGCCCCAAGCGGGAGGACGAGCCGGAGCCGCAGGTGGAGACCGCCACCGACGCCGGCGTCGTCAAGGCCATCGGCGAGGCGCACGTCAACCTGCCGGAGGGCTTCACCCCGCACAAGCGGATCCAGCAGTTGCTCGACCGGCGGGCCAAGATGTCCGTCGAGGGCAACATCGACTGGGGCTTCGGCGAGATCATCGCGTTCGGCTCGCTGCTGCACGACGGGGTCACCGTCCGGCTCGCCGGTCAGGACTCCCGCCGGGGCACCTTCGTTCAGCGGCACGCCGCGGTGGTCGACGCCGAGACCGGCCAGGACCACCTGCCCCTGCAGTCGCTGACCGGCGACGGCGAGCGGTCCCGGTTCTTCGTGCACGACTCCCTGCTCAGCGAGTACGCGGCGATGGGCTTCGAGTACGGCTACTCGGTGGAGAACATCAACGCGCTGGTCTGCTGGGAGGCGCAGTTCGGCGACTTCGTCAACGGCGCCCAGTCGGTGATCGACGAGTTCGTCTCCTCCGGCGAGGTGAAGTGGGGCCAGCGCTCCGCGGTCACCCTGCTGCTGCCGCACGGCCACGAGGGCCAGGGCCCGGACCACACCTCCGGCCGTCCGGAGCGGTTCCTGCAGATGTGCGCCGAGGACAACATGCGGGTGGCCATCCCGACCACCCCGGCGAACTACTTCCACCTGCTGCGGCGCCAGGCGCTCTCGCCGAAGCGCAAGCCGCTCGTGGTGTTCACGCCGAAGTCGCTGCTGCGGCACAAGCTCTGCGTCTCCTCCGTCGAGGAGTTCACCACCGGCACCTTCCAGCCGGTGCTGCGCGACCCGGGCGCCCCGGCGCCGGAGGCGGTGAAGCGGGTGCTGCTCTGCTCGGGCAAGGTCTACTACGACCTGTTCCAGGCCCGGCAGGAGCGCGGCATCACCGACACCGCGATCATCCGGCTGGAGCAGCTCTACCCGATGCCGGTGGAGGAGATCCGGGCCGCGCTGGCGGCGTACCCGAACGCCGAGGACTACGCCTGGGTGCAGGAGGAGCCGGCCAACCAGGGCGCCTGGTCGTTCGTCGCGCTCAACCTGCTGGAGCACCTGGCCGACGTCCGGCTGCGTCGCATCTCCCGCCCTGCCGCGGCCGCCCCGGCCGTCGGCTCGGCGAAGATGCACGATGTCGAGCAGACCGCCCTGATCGAGGCGGCTCTCCCCCGCCCGTGACCTGACCGCGCCGCCGAGCGCACCGGGGCAGAGCCCGTCACCCTGACGGCTCTGCCCCGGTCGCCGTCCCGGCCCCTCCCCGCCCGTCGGCGGGTCGGGGCCGGTACCAGGCCGGCCCGGACGCCGGCACCGCACCGCACAGCGACGAACGAGGAACGGACAGCATGTACTTCACCGACCGCGGTATCGAGGAACTGGTCGAACGCCGGGGCGACGAGCAGGTCAGCATGGAGTGGCTCGGCGAGCGCCTCCGCGACTTCGTCGACCTGAACCCCGAGTTCGAGACCCCGATCGAGCGCTTCGCCACCTGGCTCGCGCGCCTCGACGACGAAGACGACGAGTGACCCGACCCCGCACGTTGCGTTGATCATGAAGTTGTTGTCGCGGCACGCCGGGCGGTGTCAAGTGGTGAGTGCAATCGTCAGGGCGCGATGAGTTGAGCGAGACGCTGGGTTGGGGTTGCCCAGCCCAGCGTCTGGCGGGGTCGG
>NZ_JBIDDG010000013.1:0-238286 GCF_043205005.1 Micromonospora sp. NPDC047620 | reverse complement strand
ACACCTGACGATGCCCAAACGTCAACACACCCGGCGCGGCCACCAACACCCCCCAGCACAACCAAGATCAGTTGCACTGAACCCTAGAAACCGCCCGGCGTGTCGCGACAACAACTTCATGATCAACGGGTCTGTCCGGGTGGGCGGATGGGCCGAGCGGGGGGGGTCAGGGGCGAGGGGGGCGGCGGAGCGAGTGGCGCAGGAGTGCCACGCGGGGGGCGAGGCTGGCCAGGCCGCCGGGGAAGAAGTAGACGGCCAGGATGAAGACCGTGCCGAGCACGAACAGCGGCTGCGACAGCGGGCCGCTCAGGAACCCGGGCAGCGCCTCCACCGCGTCGGAGGTGCCGAACGCGACCAGGCGGTGGTCCAGGTACATGTAGAGGATGCCGCCGATCACCGGGCCCCACCGGGTGCCCGGCCCGCCGAGCACCACCATGACCAGCAGCGCCAGGGTCCACTCGGAGGAGGTGATGTGCGGCGAGGCGCCGCCGACGATCAGGACGTAGACCACGCCGCCGGCCGCCGCCAGCCCACCCGCCAGGGTGAACGCCACCAGCTTGAACCGGTACGGGTCGAGCCCGAGCACCCCGATGCGCCGCTCGTCGTCGCGCAGGCCGGCGAGCACTCGCCCCGTCGGCGAGCCCGAGACCCGGTGCACCACGAAGACCACCACGACCAGGTACGCCAGCGCCAGCCAGTAGAGGTTGACCGTGTTGGTGACGCCGACCAGCCCCTGCGGCAGCCCGGAGACGTCCAGCGGCAGGCCCTCCTCGCCACCGGTCAGCCCGCCGAAGTCGCGGGCCACCAGGATCGCCCCGACCTGGGCGAAGGCCAGCGTCACCATGGCGAACGCGATGCCGACGGTGCGCAGCGCCACCGCGCCGAGGAGCGCGGCGAGGATCGACCCGCCGGTGATCGCCAGCAGCGCCGCCTGCCACAGCGGCAGCCCCGCCTTGGTGATCAGGATGTCGGTGCCGTAGACGCCGGCGGCGAAGTAGAGGGCGTGCCCGAAGGACAGCATCCCGGTGCGGCCAAACAGCAGGTCGTACCCGGCGGCCAGGCCGCCGAACACGAGGCAGACGGCGAGCAGTTGGAGGGTGCCCGGGGAGTTGAGCGCCCCCTCGAAGATGCCCGGCAGGTGCAGCGTGGAGTACGGCAGGATCAGCGCGACCACCAGCGCGACCAACGGCAGGAACGGGCGCAGCCCGTGCCAGCGTCCCCGGCGCGGGTCCAGTTCGTCGGGCACCGCCGCGGGCGGAGCCGGGACCTCGGGGCTCTTGACCTCGGTCATGCCGTTGCCACCTTTCCGGCGATGCCCTGCGGGCGCAGCAGCAGCACCACGGCCAGCAGCGCGACCACGCAGATGTCGCCCAGCCCGGAGGTGCCGTAGTAGTTGACGAACTGTTGCGTCAGCCCGACGGCGACGGCCGCGTACGCGGAGCCGACCACCGAGCCCATGCCGCCGATGACCACCACGATGAACGCGAAGATCAGCAGCGAGCTGCCCTGGCCGGGCGAGACGGTGCCGAAGTAGACGCCGCCGAGCGCGCCGGCCAGCGCCGCCGCGGCCCCGCCGATCGCGAAGACGAGGGTGAACGCCTTACGCACGTCGATGCCGAGCGCGGTGACCATCTCCCGGTTCTCGACGCCGGCCCGGATGATCAGGCCGTAGCGGGTCCAGCGGAGGAAGGCGAGGATCGCGCCGAGCACCAGCACCGCGGCGATGATCAGCAGCAGGCCGCCGTTGGGCACGTTCGCGCCGAGGATCGAGGTGACCTGCCGGGTCCACTCGGGGCGCGGGAACGGCCGGGCGTCCGCGCCCCAGGTGGCCTGGAGCAGGGCCACGCCGGCCAGCGAGAGGCCGACGGTGACCAGCACCTGCTCGATGGTGCGGGAGTAGAGCGGCCGGATCAGCACCAGCTCGACCAGCATCGCCACCAGCGTGCCGGCGGCCACCCCGAAGGCGACGGCAACCACGAAGCCGAAGCCGTCCGAGCCGGCGCCGGGCAGGTTGTGCGCCGCCCACCAGGTCCCGTACGCGCCGACGCCGAGGAAGACGCCGTGCGCGAAGTTGAGCACGTCGGCGAGGCCGAAGACCAGGGAGAGCCCGCTGGCGACCAGGAAGTAGAGCGCCGCCAGGCCGAGCCCGGTCAGCGCCAACAGGATGACGGTGTCCATCAGTGCTGGTCCTTCCGCGCACCGGCCGGCGTACCGGCGGGGTGGTGTCCCTCCGCCGAGCCCACGCCCAGCAACGACTTGGTCAGGGCGGTCTCCAGCAGCAGTTCCTGGGCGTCGCCGGTCCAGGCCACCTGCCCGGCGGCCAGCACGACCGCGTCCCGGGCGAGCCGCCGGACCACCGCCAGGTTCTGCTCGACCAGCAGCACCGGCACGGATTCGGCGACCCGTTCCAGCACCTCGGCCACCTCGGTCACCACCTTCGGCGCCAGGCCCTTGGTCGGCTCGTCGATCAGCAGCAGCCGGTTGTCGTTGAGCAGCACGCGACCGATCGCGAGCATCTGCTGCTGCCCGCCGGAGAGCGAGCCGGCCCGTTGCCGTCCGCGCCGGTCCAGCTCGGGGAAGAGGGCGTAGACCTTGTCGTACGCCGGTGTGGTGCCGCGGCGTTCGGCGAGCCGCAGGTTCTCCGTGACGGTGAGCCCGGCGAACACGCAGCGGTCCTCCGGCACGTAGCCGAGCCCGCCTCGGATCAGCCGGTGGGTCGGCCGGGCCAGCAGGCTCTGCGCGCCCATCCGGATCGCGCCCCGGACCTCGCCACCGCGCGGCGTGAGGCCGACGATCGCGCGCAGCGTGGTCGTCTTGCCGACGCCGTTGCGCCCGAGCAGGACGGTGACGCCGGTCGGGGCGACCGTGAAGGACACCCCCTGGAGGATGTGCAGCCCGGCGATCCGGACCGACAGGTTCTCCACGCTGAGGATCGGTTCCATCAGAGCGACTCCCCCAGGTAGGCCTCTTGCACGGTGGGGTTGGCCATCACCGTCTCCGGGGTGTCGCAGGCGAGCAGCGCGCCGTGGTGCATCACGGCGATCCGGTCGGCCAGCTCCAGGATGACGTCCATGTGGTGCTCGACCATGAGCACGGACCGGCCGCTGTCGCCGGTCAGCGAGCGGATCACCGAGACGAGTTCGGGCACGTCCTCGGCGCTGACGCCGGCCATCGGCTCGTCGAGCAGCATGACGCGGGGCTCCCCGGCGAGCAGCAGGGCGATCTCCAGCTTCCGCTTCTCGCCGTGGGCGAGGGTGCCGGCGAGGGCCTCGCCCCGGTGGGCGAGGCCGACCCGGTCGAGCGCCGCGTCGGCGGCGGCGGCGACCTCACGGTCGGCCGCCGCCCGCCGCCACAGCTTCATCGAGCCCCCGCGGTGCGCCTGCACGGCGAGCCGGACGTTCTCCCGCACGCTGAGCGAACCGAAGACCGAGGATGCCTGGAAGGTACGGCCGAGCCCGAGGCGGGCCCGCCGGTGCGGCGGGAGGGAGCCGATGTCCTCCCCGTCGAGGGTGATCCGACCTTCCGTGGCCCGGCGTACGCCGGTGATCAGGTTGAACAGTGAGGTCTTGCCGGCGCCGTTCGGCCCGATGACGCCGAGGAACTCCCCGGGCGCCAGGTCGAGGTAGACGCTGTCGACGATGGCGACCTCACCGATCCGCCAGGTCAGACCGCGGGTGGCGAGCATCTGTTGTCAGCCCTTCATCGCCACGGCCGGCGGCGCGGTCTCGTCCCCGGTCAGCGCCTTCTGGGCGGTGGCCGTGAACGTGGTGCCGCTGCCGGTCAGCTTGGCCTGGTACATCGGCTGGAGCAGCGCGTGGTCCTCGGCGCGGATGCTCATCTTGCCCTTGACCCCGTCGAAGCTCCAGCCCTCCAGGGCCTTGACCATCTTCTCGACGTCGTCGCCACCCTCGGAGGCGGCGCGGACGACCATCTGCGCGGCGGCGAAGCCGTCCGGGTGGAACAGGTCGACGGTGCCGACCTTGGCCTTCAGCGCCTTGGCGGCCTCGTTGTCGGAGGCCCCGTCGAAGTAGTGCGACAGGAAGGAGATCTTGGCGCCGGCCGCGCCGAAGGTCGGCCACGAGGCGCGGATGTCCAGGCCGGTGACGACGGTGGTGGAGGAGAGGACGCCCTGCTGGTCGAGGGTCTGCCACATGGCCGGGGCGGTGGTGCCGGCCCAGGCGACGAAGAGCAGGTCCGGCTTGGCGGACTTGATCTGGCTGGCGAACGGGGTGAACTCGGTGGCGCTCGCCGGGGCCCGGACGCTGCTGACGGTCGCGCCCGCGCCGCCGATGACGGTCTTGACGGCGGCCTCGTTGGCGTCGCCGAAGGCGCCGTCCTGGGCGAAGACCACGACCTTCTTGCCGGCCGGGTCGCCGATGAACGACTTGGCGGTCACCACGTCCTGGTACGACTGCCGCCCGGAGCGGAACGTGTACTTGTTGGCGCCGGTCACCGCGTCGGTGGCGGCCGGCCCGGAGATGAAGAGGACCTTGTTCTGCGCGGCGATCGGGGCGACCTGGAGCGCCACGCCGGACGCGGTCGAGCCCGCGATGATCTTGTTGCCCTTGCCGATCAGGTCCTTGGCCGCGGAGACCGCCTTCGCCGGGTCACCGGCGTCGTCGACCTCGGTGATCTCGATCGTCCGGTCGCCGACCTTGTTCGTGCCCTTGGTGGCATAGTCGAGACCGGCCTTGAACCCCTCGATGTACTGCTTGCCGTAGCTGGCGAGGGCTCCCGACTGGGAGTACACCAGGCCAACCTTCACCGGGGCGGCGCTGTCACCGCCGCCGGAGGCGGTTTCCTGCGGGCTGCCACAGGCCGTGGCGGCGAGCGCCGCGGCCATCATGGTGGCGGCGGAGAGGAACACCCGCCGCGTCGTCCGGACCGTCATTGCGACTCCACGTGAGGACTCGGAGGTAGGGAACTACATGTGACGGCTCACGCTAGAAGTGACGTCACCCACGGGCTATGTGGCCGAAACACACAAGTAACAGGGGTGGGGTGGCCGAGAGTTACAACGGCTACGACCCGGCAGTGACGGCGCACGTCCGCGATGGGCGTGCGGACCATCGATGGAAACGCTCCTGTGTCGCCCCGCGCCACCGACACCCACCGAATGCCGTATTCCTCACGCCGCCCCGCCGACCGGGGCAACCCGTCACGGCCGCTCCGGCGGGACGCAGGGGCCGTCGTGGTCGGCCGCCCGTCCGCAGCGGCGACCGCCGTCGAGCAGGCTGTCGCAGAAGACCCGATGGCGTACGAACTGGGCGTCCTCCGCGGACACGGTGGTCTCGCCACGGTCCACGTCGGTAAGGAAGCCCAGCGCCCGGGTGATCGCCCGAGCGAACCGCTTCGCGGCGGGCAGGTCGGTGGCGAGCACCGGCAGGTGCACCACGAACCGCTCCCGGCTCACCGCCGCCCGCTCGGTGCGAACCGGGACTGCCAACTGCGCAGCGCCCGCTTGATCCGCGCGTTCTCCTCGGCGGTGAGGACGAGGTCCCGGCGGGCGGCGGCCAGTTCGGCAGCCACCCGGTGCAGGAACGCGTGCACCTCGACCGGGTCGAGCCCCCGCCGCACCGAACGGAACCGGCGGTCCCGGATCTGCCCGGCGGTGAGCGGGCGGCAGGACTCCGACCGGTACCAGCCGCCGTTCGGCGGCCGGGTCACCCGCCTGCGCCGGGCCGATCGGAACAGGTTCAGCACCTTGCGCATGACCACCGTCCTCGCGTCGCGTCCTCTGGAAGGCGGCCCGGTCGACAAACAGGGGATGCGGACCGGGCCGCCGGCCCCGCGGCCGCAGCCCTCGTCGGCGGTACGACCCCGGAGCCCTCTTGAGGTCCGAACCCCGAGGCTTGCCGAACCAACCGGAGCCGGACATACAGCAACCTACACCAGTATCTAGCGCTGGTCGAGCCCTCCGTCATCGTCGCGTCACGACTTGTTGCAGTTACTTGAGTAAGTAGGGCAGGATCGGAGTCGCCGAACCAACCGGAGTCTTCGTCATGCCCACAGCGCCAGCGCCCTACAAAGTGATCGCCAACGACTTCGCCGCAAAGATCAAGAGTGGCGAGCTGAAGCCTGGTGCCAAGCTGCCCTCGACACGCCAGATCGCGGACCAGTATGGGGTCAGCATGAACACTGCCTATCGGGCAATGTCACTGCTGCACGACCGCGAGCTGATCATCGGCCAGCCTGGCCGGGGCACCTACGTGGCCGAGCGCCCCACCACGTAGCCACCCCATCCCACTCCGCTGTCGAGCTGCCCCCACAGACGGGGCAGCTCGACAGCGTCCAGCAGTCATCCCGAGCACCTAAATCGTCTGCGACATCAGCTCGACAGGCGCAACCCAACCCACACCTTCAGGAGATGGCACGCGCTGCGTGTCAGATCAAGGACACGCGCAACAGGTCATCGTGGAATCCGAGACCGTCGTAGCTGGTCAAAGGCGTCCCCTATGACGAGATGCCGCGAAGGGAAGTTTCGGGCCAGCAAGAATCCATGCGTAACGCTACCTTCACATCACTCATGGTGACCCGTGTGGGAAGGCGCGATGTCCGCCAACGAAGACTTCTTCAGGTCCCGGAAGGCAGCCGCCGTGCTCAAGCACGGCATTCTGAAGCGCTACCCCGTGGTCTTCGCCTCAAAGACCGGGCGAGGTAACCCCGTCGTCTTCCTCGACGGATACGCCGGCCGAGGTGAGTACGAGGAAGAAGGAGAGGAAGGCTCACCCCTGCTGCTCTCACGAGCCGCTGACCACGTCAAGGCGTTTCGCAACGTCCTCCTCTTCTTTGTGGAGCGCGACCCCGAGAGCTTCGCAAACCTGAGCCACGTGCTCAAAGAGAAGGGTGGCAGCACACCTCGGATACTCCGGCAGGGGGACGTCGCCCAGCACCTACCTGAGCTACTCAGAGTCGCACGAGGTGCATCGCTCTTCGCCTTCCTCGATCCCTTCGGCCCCGCGCTGGACTTCAAACTGGTCAGATCCGGGTTGCTCGGACGCCCTTCTCCCCCGCCAACCGAAGTACTACTGCACTTCAGCGTCTCCGCTGTGGCCCGGATGGGACGGGCAGTTCAGGCAGCACGACAGCGGCGCGGCACCCTGCCGCCAGCGGAGCAGAAGACGGCCGACCGGCTGACCAAGTTTCTCGGCGACGACTGGTGGCAGGATTTCTTTGCCCGAGTCGAGGACGAACGCGACGAGGAGAGGGCCACCCAGGTTGCGCTACGGGTCGGCGAGGAGTACGAGAAGCGGCTGACCTCAGGGACGGCTTACCGTGCGATCCGCATGCCGGTACGACCTCGCCCCGGACTCGCACCGAAGTACGTACTCATGCTGTTCACCACGCACAGCGAGGACGCTTGGCATTTCGCCGACGCACTCGGGCATGCAGGAGTCGACTGGGAGGAGGCGTGGTTCACGGCACGGGTACGTGAAGACAAGGCCGGGGCAGCCAACCTCTTCGGCGACAGTCCCCCCTTCCCTCGAGAGCAGTACATCAAGGAGAAGGCTTCCCAGTGGTCGCGAATCATCGAAGGCAACATCCTTCATTTGCTCTGCGAACGGGCGCAGCTGCGGCTCGCCGACTGGGTGCCTGAGGTCTACAACGAGGTGCTCGGACAAGCCTGGACTCCTCACGCACGTCAGGCCGTCAAGTCCCTGTACGGACGCGGCCTGATTGATCATCGAGGTGTCGGTGACTTCTGGAAGGATGTGGTGAGGCAGCCCTAGATCGAGAAGCCGCCGCCCACGCAATGTAGAGGACTCAGACGGCAGCAGCCAGCTCACGCGGGACTGGCATCTCGTCCCAGGTGCGGCCGTCGAGCAGGCGACCACCAGCCTTCGGGGTCCGGCCGCCCCATTGCTTGAAGAAGAAGGCCGTACCCGCCCGCTCGCACTGATCCCGCAGGTCGCTGACCCATGCCGGATCCATCGGCCGGCAGCCCGGCCCGGATTCACCACCCGCGATCAGCCAGTCGACGCCAACCAAATCGAGTTCCGCCAGCGGACCGAGCAGCGGCTCGGCTGAAATGAAGCGCACAGCCGCCGGCACCTCCCTGAGGTGATCGACCCGCGCACGCTGGGTCTCGTCTTCGACGCTGACCCCCATCCACACGTTCGACGGCCAGTCGAGTTGAGGCGCAAGCTTCGCGAGTCGCGCCGCGCGCTTGGTAAGCACCTGGTAGGTGTGTCGGGGCGTCTCACGCATCACGGCGAAGACCCGCTGCACATAGTCGAGCGGAATCCGCGCGTGGAACAGATCCGACATCGAGTTGACGAACACCGTCCGCGGTTCGCGCCAACGCCGGGGGACATCCAGGGCATCTGGATGAAGGGCAACCCCGAAGCCGAGGCCGGAGGTGCGAGGATCACCGTCAGTCTGGTATTTCGATGAGCCCATGGCCTTCAGCCGCTTGGCGAGGGTCATCGCATAGCAGTTATCGCAGCCCGCGGAGATGCGGTCGCAGCCGGTCGTCGGGTTCCACGTTGCTTCTGTCCACTCGATAGCGCTCTTGTCCGCCATACACCCCTCCCCTCGCTCGAAGTGCCAATCCTGTCGAACAACCGTACGGAAGTGAAGGATTGCGCGGCGTGTCGGCCGATCGGCCCAGCCCGGCCACCTGCCAAACGAACACTCGGGCTCAGCCAACTGCCCACACTACGGGCACGCCGGAAAGCGCGCCGGCCCGTCACCCGGGGACAGGGGTGACGGGCCGGCGGCGGGGCGGCGGAGTCGGTCAGCGCCGGGCGAGACCCTCGCGGGCGGCGACGGCAGTGTCGGGGTGGTCGGCGAAGACGCCGTCCAGGCCGAGGCCGAGGAACAGCTCGTACTCGGCCTGGATGTCGCCGCGGGCGTTCGGGTCGGCGCCGATCCGGAAGTCGGCCGGCAGGAACTGGTTCTCCGCCCGGAACGTCCAGGCGTGCACGATCAGCCGCTCCCGGTGCGCGTCCCCGACCAGGGTGGTCGGGGCGAGCAGCTTGCCGGCGGCGTCGCGCGGGACGATCAGGTTCTTGTGCGCGCCGACGCCGTCGGCGTAGGAGGCGATCCACTTCAGACCGGCCGGCTTGGCCAGATCCCGGTAGGTGCGGGCGTCGCCGGCGACGGTGAAGTCGTACGGGCGGCCGGTGGCGTCCATGAGCTGGGCGAGCTTGACGTCGATCATCCGGTCCAGCTTGCGCAGGTTGGCCGTTTCGAACGACTGGATGATCACCGGCGAGTGCCGGTGGGTCAGCTTGTTGCGCCGCAGCACCTCGACCAGCGGCTCCTCAAGCGGCAGCCCGATGGACGCGAAGTAGGTCGGGTGCTTGGTCTCCGGGTAGACGCCGATCGTGCGCCCCCGCACCCGCCCCTCGGCGCGGGCCAGGTCGATGACCTCCTGGAGGGTGGGCACCTCGAACCGGCCGTCGTACGCGGTGTTGGCGACGCGCACCTGCGGCAGCCGCTCCTTGGCCCGCAGGGTCTTCAGCTCGGCCAGGGTGAAGTCCTCGGTGAACCAGCCGGTGACCTGGACGCCGTCGATGGTCTTCGTGGCCTTGCGGGCGGCGAACTCGGGGCGGGCGGCCACGTCGGTCGTACCGCTGATCTCGTTCTCGTGCCGGGCGACCAGCGCACCGTCGCGGGTCGAGACCAGGTCCGGCTCGATGTAGTCCGCGCCCTGCCGGATCGCCAGCCGGTAGGCCTCCAGGGTGTGCTCCGGCCGGTAGCCGCTGGCGCCGCGGTGGGCGATCACGAGGGGGCGGTCGGTCGCCCTGGCCCGCTCGGCGGCGGGCGCCGGGGCGGCCGAGGCGGCCACGGTCGGCACGGCCACGGCGGCCGCGAGCAGGGCCCCGGCCACACCGAGGGCGGAAAGGGTACGTCGCAAGGCCGTCTCCTGTCGTCGTCGAGGAAGCCGATTCAGCAGACCTGTCCGGATTGACGGCCAGTTGGTCGGCGGCTGACGGGCGGATGAACCCTGGGCATGCCGGTTTCGACACCCGGATGGCGATGGAAAAGGAAGATTGTCTGGTGCGCCGGCTTCTTCGTCACCCCGTACGGATCGTGCCGTTCGGCTTCCTGGTGGCGATCCTGCTCGGCACCGGGCTGCTGATGCTGCCCTGGGCCACCAGCGAGCACCAGTACACCCCGTTCCTGACCGCCCTGTTCACCGCGACCTCGGCGGTGTCGGTGACCGGCATGGCGGTGGTGGACACCCCGAACTACTGGAACGAGTTCGGGCTCGTGATGATCACCGTGCTCACGCAGGTCGGCGGCCTCGGCATCGTCACCGGGGCCACTCTGGTGATCCTGGCGGTGGCCCGGCGGCTGGGGCTGCGCAGCCGGCTGCTGGTGCAGGCCGAGACTGCCGAGTTCGGCATCGGCGACGTGCGCCGGCTGCTGCTGCGCATCGCCGGCCTCGCGCTGGTCTGCGAATCGGCGATCACCGCGATCCTGACGGCCCGGCTCTGGATCACCTACGACTACCCGTTCGCCCGGGCCCTCTGGCACAGCGTCTTCCACGCCGTCCAGGCGTTCAACAACGGCGGGTTCGCCCTCTACACCGACAACCTGATCGGCTTCTCCACCGACGCCTGGGTGACCCTGCCGCTGGCGATCGGCACCATCATCGGCGGGCTCGGCTTCCCGGCGCTGTTCGAGGCGGCCCGGGAGTGGCGGCAGCCCAGCGGCTGGGCGGTCTCCACCAAGCTCACCGTCTGGGGCAGCCTGACGCTGCTGGTGGTGGGCTTCCTGGGCCTGCTGGCCATCGAGTGGGCCAACCCGAGCACGCTGGGTCTCTACGCCTGGCCCGACAAGCTCCTCGTGGCGTTCACCCAGGACGCGTTCATCCGCACGGGCGGGTTCAACGTCGTCGACGTCGAGGGCCTGGAGGAGGAGGGCTATCCGCTGGTCATCGCGCTGATGTTCATCGGCGGCGGCAGCGCCAGCACCGCCGGCGGGATCAAGGTGACGACCTTCTTCCTGCTCGCCTTCGTCATCTGGGCCGAGCTGCGCGGCGAGCCGGACGTGACGGTCGGGCACCGCCGGGTAGCGACCGCCAGCCAGCGCCAGGCGATCACGGTCGCGCTGATCAGCGTTGCGCTGTTGGCCGGCGGCACGGTGGCGCTGATCCTGCTCACCGAGGGCATCCCCCTCAACGCGGCGCTGTTCGAGGTGACCTCCGCGCTCACCACCACCGGCCTCAGCGTGGGGGTCGCCGCGTCGCTTCCGGAGGCCGGCCAGTTCGCCCTGATCGTCCTCATGTTCGTCGGCCGGGTCGGGCCGCTGACCCTCGGATCGGCGATCGCCCTGAACACCCGTCGGCGGCTATACCGCTACCCAGAGGAGCAACCCATTGTCGGTTAGGAACACGGACGAAGGCGGAGTCCTGGTGATCGGGCTGGGCCGGTTCGGCTGCCACCTGGCCGGCGCGCTGACCGCGCTCGACCACGACGTGCTGGCCATCGACCGCAACCCGGACCAGGTGCAACGATGGTCGGCCAACCTCGACCGCGTCGTGCAGGCCGACGCCACCGAGGAGGGGGCGCTGCGGCAGCTCGGCGTGACGGAATTCGGCCGGGCGGTGGTCGCGATCGGCGCCTCGGTGGAGGCGAGCGTGCTGAGCGTGCTGGCGCTGACGGAGCTGGGCGTGCCGCAGATCTGGGCCCGCGCCACCTCGGAGAAGCATGCGAAGATCCTCGGCTCGGTCGGCGCGCACCACGTGATCTTCCCCGAGGCGGAGACCGGCGAACGGGTGGCCCACCTGATCGTCAGCAAGATGCTCGACTTCATCGAGTTCGGCGACGACTTCGCCATCGCCAAGGTGTGCGTTCCGGAGGCGATGGTCGGCCGGCCGCTCGCCGACCTGGTGCCCACCGAGCGCTACGGGGTGCGGGTGGTCGGCGTGAAGCTGCCCGGCGAACGCTTCCGGTACGCCACCGACGCCACCGTCATCTCCCCGGGCAGCATGCTGATCATCGAGGGGGACATCGCGCAGGTGCAGAACTTCGCGGCGCTGAGCTGACCGGGGAGAGTCAGCTGACCCCGGCGGGCTCAGTCGTCGTCATCGTCGGTGTCCCTGTCCCTTTCCTGGCTTGCTTTTTTCCACCACCCGGCCCCTTTCCCTTGCCGGAGTTGTCTGACTTGGCCTTCGGGCCGCCCGCGGAGGTGCCGGCCTTCGTCTTCGGGGTCCTGCTCGTCGGAGCCTTGGTCGTCGGGGCCTTGGTGGTGGGCGCGGTGCTCGGCGCCGAGCCGGCCACGCCGGAGACCTGCACCCCGCAGGTCTCGTCGCCGAGGCGGAACTCCACCGGCAGCGGGTTGGCCCCGGTGTGACGGCCGCTCAGCGTGAACTTCTCCGACGCGCCGGGGGCCAACGCCCGCTCCGGGGCCGGCTCCACGAGCACCGTCCGGCCCTGCTGGCGTACGGGCACGGGCACCGACTTCGTCACGGTCTGCTGGCCGGGAAAGGTGAAGCTCATCCGCCAGCCGCGCAGCTCCTGCTGGCCGGTGTTGGTCAGGGTCAGCTCGGCGGCGAAGTCCTTGCCGGAGTCCTTGCGCAGCGTGTACGCCACGCGGCAGGGCGCCGGCTGGTCCGCGCCCATCCGCGCCTGCGTCGGCTGGTCGATGCCGCCGCTGGCCGGGCTGCGGGCGGTCACCCCCCACAGCGCCGCGGTCACCGCCACCAGGCCCGCGGCGGCCACCCCCGCCTCGACCCGCCGGCGCCGGGCCGCCACCCGCCGGTTGCGCGTACCCGAGAACGGCAGCGCGTCGGTGGCGGCGGACCAGGGCAGGATCGTGGTGCCGGCGCTGGCCAGCTCGGCCGGGTCCACGGGCCCGGCGGCCGGGGAGACGGGCACCGCCGCGATCATGCCGGCCGCCTCCGCGAGCGTCCGGGCGACCTCGGCGGTGCCGGGCCGGTCCTCGGGCCGCTTCGCCAGGCACCGGCGCACCAGGTCGCGCACCTCGTCGGGGAGCCCCGGCACCGGCGGCATCGGCTCCGGGTCGTTGTACATGTGCGCACGCAGCATCTGGGTGGTGGTGCTCGCCTGCCAGGGCAGCCGGCCGGTGAGCATCCGGTAGAGCAGCAGGCCCACCGCGTACACGTCCGTGGCCGGGGAGACCTGGCCGTTGTCGAGCCGCTCCGGGGCGAGGTACGCGGGCGTGCCGAGCAGGGCCCCGTCCGGCCCCTTCTCCTTCTCGCCCACCAGCGCCGAGATGCCGAAGTCGACGACCTTGACGCCGGTGGCGGTCAGCATGATGTTGCCCGGGGTGACGTCCCGGTGCACCACGCCCCGGGCGTGCGCGGTGGCCAGCGCCGAGGTGACCTCCGCGCCGATCGTCACCGCCTCCCGCCAGGGCAGGCTCCCCCGGCGCAGCCGGCCCGTCAGCGACTCGCCGTCGACCAGCTCCATGACGACGTACGGCACGGTCAGGCCGACCTGCTCGGACTCGCCGTAGTCGTAGACGTTGGTGATGTTGGGGTGGCACAGCCGCGCGGCGGCCTGCGCCTCGATCCGGATGCGGTGCCGGAACGCGCGGTCGGCGGCCAGGCGGGACGCGAGCACCTTGACCGCCACCTGGCGGCCGAGCACCTCGTCGTAGCCCCGCCACACGACGGACATGCCGCCCGCGCCGAGCTGCTCGATCAGCCGGTACCGCTCACCCAGCAGTTGCGCGCCGTCCCGGATCGGTCCACCCATGAGGGTCGTTGTTGCCCGGGACCGCCCCGGCTACACCTCGGCGGTCGGAATCGGTCACCGATGTCACCCGATCAGGCGGTCGCGAGGAGTTGGTCCACCGGGGCGTAGTCGTCGGTCAGCACCAGCGCCTCGCCGACGAAGGCGGTCAGCTCGGCGCCCGCGAGCAGGGTGGCGCCCTCCCGCAGGTCCACCAGCCGGACGCGGATCGCGTCCAGCGGCAGCGGGGCGTCGGAGGCGACGATGAGGAAGTTGGCGCCCTCCTGCCCGGCGAGCGCCGCCGCCGGGGCGATCACCGCGACGTGCCGGAACTCGGCGGCGACGGTGGCCAGCTCGCTGCGGATGAAGCGCAGCGGCGGGTAGTCGATGACGTTCTGCACGTAGACGCCGCCGGGCCGGGTCACCCGACGGATCTCGGCGGCCATCTCCCGGGTGGCCAGGTGCCAGGGCACCACCAGGTGCCCGAAGGCGTCGCCGACCACGAGGTCCCGGCTGTCGGTCGCCTCCCCCGCGACCAGCATCCGGGCGTCACCCACCACCGCCCGAAGGTCCGGCCCCTGGCGTACGCCCAGCTCGCGCTCGCCCAGCTCGACCAGCCCGCCGTCGATCTCGAACACCACGTTGTCCGTGCCCGGGCGGGTGGCGGTCAGGTAGCGCGGCACGGTGAACCCGCCGCCGCCCAGGTGCAGCGCGTCCAGCCGCTGCCCCTTCGGAGCCACCACGTCGGCCACCGCCCCGATCCACCGCGTGTACGCGTACTCCAGGTGGGTGGGGTCGGCGAGGTCCACGTACGAGTGCTGGGCCGAGTTGAGCAGCAGGGTGCGGCCGGATTCCCGGCCGGGGTCGGCCTCGACGCTGGCGCAGTGGTAGGCCGTCTCGATGTCGCACGGGTTCGGGGCGACCGTGGTGAGCCCGGCGCCGACGAGGCCGAGCACGGCCAGGGCCACCTTGGCCCGCGCCGGGCCGGGCAGCTCCGCCCGGTCCTGCCGGCGCAGCCACACCCCGAGACCGAGCCCGGTGAGCCCGAGCGAGGCCGCCAGGGCGAACAGGATGACCGTGCTGGGCAGCGCGGCGACCAGCACGAAGCCGGTGCCCAGGGTGGCGGTGATGCCGCCCAGCGTGCCGATGCCGGAGAGCCGGCCGACCACCTGGCCCGTGCGCCGCAGGTCGGCGAGCTGGAGCTTGACGACCAGCGGGGTGACCGCGGCGAGCAGGGCCGCCGGCACGAAGACGGCGAGCGCGACGAGTAGCAGGATGGCCGTGGCCGCCCCGCCGCGCAGCACCTCGCCGGCGTACCGGACCACGGGCAGGGTGACCGCGGTGGCGATGCCGGCCAGCACCAGCGCCGGGGCCAGCAGGGTGCGCGGGTTGCGCCGGTCGGCCAGCCAGCCGCCCGACCACGCCCCGTACGCGATGGCCGCCAGCGCGATGCCGATGACCGAGCTGGTCACCTGGAGGGTCACCCCGACGTACGGCCCGACCAGGCGCAGCGCGACGGTCTCGAGCACCAGGACGGCGCCGCTGGAGAAGAAGACCAGGAACGCGGCGAGCCCGTTGGGCAGGGCCCGGGCGGACGGCCGCTCCGGATTGGCCGGGGCCGTGACGTCGGACGATGGGAAGCTCACCCGCGCGATGGTACGCAGTGAACCAGGGGCCGCGGGTCAGTACATCGATAGATGAACGTGGTTCGTGTGGTCGGCGGCGGGGCTGCCGCTGCCGCCGTACGCCCGCCACCCGGTGCCCGGGTGCCAGATCTGCCGGTACCAGATCACGTAGAGCACGCCGAGCCGGCTGGCGTTGCGCACGTGCCAGGCGGCGAGGCTGTCCCCGTACGCCTTGTCCCCGCCGGTGGCGGTCTTGTCCTCGAACCCGTTCGTGGCGGCCGAGAAGTCGCAGGCCCGGCCCTTGGGATGCTCGCCGGAGCCGCCGCTGCGGTAGCAGGAGACGTGCCGCTTGTAGCCGGCGTTCTGGGTCTGCTGGAGGGCGTTGAGCGTGCGCGGGGTGATGCAGCCGGAGGTGGTGGGGTCGTTCACCGAGCAGGACTCCGAGGGCCAGGAGCCGTCGGGGTTGCGCGGCGCAGGCTTCGCCGAGGAGGAGTTCCCGCCGCTGAAGCCGCCGCTGCTGCCCGAACTGACCGCCGCGAGCGCCGCCTCGGCCTCCTTCTTCTTCTTCGCCATCACCGCGAGCTGCTTCTGCTGCTCCCGGACCTCGGTGTCGAGGGCGATCTTGGCCTGCCGCGCCTGCTCGCGCGCCTCGGTCAGGTCACGCAGCCGCCGGCCGTCGCGCTGCGCCATCAGGTCCAGGTGCGCCGCCCGCTCCAGGAACGCCTCGGGCGAGGCGCTGTTGAGCAGCATCGCCGTCGGGGTGAGCCGGCCCACCCGGTACGACTGGGCGGCCACCTCGCCGACCTGCGCGGTCAGCTCGACCAGCCGGCCCTCCAGCGTGGTCAGCTGCCCCGTCAGCGTCTTCTGCCGGCGCTTGGAGTTGTCCAGCTTCGCCTTGGCCTCGATGTGCGCCTTGGCGGTGGCCTCCAGGGCGTCCCGCAGCTTCTTGGTGCCGCCCTCGTTGGGCTCCGCGTACGCGGGCACGGCACCGCCGCCGAGGAGCAGCGCCACCGCGACGAGCAGGGCGACCAGCGGACGACGCACGGCCGACGGGGCGGGCAGCGGGCGGCGGGCACGCCGCGCCGACAGGGCGATCAGCGGACGACGGCCGAGACGCCCGACGGGCATGGTCCTGCGCACGAAAGCATCCTTTCGTCGGCCGCCGGCCCGGATGACAGCGCTGCACGGCGGCGGCCCCCGCCGGGCGCCGGTCGGCGGCCTGCTGGCGGAGACCGGCGGTCAGGATACCGGACCGGCCGCTCGTGACCAGGCCCGTGACCACCCCGGCCATCGAACGTCGACGCAGTGTCGCATCGACGTCACGCAGCGCCGAGCAGCGCCTCGTGGACCTCCGCCCAGACCCGCTCGCTCGCCGCGACCAGCAGGCCGTGGCCCTCGTCGGCGGGGTGGTAGTCGGCGCCGTCGAAGCGCCGGGCGACGCCGCCGGCCGCCCGGACCAGCAGGGTGCCGGGGGCGTGGTCCCACGGCAGGGTGCGCCAGAACAGCACGAACTGCTGGTCGCCGGTGAGCACGTCCAGGTATTCCCGGCCGGCGCAGTGCTGGCCGGGGAGCAGCTCGCCGACCCGCCCGCCGCCCGCCTCGACCCGCGCCCTCGACGCCGTCGGCAGGAACCGCGACATCGCGGCACCGCGCAGCGCGTCCACGGGCGGCGTGTCCACGGCGGTCCGCGCCGGCCGGCCGTTTAGCCACGTCCCCTCACCCGCCCGCGCGACGGCCAG
This sequence comes from Micromonospora sp. NPDC047620, assembly GCF_043205005.1. NCBI lineage: Bacteria > Bacillati > Actinomycetota > Actinomycetes > Micromonosporales > Micromonosporaceae > Micromonospora > Micromonospora sp. NPDC047620. The sequence goes on along the minus strand of NZ_JBIDDG010000013.1, from coordinate 221,273 downwards.
CGTGCCGGCGAGCGGGTCGAGCACCCAGGCGGCCGCCGGCTCGCCGTCGGTCAGCAGCGCCACCATCAGCGCGAACGGCCGCCGGCCGGCCGCGAAGTTCGACGTGCCGTCGATCGGGTCGACCAGCCAGACGTCGCCGGACCCGCGCAGGTGGCGCAGCAGGCCCGGGTCGTCGGCGACGCCCTCCTCGCCGACCACCACCGAGCCGGGGCGCAGCCGGCGCAGGACCGCCGAGATCATCTCCTCGGCACGACGGTCGGCGACGGTGACCAGCTCGCCCGGCGCCTTCTCGGTGACGTCGTCGTCGTCCAGCTTGCGGAACAGCGGCAGCACGACCTGGTCGGCGGTCTCGTGCAGCAGCCCACCGACGTCGTCGAGGAGGGTGTCAGCCACGCGGCGGCAGCTTGACCACGCTGACGAAGAACTCGTCGATCTGCCGGACCACGGAGATGAACCGCTCGAAGTCCACCGGCTTGGTCACGTACGCGTTCGCGTGCAGCTGGTAGCTGCGCAGGATGTCCTCGTCGGCCTGGGAGGTGGTCAGCACCACGACCGGGATCCGGCAGAGCTGCTCGTCCTTCTTGATCTCCTCCAGCACCTCCCGCCCGTCCCGGCGGGGCAAATTCAGGTCGAGCAGGACCAGGTCCGGGGTCACGGCGTCCGCGTACTGACCCTCGCGCCGCAGGTAGGCCAGCGCCTCGGCGCCGTCCGAGACGACGGTCAGCCGGTTGCGGAGCTTGTGCTCCTCGAACGCCTCCTGGGTCATCAACACGTCGCCCGGGTCGTCCTCGACCAGCAGGACCTCGATCGGGCTCTTGCCGTCCGCCGGCGCGGTCATCCCACCGTCTCCCTCATGTCACCCGTTCTACCGCCTCCCGGCGCCCGGTCGGGGCCGTCCGTGGCGTCCGTCTCGTCGCCGGAACCAGCGGCCTGCTCCGGCACGCCGGTCGTCCCGCCGTCGTCCTCGGCCCCGCTCGTGCCGTCGCCGTCCCCGGCGTCGTCGGCGTCGGCGTCCGCAGCGGCGGCGGCGGTCGCCGCCTCGACGTCCTCGGGCAGCGCGGGGAGGGTGAAGCGGATCGCGGTGCCCTCCTCGGTGCCGGTGTCCACCCAGACCCGGCCGCCGTGGTACTCCACGATCTTCTTGACGATCGCCAGGCCGATCCCGGTCCCCGGGTACGCGTCCTTGGCGTGCAGCCGCTGGAAGATGACGAAGATCTTGTCGGCGAACTCCGGCTCGATCCCGATGCCGTTGTCCTGGCAGCTGATCTCCCACTCGTCGCCGACCAGCCGGGCCGAGACGTGCACCTTCGGCGGCACGTCGGGACGGCGGAACTTGATCGAGTTGCTGACGAGGTTGGCCAGCAGGTTGGTCAGCAGCGGCTCCTCGCCGCGGATGACCGGCAGCTCGCCCCAGGTCAGCTCGGCGTCGGCGTACTGCCGGGCGGCCTCGGTCTGGCCGGCCACGTCGCCCATGACCTTGTTCATGTCGACCTCGGTGAAGCCGGTGGTGAGCCGACCGATCCGGGAGAACGCCAACAGGTCGTTGATCAGGCGCTGCATCCGCTGCGCACCGTCGACGGCGAACGCGATGTACTGGTCGGCCCGCTCGTCCAACTGCCCCGCGTACCGGCGCTGGAGGAGCTGGCAGAAGCTGGCCACCTTGCGCAGCGGCTCCTGCAGGTCGTGCGAGGCGACGTACGCGAACTGCTCCAGGTCGCGGTTGGAGCGGGTGAGTTCCTCGGCCTGCTTCTGGAGCTGGCTGTTGACCCACTCGATCCGCTCCCGGGCCTCCCGTACCTCGTCCAGCTCCTTGGCGATCTTGCGCCGCATGGCGTCGACGTCGCCGGCGAGCCGGACGAACTCGGGCGGGCCGACGCCGGTGATGCCGTGCCGGTAGTCGCCCTCGGCGACCTCCCGGACCTGGTCGGCCAGCCCGGTCAGCGGGCGGACCACCATCTTGTCCAGCGAGATCAGCAGCATGCTGCCGGCGACGACCACCACCGCCAGGGCGGCGATCAGCAGGACGACCAGCAGGTCGCTCGTCCGCCGGACGTCCTCGGCGCTCTGCTGCCGGGCCTCGAGGATCCTCAACTGGAGGTTGTCCAGGGCGGCGCGGACCTGGTCGAACTGCGCCCGGGCCTGGTCGGTGACGAGCGCCTGCCCGGCGGCCGTGCCGCTCTGCTCCGTCGTGGTGATCACCGGCACCGCCACCGACTGACGCCAGGCCTCGGCCCGCTCCTCGACGACCCGCAGCTCCGCCCGGATGCCCGGGTAGTCGCCGAGCAGCCGCTGCATCGCGGCGACCAGGTCACGCTCCCGCGCCCGGCCGGCGTCGTACGGGGCCAGGTCTGCCGAGTCGCCGCTGACCGCGAAGCCGCGCACGGCGGTCTCCTGGTCCAGCAGCGCGTTCAGCACCTCCTGCGCCTGCACCCGCAGCGGGCCGGTCTTGTTCAGGATCGCGTCGATGTGCGTCCGGTTCTTCGCCGCCACGACGACCGCGCCACCGGCCAGGCCGACCAGGAGCACCGCGACGACGGCGAGCAGGGTGACGACCCGCTGACGCAGGGTCCACTCACGGACTCCGGTCACCGGCCACCGCCCCGGCTGACCAGCAGCATGGCGACGTCGTCGGCGAGCGGCCCGCCGTTGAGCTGCTCAGCGCTCCCGACCAGCCAGGCCGGCAGCTCTCTCAGCGGCACGCCGAGGCTCGCCGGGTCGGCGAGCAGGCCGCCCAGGCCGGGCACGTCGAGGCGTTCGTCGCCCTCGCCGACCCGCCCCTCGATCAGCCCGTCGGTGTACATCAACAGGGACCAGTCATCGGTGTCGAACTCCAGGTCGTAGGCCACGGGCCGGCGGGGTCGTACGCCGAGCAGCAGCCCGCCGGGGGCCGGAACGGGCACCACCTTGCCGCCGGCGAGCAGCAGCGGCGGCGGGTGCCCGGCCAGCCGGACGGTGGCCCGGTTGGCGTCGAGGTCCAGCCGCGCGGTGGCGACGGTCGCGAAGATCTCCTGGAGGCGGCGCTCGCTCATCAGCACCTGCTCCAGCGCCGGCAGCACCTCGTCGTCCGGCACGCCGGCGAGGATCAGCGCCCGCCAGGCGACCCGGAGCTCCACGCCGAGCGCCGCCTCGTCCACGCCGTGCCCGCAGACATCGCCGACGATCAGCTCCAGCCGGTCGGGGCTCGTCTGCACCACGTCGAAGAAGTCGCCGCCGATCAGGGCGGCGTGCCGGCCGGGCCGGTAGAAGGTGTGCACCGCGACCTCGTCGGTCGTCATCAGCGGCTGTGGCAGCAGGCCCCGTTCGAGGCGGGCGGACTCGGCCTGGCGCAGTTCGACCTCGCGCAGCCGCCGCGCGTTCTCGTCGGCCCGCTTGCGCTCCACCGCGTAGCGCAGCGCCCGGGTCAGCAGCACCCCGTCGACCTCGCCCTTGACCAGGTAGTCCTGCGCGCCCTCGGCGACCGCGACGATGCCGAGGTGCTCGTCGGAGCGGCCGGTCAGCACGCAGACCGCGGCGCCGCTGGCCATCTCCAGCACCTGACGCAGACCGTCGAGGCCCTGCGCGTCGGGCAGGCCGAGGTCGAGCAGGACGCAGTCGACGCCCACCACCCGCCGCCGGGCCTCGCTGAGGCTCGTCGCCACCAGCAGCTCGATCATGGAGTTGGTCTCGGCGAGCAGCTCGCCGACCAGGAAGGCGTCGCCCTCGTCGTCCTCGACCAGCAGCACCCGCAGCCGCTCACCCGGAGGCAGGTTGGGGTGCCTCCCCATGCCGCCGTGCGGGTACGGCACGACAGGAGAACCGGCCGAGCCGGCCCCCCGGTGCGACCGGGTCACCGCCGCGAGACGCGGGAGATCGCTGGTGATGTCGGGCTCCTTCCGAGTGCCCTGCTGATCCTGTATTAGACAACGTTCGCACACAACACGACGGGCGCCGCAGGCGTGGGCATGGGCCGGATCACTGCCGCCGGGCGGCCCGGGCACTGCCCCGCCCGTCCGGGGGAGTCCCGCGGGCGCCGCCCCGGTGCAGGATTGGTGCCACCCCTGGCCCCACCCCCGAGGAGTCCCCGTGGGCGCACCCACCACCCGCGCCGCCGACCGCGCGTTCGCCCGGCCACGCCGCCGGTTGGCCGCCGCCGCGGCGGCGCTCGTCGCGCTCGTCGCCGTCGGCGCCGGCACGCTGCTCGATCTGCGCACCCCGGCGCCGCGACCGGCCGACGCGCCGCCCGGCGAGTTCAGCGCCGGCCGGGCGTACGAGCACGTCAAGGTCGTCGCGGCGCGGACGCACGTGGCCGGCAGCCCGGCCAACGACCAGGTCCGCGCCCACGTGGAGGGGGTGTTGCGCGGCCTCGGCCTGGAGACGGAGGTGCAGGACACCGTCGCGCCCGAGGCCGGACAGCTCAGCGGGGCGGCCGGCGGCGCCACCCTGGCCCGGGTCCGCAACGTGGTGGCCCGGCTCCCCGGCACGGATCCGACCGGCCGGGTCTTCCTCGTCGCGCACTACGACTCGGTCCAGTCCGGGCCCGGCGGCAACGACGACGCCGCCGGCACCTCGGCCATCCTGGAGGTGGCCCGCGCGCTGGCCGCCGGCCCCCGGCCGCGCAACGACATCGTCTTCGTGCTCACCGACGCGGAGGAGGCGTGCCTGTGCGGGGCGTCGGCGTTCGCGTCGGGCCACCCCCTGGCGGCCGACGGCGGGGTGGTGCTCAACCTGGAGGCGCGCGGCTCCACCGGCCCGGTGATCATGTTCGAGACCTCGCAGAACAACGCGGCGTTGGTGGACGCCTTCGGCCGGGGCGCGCCGCACCCGGTCGGCACCTCGTTCGCGGTGGAGATCTACCGGGCGCTGCCCAACGACACCGACTTCACCGCGTTCCTCGACGCCGACTTCGTCGGGCTGAACTCGGCGTACATCGACGGCGGGGCGATCTACCACACCCCGCTGGACACCCCGGCGGCCATGGACCGGGCCAGCCTCCAGCACCACGGCGACAACGCCCTCGGCCTCGCCCGCGAGTTCGGCCGGGTCGACCTGACGGCGCTGAAGTCCGGGCACGACGCCACCTACTTCCCGGTGCCCGGCGGGCTGGTCCGCTACCCCGGCTGGCTGGCCCTGCCGCTGGCGCTGCTCGCGCTCGCCGCCGTGGTGGCCCTCGGCTGGCTGGCCCGGCGTCGCGGTCGCGTCACCGGGGGCCGGCTCGCCGCCGGGTTCGGGCTGGCGCTGACACCGATCGTGATCGCCCCGCTCGCCGCCCAACTGCTCTGGGCGGCGGTCACCGCGGTCCGCCCCGGCTACGCCGAGCTGCTCGACCCGTACCGGCCGACCTGGTACCGGCTGGCCGTGGTGGCGCTCGCCGCCGCCGTCCTGTTCGCCTGGTACGCGCTAACCCGCCGCCGAGTCGGCCCGGCCGCGCTCGCGATCGGCGCGCTGGGCTGGCTGGCCCTGCTCGGGGTGCTGCTCGCCGTGCTGGTGCCCGGCGGGGCGTACCTGGTCACCCTGCCGGCCCTGGCCGGCGCGGTGGCCGGGCTGGTCGCGGTGAGCGCGCGGATCGACGGCCCGTGGCCGGTGGTCGCGGCGACCCTGGCCGCCGCCGTGGCCGTGGTGGTCCTGCTGCCCACCGTCGTGCTGCTGTTCCCGGCGCTCGGCATGGCGATGGGCGGCGTCGCGGCGCTGGTCGCGGTGCTGCTCGGCCTGGCCGCGCTGCCGGTGGTCGACCTCCTGCACCCGCAGGCCGGCGGCCAGCGGGGCATGGTCGCCCTGCGCGCCCGCCGGCTCGGCGCGCTGCCGGCCGCAGCCGCCGCGCTGGCGGCGGTGGTGTTCGCCGGGCTCGGGCTCGCCGTCGACCGCTTCGACGCCGCGCACCCCGCGCCCACCCACCTGATGTACGCCCTCGACGCCGGCACCGGGCAGGCCCGCTGGCTCTCCCACGAGGAGGACCCGCAGCCGTGGACCGACGGCTACGTCGACGGGGTCGTCGAGGTCGCCGACTTCCCCGGCCTGGCCGACGCCGAGCTGCGCGCCGGTCCAGCGCAGGCGGCGAACCTGCCCGCGCCGAAGCTGGAGGTGCTCTCGGACACCACCGCCGGCACCGAGCGCACCCTGCGCCTGCGGCTCGTCCCGCAGCGCCAGGTCCGCCTGGCCACCCTGCACGTCGACTCGGCGACCGCGACGGTGCTGCGCGCGGAGGTGGCCGGCCGGTCGGTACCGGCGGAGGCCCGGGAGGGCCGCTGGGGCTTCGGCGTGGTCTTCCACGCCCCGCCACCGGAGGGCGTCGAGGTGACCCTGACCGTCACGCCGAAGGTGGGACAGGTGGCGCTGCGCGCGATGGACGCCAGCGACGGTCTGGACGCGCTGCCCGGCTTCCGGCCCCGCCCGCCGGACGTCGGGGTGGTCGGCTCGCACAGCTCCGAGATGCTCGCGGTCGCCCGGACCTACTCCCTCTAGCCGCAGGACCGTTCCGACACTACTTCCAGCGGAAGTGTACGAAGAGGCGACCGAAGTTCTTCGAGTCCTTCTCGACGCGGTGGTAGAGCTGCTTGACGTCCTTCTGGTCGAGGAAGCGCAGCACCCGCTTCTTGAGCTGGCCGGACCCCTTGCCGGGGATGATCTCGACCAGGGTGGCCTTCTTCGCCACCGCCTCGTCCATGATCCCGCGCAGGGCCCGGTCGATGTCGTGACCCTTGTTGAAGATGTCGTGCAGGTCCAGCTTCAGCTTCATCGCGCAGCCACCGGCAGGTCAGGTCCCATGACACCGATGGTAGGGGTGGCTGCGTCGGCCCGCGACGGCGCGCAGGGGCGGAGACGGGACGGGGCAGCCCTGTCGAGCTGCCCCGTCCGTGGGTCGTGTGCCCGGGCGTCGGGTCGTCCGCCGTCAGCGACCGCCCGCGACCCGGGTCTGCACCCGGTCCAGGGCGGTGCGGTAGTCGTCGTTGCCGCTGTGCATCGCCGCCGCGATGCGCAGGTGCCGCAGCGCGTCGGCGGGCCGGTTCAGCCGCTCCAGCGTCCGGCCCAGCACGTGGTGGGCGTAGTGGTCGCTGGGGTCGCGGTCGACCAACTCGCGGAGCTGTTCCTCGGCCCGGTTGAGCTGGGCCGACTGGAAGTACGCCCGGGCCAGCAGCTGCCGCACCGACGAGTTGTCGGGCTCGGCCGCCACGATCGGTTCGAGCAGCCGGGCCGCTCCGGTCGGGTCACCGGCTTCGAAGAACATGGTCGCCCGCCGGTACTCGGCCAGAAGATCCATTCGACCCACCCCCTCGTGTCACGCCGCCACTTCTCCCGACGCTGGCACAACATCCGGCGTACCGCGACTGTTCCCCGGGCGGAACGCGGGCGGGATCAGGTGGGGGCGCCGTGCCGGCCGGCGACCAGATCCCAGGCGCGTACGCCGCCGACGATGCCCGCCGTGTTGGGCACCACCACCACGTCGTCGCCCATCCGAGCGAGCTGCTCGGGCCGGATCAGCCGCGAGTTGCCGCCGCCCAGGTAGAGCCGGTCCCAGCGGAACACCGGGCGCAGCCCGTCCACGACCTGCCGGATCCGGCGGGACCAGAACGCGTCCCCGAGCCGGCGCCGCTCCGGCTCCCCCACGTACGTGTCGTAGGTGGTGCCCCAGCGCACCGGGGCGTGGGACAGCTCCAGGTGCGGGGCGAGCACCCCGCCGTCGAAGAGCGCGCTGCCCAGCCCGGTGCCGAGGGTCAGCACCAGCTCGCAGCCGGTCCCGGCGACCACCCCGGCGCCGTGCACCTCGGCGTCGTTGAGCACCAGCGCCGGCACGCCGAACGCCTCGGCGAGCGCGGTCCGCGCGTCGTACCCGGACCACTCCGCGACCAGGCCCGGGTCGACCTTCGACCGGGGCCCGGAGCGGGTCACGTAGTGCGGGGTGGCGACCACCACGCCGTGCCGGATCATCCCCGGCATGCCGACGGTCAGCCGGTCCGCCGCGGGCAGCCGACCGCCCAGGTCGAGCAGCGTCTTGACGAACAGGGCCGGCGGCAGTGGGTACGGCGTGGGCACCCGCAGCGGCCGGGCGCGCATCGTGCCCGCCTCGTCCAGCACGGACCCCTTGATCCCGCCGCCGCCACAGTCGATCGCCAGAGTGGTCACCACCTGAGCAGTGTGCCGTGCGCCTCCCGAGCCTGGTTCGCGATCTTGCACTTTCGGCCCCACGTTCGCGGCTCTCGTCCCACTCGTCCGGGCGCGAAGTGCAAGATCGCGGAGGCGGTGGGGGCCGTGGGGGCGGGGAGGGCGAGCGGGTGGGGAGGGCGAGCGGGTGGGGAGGGCGAGCGGACGGGGAAGGCGAGCGGACGGGGAGGGCGAGCGGACGGGGAGGGCGAGCGGGTGGGGAGGGGTGGGGGGCGGGATAGGGTCGCGGTTGATGAGCGCGACGATGATCGTCAAGGGGCTTGCCGCGGGGCACGGGGACCGGGCGCTGTTCGCCGGGCTGGACCTCGTGGTCGCGCCGGGGGACGTGGTGGGGCTGGTCGGGCCGAACGGGGCGGGCAAGTCGACGCTGCTGCGTACCCTCGCCGGGTTGCTGCCGGTGGAGGCCGGGAGCATCGCGCTCAGCCCGCCCACGGCGAGCGTCGGGCACCTGCCGCAGGAGCCGGAGCGGCGCGCCGGCGAGACCGTCCGGGACTTCCTCGCCCGGCGCACCGGAGTCACCGCCGCGCAGGCCGCGCTGGACGCGGCGACCACGGCGCTCACCGACGGCGCGCCCGGCGCGGACGACGACTACGCCGAGGCGCTGGAGCGCTGGCTCGGCCTGGGCGGGGCGGACCTGGAGGAGCGCGCCGAACAGGTCGCCGCCGAGCTGGGCCTCACGGTCGACCTGGACCACCCGATGACCGGGCTCTCCGGCGGTCAGGCCGCCCGCGCCGGGCTGGCCTCGCTGCTGCTCAGCCGCTACGACGTCTTCCTGCTCGACGAGCCGACCAACGACCTGGACCTGGCCGGCCTGGAGCGGCTGGAGGAGTTCGTCACCGGGCTGCGGGCCGGCACGGTGCTGGTCAGCCACGACCGCGAGTTCCTCACCCGCACGGTGACCCGGGTGCTGGAACTGGACCTGCACCAGCAGCAGATCCGGCACTACGGCGGCGGCTACGCGGCCTACCTGGAGGAGCGCGAGGTGGCCCGCCGGCACGCCCGCGAGGAGTACGAGGAGTACGCCGACACCCGGGCCGGGCTGGAGGCGCGCGCCCGCACGCAACGGGCCTGGATGGAGAAGGGGGTGAAGAACGCCCGCCGCAAGGCCACCGACAACGACAAGATCGGCCGCAAGTTCCGCTCCGAGGCGACCGAGAAGCAGGCGGCCAAGGCCAAGCAGACCGAGCGGCTGATCGAGCGGCTGGAGGTGGTCGAGGAGCCCCGCAAGGAGTGGGAGCTGCGGATGGAGATCGCCGCCGCGCCCCGCGCCGGCGCCGTCGTGGCCTCGCTGCGCGACGCCGTCGTACGCCGGGGCGGCTTCACCCTCGGCCCGGTGACCCTCCAGGTCGACTGGGCGGACCGGGTGGCGGTGACCGGGGCGAACGGCTCCGGCAAGTCCACGCTGCTGGCCGCCCTGCTGGGCCGGCTCCCCCTCGACGAGGGGCACGCCGCGCTCGGCCCGGGCGTGGTGGTCGGCGAGGTGGACCAGGCCAGGGGGCTCTTCCTCGGCGACGCGCCGCTGATCGACGCGTTCCGCGCCGCCGTGCCGGACCTGTCGCCGGCGGACGCGCGGACGCTGCTGGCCAAGTTCGGCCTGCGCGCGGCGCACGTGCTGCGCCCGGCGGCGACCCTCTCCCCGGGCGAGCGGACCCGGGCGGCGCTGGCGCTGCTCCAGGGGCGCGGGGTGAACCTGCTGGTGCTGGACGAGCCGACGAACCACCTGGACCTGCCGGCCATCGAGCAGTTGGAGTCCGCGCTGGCCAACTACCCGGGCACGCTGCTGCTGGTCACCCACGACCGGCGGATGCTCGACGCGGTGCAGACCAACCGGCGGCTGCGGGTGGCCGCCGGACGGATCGCCGAGGATTGATCCGTGCCGACCCGCTCGCGGCGGGTGACAATGACCCCATGCTCAAGTGGGAGTACGCGCTGCTGGTCCGCCGCCGCCAGGCGGCCACCAACGACATCGGCTGGGAGGTCGTCTTCGTCTGGTACGGCCCGGACGGCTCCATGGTCGACGTGACGCCCTACGGCGACACCGCGCTGGCCCACCTGAACCGGGCCGGTGACCAGGGCTGGGAGCTGGTGGCCATGAGCGAGGACCCGTCCCTGCCCGGCAACAACGAGCTGCACCGCTACCACCTCAAGCGGCCCAAGCCGGCCGCCCCGCCGCCCCGGCAGCGGATGCGCGGCGGCGGTCGCCCCCGCCGGACGATCACCGGCTGACCGCCCCGGCTCGCGGCACAACGGGTCGCGGGGCATATCGGGCGGAGATCCGGGTATCGGCCCGCCGGGAGGTGGACCCGGATGGTCGCGCTGGGACAGACCCCGCCCTCGGCCGAGCGGCTGCGGGCGATCGACGTATTCCTCGCCGAGGCGTGGGCCGACCAGGCCCGGCACGACGACCGGCTGCGCGACCTCGCGGTGGAGGTGCGCTTCGACCGGGGGGTGGCCCACCTCGACGGCGAGGTCGCGGAGCAGTCCGACCTGCGCCTGGTCCGGGACCGGGTGGGCCGGCTCGACGGGGTGTTCGGCGTCTGGTGCCGGGTACGCGTCGGCGGGCGCGACCCGGTCGTGGTCGACCTGGGCTGCGGCGCCACCAAGCAGTGGCCGGGCAACCTGGGGCTGGACATCTACCCCGCCCCGGGGGTGAACGCGGTGGCCGATCTCTCCGCCTCGCTGCCGCTGGCCGACGACTCGGTGGACGTGCTGTTCGCGGTGCACATCCTGGAGCACCTGGTCGACTTCCTGCCGCTGGTCGACGAGTGCCACCGGGTGCTCCGGCCGGGCGGTGTGCTGCACGTGATGAGCCCGTGGTGGCGGCACGTGAACGCCGTCGCCGACCCGACCCACGTCCGGCTGCTCGACGTGCAGACGGTCAAGGGGATCTGCCTGCAGCGCCCGCCGGGCACCCCGCGCTGGTATCCGCTGCACGTCGGCTGCGACGGGGCCTCGATCTTCGCCGACCTCACCCCGCTGACCCCGGACGCGGCCGGCCCCACCCCCGCCCACCTGGCCCGCTTCTTCGACTGACCCGGCCGGACGGGCGGTCGGGGTCAGCGGCCGAGGGTGCTTTCGCGGGGGGTGAGGCGCCAGGGGGCGGAGAGTTCCCGGGGCGGCGCGGCGCGGTCGCCGTCGATGCGGCCCGCGAGCAGCTCCACGGCCAGCCGGGCGATGCGCTCCTTGTCGGGGGCGATGGTGCTCAGGGTGGGCACGGAGAACCGGCCGTCCTCGATGTCGTCGAAGCCGGCCACCGCGACGTCCTCGGGGACGCGCAGTCCCGCCTCGTGCAGGGCGCGCAGGGCGCCCAGGGCGAGGGTGTCGTTGAAGCAGAAGACGGCGTCGGGGCGTACGCCGGAGGCCAGCAGCGCGCGCATCGCGGCGGCGCCGTCCGCGCGGTGCCAGGCCGACGCGGGCGCCACCAGCCCCTCGTCGTAGTCGATGCCGGCGTCGGCGAGCGCGGCGGTGTAGCCGGCGAGCCTGAGCCGGGCGCTCGCCCCCTCCAGGGTGCGCTGCGAGCCGATGGCGGCGATCCGGCGGCGGCCGAGCCCGACGAGGTGGGCGGTGAGTTCCCGGGCGGCGCCCACGTTGTCGATGCCGACGTGGTCGGCGGGCCCGTGGTCGACCCGCTCGCCGAGCAGCACCATCGGGGTGCCGTCGAGCCCGGTCAGGTCCTCGGCGGTGAGCGCCAGCGGGCTGAAGATCAGCCCGTCGATCAGGTGCTCGGTGATGCCGGAGGCGACCACCCGCTCCTGCTCGCGGCCGCCGCCGGTCTGGTCGATGAGCACCGTCCAGCCCAGCTCGGCCGCGGCCGTGACGACGTGCCGGGCCAGCTCGGCGAAGTAGGGGATGTCCAGCTCGGGCACGGCCAGCGCGATCACCCCGGTGCGCCCCTTGCGCAGGTTGCGCGCGGAGAGGTTGGGGCGGTAGTTCAGCTCGGCGATGGCCTCCTCGACCCGGGCCCGGGTGTCGGGCCGGACGTGCACGTAGCCGTTGACCACGTTGGAGACGGTCTTGACCGACACGCCGGCCCGCTCCGCCACGTCCTTGAGCCTGTGTCGCACCGCGCCACCTCCCGCCATGACTGCGCACTTTACCTCGCGACCGGCTCTTTACAACGTTGCTTACAACGTTGTAGAAACCAGGGACACCGGGTGACCGCGGTCACCCGGGACCGCGACGAGGAAAGGTGGCACCCCCTTGCGGACCGCGCAGCTCACGATCGACCCGGCCTTCGCGATCGGGCCGGCCGACCGGCGACTCTTCGGCTCGTTCGTCGAGCACATGGGCCGCTGCGTCTACGGCGGGATCTACGAGCCGGGGCACCCGGCGGCGGACTGCGCCTGGTCGGCGAGCCGGTGAAGCTGCTGAAGCAGACCGAGCCGTGGGAGGGCAACCTGGTCGAGGGGCCGTTCCTCCACCGGCACGACGGAAAGCTGTTTCTGTTCTTCGCCGCCAACGCCTACGACCGCGCCGAGTACGCGAGGGCTACGCGGTCTGCGAGTCGCCGACCGGCCCCTGCGTCAAGGCCCCGGAGAACCCGATCCTGGCGACCAACGGGGTGGCCTCCGGGCCGGGGCACGCCTCGATGGTGGTGGTGGACGACCGCACCTGGCTGCTCTACCACGCCTGGCCGCCCGGCCAGGAGGGCACGGTCGACCCGGGCCGCCAGATCTGGCTCGACGAGATCGTCTGGGAAGACGGCAAGCCCGTCGTCAAGGGACCGACGGCGGGACCCCAACCGAAGCCCTGAACCGCGCGGTCGGCGACGGAGGGCGACCACCAAGGGGTTCCGGGGAGCCCGGCCCGCGCAGGGATCAAGCCTGACCGCCCGGAGCGGGCCGGGCTCCCCGGAACCCCACCCCCCGCAACCTGGCGTGCGCGGGTCGTCACCGTGCGCGCGGTGAGCCCGGCCACACGGCGGAGCCGGACCGGACGGACGGATCGAACCCGCGCAGACCCTTGCGCCGGACCCACGAGGTGTGAAAATTTCCTACCAAGCGGCAGTTTGCCGACGGCGAATCTTGCCGACAGCGCCGCGATCGACCCCTGACACGGGAGCCCCAACGAAGGGACACACCGCATGAAGGCAACTCGGCTCGGAGCCGCCGGGCTGGCCGCCGCACTGCTCGGCGCGCTCGTCGCCGCCACCCCCGCGAGCGCGGCGCCCGACGCGGCGACCACCGCCTCCACCACCACCTGCGTCACCGACCCGGCCACGCCGAAGCGGCAGTTCCGGGCCATGTGGATCTCCTCGGTCGTCAACATCGACTGGCCGACCAAGGCGTCCCAGACCTCGCCCGACCGCATCGCCACCCAGCAGGCCGAGTACCGCGAGCTGCTGGACCTCGCCGAGCGGCTCAACCACAACGCGGTGGTCGTCCAGATCCGGCCCACCGCCGACGCGTTCTGGCCGTCGCCGTACGAGCCCTGGTCGGAGTACCTGACCGGGGTCCGCGGCGAGAACCCGGGCTGGGACCCGCTGAAGTTCGTGGTCGAGGAGGCGCACAAGCGGAACCTGGAGTTCCACGCCTGGTTCAACCCGTACCGCATCTCGATGCCGGCCCCGGGCGGCGCCGGCGCGGACATCAGCAAGCTCGCGCCGAACCACCCGGCGCGGGAGCACCCGGAGTGGACCTTCGCCTACCCGCCGGCCGGGGTGGCCGGCAGCCGGCTCTACTACAACCCCGGCATCCCGGAGGTCCGCGAGTTCGTCCAGACCGCGATGATGGACGCCGTCAAGCGGTACGACGTCGACGGCGTGCACTTCGACGACTACTTCTACCCCTACCCGAGCGGCACCCACCAGGTGCCCGACGACGCCACCTTCGCGGCGCACAACCGGGGCTTCACCAACAAGGCCGACTGGCGGCGGGACAACATCAACCTGCTGATCCAGGAGATGAACGCCAAGATCAAGGCCGAGAAGTCCTGGGTGAAGTTCGGCGTCAGCCCGTTCGGCATCTGGCGCAACCAGTCGGCCGACCCGCTGGGCTCGGACACGACCGGCAGCCAGTCGTACGACATCATCTCCGCCGACACCCGCAAGTGGGTCAAGGAGGAGTGGATCGACTACATCGTGCCGCAGCTCTACTGGTACATCGGCCAGTACCCGGCCGCCGACTACGCCCGGCTGGTGCCGTGGTGGGCGGACGTGGTCAAGGGCACCCGGGTGCAGCTCTACATCGGTCAGGCCGACTACAAGAGCGGTGACCCGGTCTACGGCTCGTTCTGGATGAACCCGCGCGAGCTGTCCGACCACCTGACGCTCAACCGGGCGCACCCCGAGGTGCTGGGCAACGTCCACTTCTCGGCCGTGCAGGTCCGGGCCAACCGGCTCGGCGCGACCGACATCTACGCCGCCGAGCACTACTCGCGGCCGGCACTCATCCCGACCATGTCGCACCTGCCGTCGAAGCCGCTGCTCATGCCGGTGGTCACGAAGGCCGCGCGGCAGGACGACGGGGTCCGGCTGAACTGGCTCCAGCCGGCCGACGGCCAGGGCCCGCTCGGCACCGCCACGTCGTACGCGATCTACCGCTTCGACGGGGTCGGCCTGGCCGACCGGTGCGACTTCGCCGACGCGGCGCACCTGGTCGACACGGTCCGCGCCGACGACACCGGGACGCAGTCCTGGGTGGACACCACCGCCGAGGCGGGCAAGCGGTACACGTACTACGTAACCGCGGTCGACCGGCTGGCGAACGAGAGCCCGGCCAGCCCGCCGGCGTTCGTCCACTGACGTCCCACCGAATGCCCCGGGCGCCCCTGGCGCCCGGGGCATTCGTCTGTTTCGGCATCTGTCACCAATCGTCGATGGGCACGACACCTCCGGGAACGGTCATTAATCGAAACTAATCGACATCCGGTGACCCGCCGGTAACCCCGTCCCACCCGCCGACCCCCGCGGAGGTAACCGTGCCCAGACGCCTCACCACCCTGCTCGCCTCGGGCGCGCTCGCGCTGCTCGTCCTGCTCGGCGTCGCCTCCCCCGCCGCCGCCGTCACGCCCACGCAGAAGCTGTCGGTCCTGTCGAGCTGGACCCAGACCAGCGCCACCAGCTACAACGCCTGGAACTCCGCCCGGCTGAACAAGGCCGCCTGGGCCGAGTACGCCTTCGACTGGTCGACCGACTACTGCTCGTCCAGCCCGGACAACCCGCTCGGCTTCAACTTCACCCTCTCCTGCTACCGGCACGACTTCGGCTACCGCAACTACAAGGCGATGGGCCAGTTCTCGGCCAACAAGTCCCGCCTGGACAGCGCCTTCTACGAGGACCTGAAGCGGGTCTGCGCCACGTACAACACCATCGTCCGGCCGGCCTGCTACAGCCTCGCCTGGACGTACTACCAGGCCGTCAGCGCCTTCGGCTCCGTCGCCGCCGTGCAGCAGGCCGACATCGACCGCGCCGCCCGAATGAAGGCCGACGCCGAGCGCCGCGCCGCCCTCCGCTGAGGCGGGATCCCGTCCCGCCTCCCCGGGCGGGACGGGACCCCGGTCGACGCCGCGCCCGACCCGAACCGTCGGTCAGGCGTGCTCGGTGTGGCGGTCGGGTGTGACGGGGCGACGGGGAGCCGGGCGGGCCCGATCCGCGCCGAACCTCGTCGAATCCGCCGCCAGGTCCGGATGCTCCACGCCGAGCGCCAGCGCCGCCGCCTCCTCCAGCCCCAGCTCGGTCCCCTCCCCGTACGCGGCGTCGAAGACCGCGTCGCCCAGCGCCCGGCGCAGCTCCCCCTGCCGCTGCGCCCAGTACGCCCCGTAGATGCCCGGCGTGCACCGCATGCTCGCCCGGGTCGCCCCCGCCGCGCCGAAGAGGCGGGCAGCCGTCGACCCGTCGCCCCCGGCGGCGCAGCGCACCGCGACCGCGTTGAGCGTGTCACAGGCCCGGCCGTGGAAGCCGTGGCTCATCCGGGACCGGAGCGCCACCTGGAGGTGCTCGTGCGCGGCGACCAGGTCGCCGCGGGCCAGGGCCACCATCCCGAGCAGCATGTCGACCGAGCGCCGCCCCCGCTCGACCGGGCGGGCCGCCTCGACCGGGCGGGCCGCACCCAACAGCTCGGCGGCCTCGTCCAGGGCGCCCCGCCGCCAGAGCAGCTCGGCCAGGCTGAACACGGCGAACAACGCGTCGCCGACCACCTCCTGGTCGTGCGCCCAGTCGATGACCTCCCGGCAGACCCGCTCGGCCTCCGCGAACTGCCCCATGTCGACCAGCGGGGCCGCCCGCCCGGCGAGGACCCGGGCGAGCAGGCCGGTGTCGCCGGCCTGCCGGGCCGCCGCCTCCGCCCGCTGGGAGAACCGCAGCTCCTCGGCGAACTCGCCGTCCGCGCCGGCGTGCAGCGAGTGCATGTGGTACGCCGCCGCCAGCTCGGCCTCCGGGATCCGTTCCCCGGTCTCGGCGATCCGTCCGTACAGCCGGAACAGCCAGAGCCGCCCCTCCCGGGCCAGGCCCCGCTCCCGCCACCACTGGTCCAGGCCCCCGGCCAGCCGCAGCCCCGCCCGGGCGCTGCCGCCGGTCGCGCACCAGCGCAGCGCGGCGCGCAGCTCGCCGGCGAGGGGGTCGAGGGCGTAGAGCGACAGCGTGACCGGCTGCCCGTCCGGGCCGAGGTGCGCCCGCTCCAGCGCGTGCGCCGACCAGGCGACGTGCCGGTCCCGGGCGGCCCGCTCCTCACCCGCCTCCGCCAGCCGCCGGGCCGCGTACGCCCGGATCGGGTCGAGCATCCGGTAGGTGCTGCCCGAGGCGTGCGGCTCGGCCAGCACCATCGACTTGTCGACCAGCACGGAGAGCGGGTCGAGCGGGTCGGTGCCGAGCAGCCACTCCACCGTCGACAGGTCCACCGGGCCGGCGAAGACCGCCAGCCAGCGCAGCAACCGGGCGGCGCGCGGCCCCAGCGTCCGGTACGACCAGGTGACCGTGGCCTGCATGGTGAGGTGCCGTTCGGTGGCGGACCGCTGCACCGCCCGGGTCGCCGGGGTGGGCGGCGGCACCCCGACGGCCGCCGCGACCAGGTCCACCGTGTCCTGCTGGTTGCCCGTCCACGCCCGCTCCACCGGGGGCGGCTCCGGGTTCTCCCGGCCCGCGTCCAGCGTTCCGAGCACGTCGTCGAGGCGCTCGGCGAGCTGGCCGACCGAGAGCACCCGCAGCCGGGCGGCGGCCAGCTCGATGGCGAGCGGCAGCCCGTCCAACCGCTGCACGACCCGGCGCAGGTCGGCCGACTCGGCCGGGTCCGGCTGCCGGCCGCCCCGGGCCGCCGCCGTCCGGTCCAGCAGCAGCGCGACCGCGTCGCTCTCCGCCCCGTCCGCCGGCGGGTCGACCGACAGCGGCGGGATCCGCCAGACCACCTCGCCGGGCAGGCCGAACGACTCCCGGCTGGTGGCGAGCACCCGAACGCCCACCCCGCCGGCGAGCAGCCGCGAGATCACCTCGGCCGAGGCGGCCGGCTGGGCGTCGCAGGTGTCCAGGACGACCAGCATCCGGCGCGCGGCAGCGTACTCCACCAGGGTCTCGACCATCGGGCGGCCGGGCTCGGGACGCAGGCCGAGCACGGCGGCGACCGCGAACGCCACCAGGCCCGGGTCGGTCACCGCGGCGATGTCGACGAACCAGATGCCGTCCGGGTACGACTCCACCAGGTCGGTGCCCAGCTCCACGGCGAGCCGGGTCTTGCCCGCCCCACCCGCCCCGAGAACGGTGACCAGCCGGTGCGCCTCCACCAGCCGGCGCAGCTCGGCGCGCTCGGCCTGCCGGCCCACGAACGAGGTCACCTGGGTGGGCAGGTTGTGCGCGACCGCGTCGGCCGTACGCGGCCGTGGGAACTGCCGCTCGATGCCCGGGGCGACCAGTTGGAAGAGCCGTTCCCGGTCGTCGAAGCCGCGCAGCCGGTGCAGGCCCAGGTCGAGCAGGGACGCGCCGGCCGGCAGCGGGTCGGCATGCCGCGCCGTCGACGCCGAGCAGAGCACCTGCCCGCCGTGGGCGGCGGCGGCCACCCGGGCAGCCCGGTGCACCTCGGGGCTGGCGTACTCGCCGTCGCGCGGCTCGGCCCAGCCGGTGTGCAGCCCCATCCGGACCCGGGGCACGGCCTCGGCGGTCGGCCACTGGTGGCTGGCCAGCGCCCGCTGCGCGGTGAGGCAGGCGGTCAGCCCGGCGGTCGCGTCGCCGAACGCGAGGAAGAACGAGTCCCCCTCGGTCAGCAGCTCCGCGCCCTCGGTGGCGGCGATCGTCCGGCGCAGCAGGCGGCGGTGCTCCCGCAGCACCGGCCGGTAGTCCGGCCCGAGGAGCTGGGCCAGCCGGGTCGAGCCCTCGATGTCGGTGAAGACGAAGGTCACCCACCCGCTGGGGAGGTGGATCCGTGGCGACATGCGTGGGACCTTCCCCGTGACGTCGGACTCATGCTGCCTGATACCGGATCATCACGCGTCGTGAGAACGGCCGGCCGGGGCCGGACTCCGGGCGCCCTGAGACCTCGGCGCGGACGGGTGGGGCCGCCCGACGGTCGGGCGGCCGCCCGACCGGTCAGCAGCCGCAGCCACCACCGCAGCAGCCACCACCGCCGGCCGGAGCGGCCGCGCCGCCGACCGCGCCGCCACCCCGACCGGTGACCGAGACGGTGGAGAGAAGCTTGACGGTGTCCGTGTGTCCCCACGGGCAGGGCGCCGGCTCGCCGGCCTGCGACATCGGACGGTTGACCTCGAAGGTGTCGCCGCAGGCGCGGCAACGGAACTCGTACCGGGGCATGACTCCAGGGTACGGCCGGGCCTGACGCCCGAGGAGACATGGGTGATACTCAACTTGTGGTGGACGGCGAGGACAGATCGACCCATCGGCCCCTGCGACCGGCCGTGCCGCCCGACGGGCCACCCGCCGGCTCCGCGGTCGCACCGGGGTCGTCGGCGCGCCTGCCCCGTCCCCGCCGCCCCTGGCTGAGGTCCGAGGCACCCGCCGGCGCCGGCACCCCGACGACGGCACCCGCCGAGCCCGCTCCGACGCCGACCGGGCCGTCGGCCGCCCCCGCCGCACCGTCCGCCCCGGACGTCCCGCCGGCCGGGGCGGCACCGGCCGCCGCCGGGAAGCCGAGCGCCGGCGCCGAGCCGCCGGCCGCCGCGAAGCCCGGTGACGCCGCCGGCACGTCGACCGCCGACACCGAGCCCGCCGGCACGTCGACCGCCGACACCAAGCCCGGTGGCACGTCCGCCGCCGACACCAAGCCCGGCGACTCCGGGAGTGGCGCCGGAGGCGGCGCGGCCGTGCCGACGTCGGCGGGGAAGAGCGACCTCGCGGCGACGAAGGTGGACGTGCTCACCAACGGGCCGGCCGCGCGAGCCCGGCGGCGCCGGGTGCCGTTCGCGCACGCCGTACGCCTGCCGCCGCCTCGCCAGGCGGCGGCAGCCGCGGTCCGGGCGACCCGGGACTGGTCGCGGCGCCCCAGCGGACGGCTCACCCTGCCCGGGGTGTTCCTGCTCGCCCTGGTCGCGGCGACCGCCGCGGCGGGCGCGCTGCTGGTGCCCGCGACGGTCCGCGCGCCCCGTCCGGTCGCCGACGCCGCCTCCGTCGCGCCGACGGCCGGCCCGCAGGAGCCGCTGCCCGGCGGGCTGCCGCTGCCCACCCAGACGGTGCCGCCGCTCGGCACGGTGCCGACCGGCCCGGCCGCCGGCGGGGTGACCACCGGCCGGCCGTCGGACGCCCTCGCCGGCTGGGCCGCGCAGGTCGGGCCGAAGGTCGGCATCTCGCCGGTGGCCATGCAGGCGTACGGCTACGCCGAGCTGGTGCTCGCCCAGACCAACCGCAGTTGCGGCCTGAGCTGGACCACGCTGGCGGCCATCGGCTTCGTCGAGTCCGGGCACGGCCAGGCCAACAACGCCCGGCTCGGGCAGGACGGCAAGGCGCTGCCCGAGATCATCGGCCTGCCGCTGGACGGGCAGGGCAACCGGATGCGCATCCCCGACACCGACGGCGGCCGGCTGGACAAGGACACCACCTTCGACCGGGCGATCGGGCCGATGCAGTTCATCCCCACCACCTGGCAGGAGATCGGGGCGGACGCCGACAACGACGGCGTCAAGGACCCGCACGACCTGGACGACGCCGCGCTCGCCGCCGGCAACTACCTCTGCAAGGGCAGCCGGAACCTCACCATCCCGGCCGACTGGTGGAACGCGATCCTGTCGTACAACGACGTCCGCAAGTACGCTCAGGACGTCTTCGACACCGCCAACCGGTACGGACAGGCCAGCCGCACGTGAAGTGATCGTCCGCATACATTGGAGAACCGGACACTTCCCCCGGCCAGCGGTTAGCGGCAAGCTAGACAGGTGATGGTGCGCGAGTGGGACCCCAGGACCGCGTCGTCCGCCGAGATCGCGTCCCTGCTGGACACGCTCAACGCGGTCCTGGCGGTCGACCTGCCACGGGATCCACCATGGCGGGAGAGTTCCCTGCGGGAATACCTCTCCGAGGTGATGCCCGGCGAGCGACGGATCTCCTGGGTCGCCCAGGCGGAGCCGGCCGCCAACGGGACGCCGGGGCCGATCCTCGGCCAGGTGAACGTGCTCCTGCTCGGCGACATCGGCGTGCTGGAGGTGCTGGTGCACCCCTCCCGGCGGCGCGGCGGGCTCGGCCGTGACCTGGTCCTGGTCGCCGCCCGACGGGCCTACCAGGAGGGCTTCCAGTCGATCGGGGTCGAGGTGGTCGGCGCCACGCCGGCCGTCGCCTTCTACGAGTCGCTCGGCTTCTCCAAGGAATACGTCGAAACCCGAAGCGTGCTCGACCTGTCCGCGGTGGACTGGGCCGAGCTGTCCGAGATGGCCACCGGCATCGGCGCGGGCTACCACCTGGAGTTCTGCCCCGGCGGGCCGCCGGACGACCTGATCGACGCGTACGCGCGGGCCAAGGCGGAGGTGCGCGACGTCGACGACGGCGAGCTGCGCCCCAGCTCGTACGACCCGCAGCGGCTGCGGGACAGCCTGGACTGCCTGCACCGGCGGGGCATGAAGCCCTACATCGTGCTCGCCCTCCACGAGCAGACCGGGGAGGTGGCGGGCCTGACCGAGGTGGTGGTGCCCGCCCAGCACCCCACCCGCGCCGACCAGTACGACACCATCGTCGTGCAGGACCACCGGGGCTACGGCATCGACCGGGCGATCAAGGCGCGGATGCTGCTGGAGCTGCGCTCGGCGGAGCCGAAGCTGACCGAGGTGCAGACCTGGAACGCACAGGCCAACGAGGCCATGCTCAAGGTCAACGCCGAGTTGGGCTACCGTCCGGACCGCGAGTGGTGTGAATACAGCGTCGACGTGGCCGAGCTGGTGCACCGCCTCGACGCCGGACGCTGACCGGAGAGTTCACGAAACCGACCGGTGGGGGATGGACGACGGTCAGCGGAGCCCCTTAACGTGCGTTAGTTCCCCGTCCACCCATCGTGGAGGCCCCATGCGCCCGCGCCGCACTCTTGCCGCGCTCGCGACCGCCACCGCCGCCGTGACCGTCGCGGCTGTCGGCGTCGCACCCACTGCGGCCAGCGCCGCGCCCACCGACCTGTTCATCTCGGAGTACGTCGAAGGCTCGTCGAACAACAAGGCGATCGAGCTGTTCAACGGCACCGGCGCCGCCGTCGACCTGGCCGCCGGCGGCTACCAGCTCCAGTTGCACTTCAACGGCTCCACCACCCCGACGAACGTGGCGCTGACCGGGACCGTCGCGGCCGGCGACGTCTTCGTCTTCGCCTCCGCCTCGGCCGCGCCGGCGATCCTGGACCGGGCCGACCAGACCACGACGGCCGGCCTGTTCAACGGCGACGACGCGATCGTGCTGCGCCGGGGCGGGACCGTGCTCGACTCGATCGGCCAGGTCGGCGTCGACCCGGGCACCGAGTGGGGCACCGGCGTCACCAGCACCGAGAACAACACCCTGCGCCGGTTGCCCGCCGTGACGTCCGGCGACACCGACCCCTCGGACGCGTTCGACCCGGCCGCCCAGTGGGCCGGCTTCCCGGTCGACACGTTCGACGGGCTCGGCGCGCACACCGTCGACGGGGGCGGCCCGGTCGACGCGCCGGCGACGCTCACCTGCGGCCCGGCGCTGGTCATCCCAGCCGGCACGGCGGCGACCCGGGAGGTCACCGCCACCGACACCGACGACCGGATCGTCGACCTGGCGGTCACCTCGGTCAGCCCGACCCCGGCCACCGGCTCCGTCAGCCGCACGGCCGTCACCCCGGCCGACGCGGTCGGCGGCACCGCCCGGGCCACGGTCGCCGCGAGCGCCGACCTGGCCGCCGGGGCGTACACGGTGGTGCTGACCGCGACCGACGCGGACGGCGGCACCGCCACCTGCACCCTCGCCGTGCAGGTCACCCGCGAGCTGACGGTCGGCGAGGTGCAGGGTCCGACCACCGACGGCGAGTCCGGCCCGGCCGACCGGTCCCCGCTCGCGCCGGCGTCCGGCAACGGCACCAGCAGCACGCTGTACGACGTGCGCGGCGTGATCACCCAGCTCACCCTGGCGCGTGACTCGTCGGGCCGGGACCAGCGCGGCTTCTTCCTGCAGAGCCGGTCCGGCGCCACCGACGGCGACCCGACCAGCTCGGACGGCATCTTCGTCTTCATGGGCTCGTTCACCTCGCTGATCGGCGGCTACGTGCCGACGGTCGGCGACGAGGTGGTGCTCCGGGCCCGGGTCTCCGAGTACTTCAACTTCACCCAGCTCTCCGGCGCGTCGCTGGTGCGCAAGCTCGCCTCCGGCGTCGACGTGAACGCCGAGGTCGAGGTGGCCGACGCGGTGCCACCGGTCGAGCTGGCCGACGCGCAGCGGTTCTGGGAGCGGCACGAGGGCACCCGGCTGCGGGTGCGGGCCGGCAGCGGCGCCGTGAGCGGGCGGAACGTCTTCGCCTCGACCGCCGACGGCGAGATCTTCGTGATCGACCGGGACGACCCGCTGCTGGACCGCGCCGACCCGTACGCCCGCCGGGTGTTCCGGGACGCGCACCCGCTGGACAACGACCCGGGCCGCCGCTTCGACGACGGCAACGGCCAGCGCATCCTGCTCGGCAGCATGGGCGTCAAGGGCACCACGGGCGACAGCGGCGCGCTGCTCCCGCCCGCCCGCACCTTCGACACGCTGACCGCCGACGCGGTCGGTGGCCTCTACTACTCGTTCGAGAAGTACGGCGTGCAGGTCGAGCGGGCCGAGTTCACCGGTGGGACCGACCCGTCCACGAACAACCCGCCGCAGCCGGCCAAGCGGTCGGAGGAGGTCGCGGTCGCGACCTACAACGTCGAGAACCTGTACGACTACCGCGACGACCCGTTCGACGGCTGCGACTTCGCCGGCAACGCCGGCTGCACCGGGGTACGCCCGCCGTTCGACTACGTCCCCGGCAGCGAGCAGGAGTACCGCGACCAACTCGCCGCGCTGGCCGACCAGATCACCACCGACCTGCACTCGCCCGACCTGATCCTCGTGCAGGAGGCGGAGGACCAGGACATCTGCACGGTCTCCGGCGGTGAACTGGTCTGCGGCACCACCAACGACGCGGACGGCGCGCCGGACTCCCTCCAGGACCTGGCGCTGACCATCGCGGCCAACGGCGGCCCGGCCTACGCGGCCGCGTACGACCGCAGCGGCGCGGACGCGCGGGGCATCACCGCGGCGTTCCTGTACCGCACCGACCGGGTGTCGCTGGCCGAGGCGACCGCCGGCGACCCGCTGCTGGGTTCGGCGCCGACGGTGACGTACCGGGGCGCGGGGCTGCCGGGCAACGCCGACGTGCAGAACCCGAAGGCGCTCAACGCGGTGCTCCCCGCCGACGTGGACACGTCCACCGGCAAGGACGGCAACAACGTCTTCACCCGCGCTCCACAGCTCGGCAAGTTCACCGTCGCCGCCGCGCCCGGCTCCACCGAGCGGTACACGCTGTGGGCCGCCAGCAACCACTACTCGTCGGGGCCGGACAGCCGGGTCGGGCAGCGCCGGGAGCAGGCCGCGTACGGGGCCGCGATCGTCACGGCGATCGAGGCGTCCGACCCGGACGCCCGGGTGGTGTACGGCGGAGACCTGAACGTCTTCCCCCGCCCCGACGACCCGATCGCCACGGCCGCGGAGCCCACCCCGTCGGACCAGCTCGGGCCGCTGTACGAGGCCGGCATGCGCAACCTCTGGGACGATCTGCTCGCCGACGCCCCGTCGTCCGCCTACTCGTACAGCTTCGAGGGGCAGGCGCAGACGCTGGACCACCTGTTCGTGAACGGCGCGCTGCACCGGGACCTGGTCCAGATGCGGGCGGCGCACATCAACGCCGACTGGCCGGCCGAGCACGCCGCTGACGGCACGCGCGGCTCCAGCGACCACGACCCGCAGGTGGCCCGGTTCCGGTCGCGGGCCTCGCTCAGCGTCGGGGACGTGACGGTGGCCGAGGGCGACCGGGGCACCCGCCCGCTGACCTTCACGGTCACCGTCTCGCGACCGCTGTCCCAGCCGGTGCTGCTCTGCGCCGCCACGTACGGCACCACGGCCCAGGCCGGCGCCGACTACGACCCCTACGTCGGTTGCAAGGTCCTGGCCGCCGGGCAGACCTCGCTGGCCTTCCCGGTGACTGTGCGCGGTGACCGCAAGCGGGAGGCGGACGAGAAGCTGACGCTGCTGATGACGGGCGTGCCGGGGCTGCGCCTCGCCGACCCCGTCGCGGTGGGCACCATCGCCGACGACGACTGACGTCGCCCGGACAGCCCCTCCGGCTGCGCGTACCGACGGCCCGCCCGCCAGGAAGCACCTGGCGGGCGGGCCGTCGGCCCTTTCACGGGGCTATGGGCCGACGGGAACGATGAGTTCACGGAAACCGGCGATCGTGCCCACACGCGCGCGGCGGCGGCGGCACGTTGCGGTACTTGGCCACCCGCACCTCCCACTGGCTGCGCCGCCGCATGGCGTCCCGGACGGCGCGATTGCGGTAGAACGTCTCCGGCGGGCGGGCCAGCCCGTAGAGGTCCGCCCACCACTCCCCGGGCTCGGGGTCGAGGATGGTGTCGAGGTGCGACGGGTAGCGGCGTTCCGCCCCGTCGCGGGTGTCGTCGCGGTCCCGCATCGGTTTCAGCACCCGCCCGAACTCGTCGACCACCGCCAGCCGGAACCCGGCGACCCCGATGACGCGGCGCAGGAGCAGGATGCTCGGCACCAGCCGACCCGCCTCGATCCGCCCCACGGTGGCGTGGTGCACCCCCGCCCACCGAGCCAGCTCCCGCTGGCTCAGGTCGGCGCGACGCCGGATCGCACGGACGATGCCGGCGGCGGGCCACGGAATGTCGAACGGCTCGGTCAGCAGCACGGGCTCATCGGAGCCCGGCTGATCGTCGGAGCTCGGCTGATCGTCGGAGCTCGGCTGATCGTCAGGGGACGGCGGGCCACCGGCCCATGGTGCGGCGGAAATGTCTGTCATCCCGTCACGGTCCCGGCCGTGCGGGCCCGTTCGCAATCCCGCCTCCCCGGCCTGTGGACAACCCACCTACCTGTGGAGAACCGGCAGCACCCGCTTCGGCCGGGGCGGCTCCCGGCAACCCCACCAAACCCTCACGCTGGGTAACAGTCCCAATCGGAAGCCCCCCATGTGACTGTGAGTGATGGCACCGACGCCGCCGACCGAGCTTCGCAGCCGACGATCCGACTGATCACCGCCCTGACCAGCACATGTCCAAAGAACGCCCCGAGGAGGCGGCAACCCTCTCTACGCCCTTTGCTCTGCACCCGTATACGCAACGGACACTCTCGGTTGCCGGCGCGTATCCGGGTGCAGAGCAAAGCGTTCGAGACAGGGGTTCACGACTCGCTTGGATTTATCGCTCTGGGTAACGGACACAGCATGCGTGGACCGGGCACGCATGCTGTGACTCGGCATTGGCACACCGCGCCGTGGGCCGTGGGCCGTGGGGCAGGGCTGCGTCCAGCGCGAACGGGCAGGAACCGGTCCCGTAGGGCTTTCAGTAGCGCTGGCGGAGGAGCTGGGCGGCCTCGACCGCCCAGTAGGTGAGGATGATCTGCGCACCGGCCCGGCGGATCGAGGTGAGCGTCTCCAGCATCACCCGCTCCCGGTCGATCCAGCCGTTCGCGGCGGCCGCCTCGACCATCGCGTACTCGCCGGAGACCTGGTAGGCCGCGACCGGGACGTCGACCGCCGCGCGGACCGCCGACACCACGTCGAGGTACGGCAGCGCCGGCTTGACCATCACCATGTCGGCGCCCTCGGCGACGTCCAGCTCGACCTCACGCAGCGACTCCCGCAGGTTCGCCGGGTCCTGCTGATAGGTGCGCCGGTCGCCCTCCAGCGCCGACTCCACGGCGTCGCGGAACGGGCCGTAGAAGGCCGAGGCGTACTTGACGGCGTATGCCAGCACGGCCACGTCCTGGTGGCCGGCGGCGTCGAGCGCCCGGCGCACCACGCCGACCTGGCCGTCCATCATCCCGGACGGCCCGACCACCCCGACCCCGGCGGCGGCCTGGGCCACCGCCATCTCGGCGTACGCCGCCAGCGTGGCGTCGTTGTCCACGCCGCCGTCGGGGGTGAGCAGGCCGCAGTGCCCGTGCGAGGTGAACTCGTCCAGGCAGAGGTCGCTCATCACCACCGTGGCGTCGCCCACCTCGGCCACGATGTCACGGATCGCGACGTTGAGGATGCCGTCCGGGTCGATCCCGCCGGACCCGGTGGCGTCCCGCCGCGCCGGCACCCCGAAGAGCATGATGCCGCCGACGCCCGCCTGGACGGCCTCGACCGCGGCCTTGCGGAGCGAGTCCCGGGAGTGCTGGAGCACCCCCGGGAGCGACGCGATCGCCCGCGGCTCCGTCAGCCCTTCCTTGACGAACATCGGCACGACCAACTCGGCCGGGTCGACGCGGGTCTCGGAGACCAGCCGCCGGAGCGCCGCGTTGCGGCGCAGCCGGCGGGGCCGGATCTCGGGGTACGGCATCACGGGCCTCCTGCTACGACGACTACCGGAACCTCAGGGCGGTCGGCCCCTGGACCTTCGAGCCGCGCCGCTGCTTCGCCGGCATGGCGGCGAGCTTCTCGCGCAGCTCGACGGCGTAGGCGGCGAGCGCCTCCACCAGGTCGGGGACCGAGGCGTGCGGCGGCTGGACGTCGACCCGCAGGCCGAACTCCGTCGCCGTCTCCGCCGTCTTGGGCCCGATCACTGCAACAACGGTACGGGCGTGCGGCTTCCCCGCGATGCCGACCAGGTTCCGCACGGTGGAGGACGAGGTGAAGAGCACCGCGTCGAAGCCACCGGACTTGATCGCGTCCCGGATCTCGGCGGGCGGCGGGGCGGCCCGGACCGTCCGGTACGCGGTCACGTCGTCGACCTCCCAGCCGCGCTCGGTGAGCCCGGCGGCGAGGGTCTCGGTGGCGATGTCGGCGCGCGGCAGCAGCACCCGGCCGACCGGGTCGAGGATCTCGTCGTGCGGCGAGAACTCGGCCAGCAGCCCCTCGGAGGACTGCTCCCCCGACGGGATCAGCTCGGGCTGGATGCCGAACGCGCGGACGGCGTCGGCGGTCGCCTCGCCGATGCAGGCGATCTTGACGCCGCCGAAGTGCCGGGCGTCCAGGCCGTGCTCGGCGAACTTCTCCCAGACGGCGCGGACCGCGTTGACCGAGGTGAAGATCACCCAGGCGTACCGGCCGTCGACGAGGCCCTTGACGGCCCGCTCCATCTGGGCCGGGGTCCGCGGCGGCTCGACCGCGATCGTCGGCACCTCGCAGGGGATGGCCCCGTACGCGCGCAGCCGCGCGCTCATCACGCCGGCCTGCTCCTTGGTGCGGGGCACGAGGACCTTCCAGCCGTACAGCGGCCGGTTCTCCCACCAGCTCAGCTTGTCCCGCTGGCCGACGCCCTCGCCGACGGTGAGCACGACCCGGCCGGTGAAGCCGAGCGCCGCCGCGACGAAGGAGTCCACGGTCGACGTGGTGGTGTACTGCGTCTCGCCGGTGCCGTCCCCGGTCACCCCGACGCCGGTGGCGCCGTCCACCCCGGCGGCGAGCAGCCCGTCCCGGATCGCGGCGAGGTCGCCGGCGTCCACGGCCAGGGCCAGCGAGCCCCGGCCGACGGCCGCGGCGAGGGCATCGAAGTCCAGCGTGCTGACGTCCTCGACGTCGGCCGCCGTGCGTACGCCGGGCAGCGGCACGCCCGCGTAGGTCGCCACACCCTCCGCCTGGCCGACGCCCGGGACCACCTCGAAGTGCGCGGCGGTACGCGCGACCGCCTGCACCTCCCGGACCACCGACTCGTGGCCGAACGGGTCGCCGGCGACCAGGTGCACCGCGTTCAGCCCGGAACGGGCCGCCGAGATCAGCACCTTCGCCACGTCGCCCGGCGCGCCCTCGGCCGGGGTGAACTGGGCGTCGGACTTGGCCTGGGCACGGACGGCGTCGAGCAGCGACTCGGGGACTCCCCGGTCGTACACCACCTGGTCGGCGTCGACCAGGGCGTCGTGCGCCCGGCGGGTCAGCAGGCCCGGGTCGCCGGGACCGGCCCCGACGAACGCGATGCGGCCTACGGGCTTACGGGTGCGGGTCATTCTGTGCTCCCAAATTGCTGGGTCCCCGGACCGGCGTGTCCTTCTTGGCCGAGGATCGAGTCGGCGCCGAGGTCGAGGAGTTCGGCGGCGAGTGCCTTGCCGATCTCCGCCGCGTCGGCGGGCGTTCCGGTGCGGGACAGCCGGAGGTCTCGCGAGCCGTCCGGGCTGATCACCGCCCCGCGCAGGTAGATCTCCTGGACAACATCGCCCTCGGCGCCCGAGCCGGTTGGCTCGCCTTCGGCGACGACGGCGTAGGCGGCGACCGGAGCGGAGCATCCGGCCTCCAGGGTGGCCAACAGCGCCCGCTCCGCGACGACCGCGGCGCGGGACGGTGCGTGGTCGAGCACGGCGAGCAGCTCGACGATGTCCGGGTCGTCGATCCGGCACTCCACCGCCAGCGCGCCCTGGGCGGGCGCGGGCAGCATCAGCATCGGGTCGAGCGTCTCGGTGATCACCTCGGTCCGCCCCAGCCGGGCCAGCCCGGCCCGGGCCAGGACGACGGCGTCCAGGTCGGCCTCCGGGCCGAGCACCCGGGCGAGGCGGGTGTCGACGTTGCCCCGGATCGGGGCGACCTCCAGCTGCATCCCGAGGGCGTGCAGCTGGGCGATGCGGCGCAGCGCGCCGGTGCCGACGGTCGCGCCGGGCGGCAGCTCGGCGAGCGTCCGGCCGTCGCGGGCGACCAGCGCGTCCCGCGGGTCCTGCCGGATCGGCACCGCCGCGATGTGCAGCCCGGCCGCCGCGGCGGTGGGCAGGTCCTTGTAGGAGTGCACCGCGAAGTCGATGGTGCCGGCGGTCAGCGCGTCACGCAGGGCGGAGACGAAGACGCCGACGCCGAGCCGGTGCACCGGCGCGGCGGATCGATCGCCGGCCGTGACCACCTCGACCAGCTCGACCGGGCGGCCGGTGGCGGCGGTCAGGGCCTCGGCGACGTGGCCGGACTGGGCCATCGCCAGTTTGCTGCCCCGGGTACCGAGGCGCAGGGGCGTGCTCATCGCTCACCTCCGGTGGGCGGGACGTCGGCCGGGCCGGCCGACGATGAGAAGTCGGCGAGGCCGAACGGCGGTACGGCGTCGCTGTCCACGACGTCGGGGACGGTGTCGACCGGCGACGTCTGCGGCACCTGGAGGTCGAACAGCTCGCGCAGCAGGGCCGCGTACTGGTCGCCGCCGGGCTCCGCGGCGAGCTGGCGGACCCGCACGGTGGGCTGGTGCAGCAGCCGCTGGACCACCCGGTGCACCGTCCGGGCCACCTCGGCGCGCTGGTCGTCGGTGAGGTCCGGGCGGCGCTGGGCGAGCCGGCGCAGCTCGGCGGTGACCACGTCGTCGGCGCGGCCACGCAGGGCGGCCACGGTCGGCGCCACGTCGGCCCCGCGCAGCCAGGTGAGGAAGGCGTCGACCTCGCCCGCCACGATCCGCTCGACGGCGGCGGCGTCGGCGGCGGCCGGACCGTCGGCGAGCAGCGCCGCCATCCGGTCGATGTCGATCACCTCGACGCCGGGCAGCTCGGCGACGCCGGCCGCCACGTCGCGCGGCACGGCCAGGTCGAGCAGGACCAGCGGCCCCCGCCGGGGGTCGCGCCCGGCGAGCGCCCGGGTGACCACCTCGCGGGTGAGGACCGCTTCCGTGGCCGCGGTGGCGGCCACTACGATGTCCACTGTGGAGAGCGCGGTGGTGAGTTCCGTCATCGGCGTCGCGCTGGCCCCGTACGCCTCGGCCAGCCGGACGGCCCGGTCGGCGCCCCGGTTGGTCACGGTGAGCGGCCCGGCACCCAGCCGGGACAGCGTGGCCACGCCCAGCGAGCCC
This sequence comes from Micromonospora sp. NPDC047620, assembly GCF_043205005.1. Classification (NCBI taxonomy): domain Bacteria; kingdom Bacillati; phylum Actinomycetota; class Actinomycetes; order Micromonosporales; family Micromonosporaceae; genus Micromonospora; species Micromonospora sp. NPDC047620. Next base: position 190,787 of record NZ_JBIDDG010000013.1, on the reverse strand, counting down.
ATGGCGCCCGCCCCGACCACGAGCGCCGGACGGCCGTCCAGGTCGCTGCCGAGATGCTCGGCGGCCAGTTCCAGCGCGGCGGTCACCACGCTCTGACCCGCCCGGTCGATGCCGGTCTCCGCGTGGGCGCGCTTGCCGACCCGCAGCGCCTGCTGCATCAGCTCGTGCAGCAGGCGCCCGGCGGTGTCGGCCCCGGTCGCCGAGTGGTACGCGTCGCGCAGCTGGCCGAGGATCTGCGCCTCGCCCACGACCATCGAGTCCAGCCCGGCGGCGACCCGGAAGACGTGGTCCACCGCGGCGGCGTCGAAGTGCACGTAGAGGTGGTTGGCGAGCCCGGCCGGCTGGCACCCGGCCTGCTCGGCCAGCACGGCGCAGATGTCGCCGAGACCGCCGTGGAATCCGGACACGGCGGCGTAGACCTCCACCCGGTTGCAGGTGGAGACGAGCACGGCCTCGGTCACGTACGGCTGCGCGACCAGGCGGTCCAGGGTGCGGGTGAGATCGGCGGGGGCGACCGCGAGCTGCTCCAGCGTGGCGACGGGAGCGGTGCGGTAGGACGCACCGACGACGAGCAGTTTCACGTGCCGATCGCCTCCTGGGGTTCGGTGGCCGCGAGCCCGCCGGGCAGGGCGGTGAGGGCGGACCCGCCGGTGGCGGGAAGCGCGGTCAGCGATGCCTTGCGGTGCTCGTGGAAGGACAGGATCTGCAGCTCTATGGCCAGGTCGACCTTGCGCACGTCGACCCCCTCCGGAACCGAGAGTACGCACGGAGCGAAGTTCAGGATGCTCGTCACACCGACGGCCACGAGCTGGTCGGCGACCGCCTGGGCGGCCGGGGCCGGGGTGGCGATCACGCCGATGGCGATGGACTCCTCGACGGCGACCCGGGGCAGCTCGTCGATGTGCCGGACGACCAGCCCGCTGATTTCCTCGCCGACGCGTTCGGGGTCGGCGTCGAACAGCGCGGCGATCCGGAAGCCGCGGCTGGCGAAGCCGTCGTAGCCGGCCAGGGCGTGACCGAGATTACCCACGCCGACGAGGGCGACCGCGCGGCGCTGGGTGAGCCCGAGCACGAACTCGATCTGGTCGACCAGCAGCGCCACGTCGTAGCCGACGCCCCGGGTGCCGTACGAGCCGAGGTGCGAGAGGTCCTTGCGGAGCTTCGCCGAGTTCACTCCCGCGGCGCTCGCCAGCCCCTCGCTGGACACGGTCTCGTGACCGCTTTCGGCCAGATTGTGCAGGGCACGGAGGTATTCGGGGAGCCGCGCGACGGTCGCCTCGGGCAGGTCCGGGAGCGCCGGTACGGCACCGGCGCGGCCGGGCGCGCCAGGGTGACGGTGCTGACTCATGAGACTCCGTGCGGTGCGATCCTCGGCCAGCTCCAGCGGCCGGCCGTTTCGGGACTCCCGCTGGCGACCGAGATTGCCGGCTGTGCTAGCAGGGCGCGTCGGAACTACAGAGTAGGCGCTTGTGAAGGCGTGCACAAATCGCGATCTTGACAGCTCGCGACGCGGCTCCACCTGGCCCTCCATCCTGCAAGATCGATACAGCGGCCTCCGCCGGCGCCGCTCGGCGATTATTGCTCAATTACGACTTCTCTGACCAATCGCGCGAGCGCGGCTCGCCGCCGATCACGTCACGCCGGTGCCGGCGGGCCCGACCGCCGGCCCCGGGGCCCACCGCCGGTCGGGCCCGGGGCGCCCGTCGCGGCCGGCGGGCGCCGCCCGGCGCGGTAGGGACAGCCCTACGCCGGAGAGGCCGGCCGACGGGATGGGTCGGGCGCCCCTGCGCTGCCTAGCCTCGTCGTATGACCGCCGTACCCGTCGCCGCCGACCCGCCCGCGCCGGCGCCGACCATCTCCCGTCAGCTCCTCCTGGACTCCGGCTACGTGCTGCTCGGCCTCCCCCTGGCCCTGGCCAGCTTCGTGGTCCTGCTGGTCGGCCTCGCGGCCGGCCTCGGGCTGGTGGTGACGGTGATCGGACTGCCCGTCCTCAGCGGCACCCTGTACGCCGCCCGGGGGCTGGCCGACATCGAGCGGCTCCGCCTCCCTGCCGTGCTGCACCAGTCCCGGATCCGCCCGCAGTACCGGCTCCCCGAGCCCGGGGCCAGCGCCTGGCGGCGGATCTTCGTGCCCATGGGGGACGCGCAGTCCTGGCTCGACCTGGCGCACGGCATCCTCAAGCTGGTCGTGGCCGTCGCCACCTTCGCGGTCACGCTGGTCTGGTGGGCCGGCGCCGTCGCCGGATCGCTCTACTGGGCGTACGACTGGGCGCTGCCGCACGGCGACCCGGAGGACGTCGGCCTCCCCCAACTCCTCGGCCTGGGCGACTCGACCGTCGCCCGGATCGGGCTGCACACCGCGATCGGGCTGTTCTTCCTGATCACCCTGCCGATCGTGGCCCGCGGCTGCGCGCTGCTCCAGGCGAGCTTCGGCCGGGCCATGCTCACCGGCGTGGCGGAGATGCGCAACCGGATCACCGTGCTGGAGGAGCAGAAGCGGGCCGCCGTGTCCGCCGAGGCGAGCGCGCTGCGCCGGCTGGAGCGGGACATCCACGACGGCCCGCAGCAGCGCCTGGTCCGGCTCGCCATGGACCTCAGCCGGGCCCGCCAACAGCTCGCCTCGGACCCCGACGCCGCGGCGCGGACCCTGGACGAGGCGGTCACCCAGACCCGGGAGACGCTCGCCGAGCTGCGCGCCCTGTCCCGGGGCATCGCGCCGCCGATCCTGGTCGACCGGGGCCTGCCCAGCGCCCTGGCGGCGCTGGCCGGGCGCGGCCTGATCCCGATCGAGCTGCGGGTGGACCCGGAGCTGGGCAGTCCCGCCGGCCGGCTCGACCCGGCGGTGGAGAGCACGGCGTACTTCGTCGTGGCCGAGGCGCTGACCAACGTCGCCAAGCACAGCCGGGCGACCGAGTGCCACGTCACCGTCGCCCGGCGCGACGGCCGGCTGGAGGTGGGCGTCGGCGACGACGGCCAGGGCGGCGCCCACCTGGCCAAGGGGCACGGGCTGGTCGGCATCGCCGACCGGGTGCGCGCCGCCGGTGGCCGGCTGGACGTGGTCAGCCCCGTCGGCGGGCCCACCGAAATCCGGGCGGAGCTCCCGCTGTGACCCCGACGTGGTAGACAACTCAACCATGCGGATCGTGATCGCGGATGACGCCGTGCTGCTCCGGGAAGGGCTGGTCCGGCTGGTCAGCGAGCGGGGGCACGAGGTGGTGGCCGCCGTCGCCGACGGCGAGGCGCTGGTGGCGGCGGTCGTCACGCACCGGCCGGACGTGTCGATCGTCGACGTCCGGATGCCGCCCTCGCACACCGACGAGGGACTGCGCGCGGCGGTGGAGGCCCGGCGGCTGGTGCCCCGCACCCCGATCCTGGTCCTCTCCCAGTACGTCGAGGTGTCGTACGCCGACGACCTGCTCGCCACGACCGGCGGCGGCGGGGGCGGGATCGGCTACCTGCTCAAGGACCGGGTGGCCGCGATCGACGAGTTCCTCGACGCCCTGGACCGGGTGGCCGCCGGCGGGACGGTGCTCGACCCCGAGGTGGTCGGCCAGCTCTTCGCCCGGCGCCGCCGCGACGACCCGCTGCGTGAGCTCACCCCGCGCGAACGCGAGGTGCTCGCCCTGATGGCCGAGGGCCGCTCGAACACGGCGATCGCGCGCACCCTGGTGGTCACCGACGGCGCCGTCGAGAAGCACGTCCGGAACATCTTCACGAAGCTCCAGCTCCCGCCCGACACGGAGCAGCACCGCCGGGTCCTGGCCGTCCTCGCCTACCTGCGCAACTGACCGCGCCGGTCAGGGCAGGGCGGCCGCCAGGGCCACGGCCTCGGTGAGGGTGTCGGCGACCGGGTGACCGGAGGCGCGCAGGCGGGCCGGGTCGGTGAACCCGCCGGTGTAGAGCACGGCGCGACCGCCCACCGACAGGGCGGCGTCGGCGTCGTCGACGGAGTCCCCGATCAGCACCACGTCCCGGCCGGCCACGCCCAGCTCGGCCAGGTGGCTGCGGAGGGACTCGGCCTTGCGGTCGCCGCCGACGGTGGCCCGCAGCCCGTCCACCCGGACGAAGTGCCCGCTGAGCCCGTACGTCCGCACCGTCGGCACCAGCTCCTCGTGGAACCACATCGAGAGCAGGGACTGGTTGCCCCGCCACGCCGCCATCGCGACCGTGGCGTCGTGCGCCAGCTCACAGGTGGTCAGCCCGGTCCGGTACGCGTCGTGGAAGATCCGGTCCAGCCGGCCGAACTCGTCGTCGTCGACCGCCTGGCCGAGCACCTCGGCGTAGTAGTCGGCGATCGGCCGGCGGAACCTGACCCGGTGCTCGTCGGCGGTCACGGCGGGCCCGCCGACGCTGGCGAAGGCGACGTTGGTGGAGGCGACCACCAGGTCGAGGTCGTTGAGCAGGGTACCGTTCCAGTCCCAGACCAGGTGGCGGTGCGCAGGGGTCATCGCAGCACCATAAACCGGCGACGCCGGCCCGCCGTGGCCGGCCCGGCGGCGCTACAACTGCGGGGTGGTCAGGTCCCGCAGCAGCCGCTCCTCCTCCACCCGCCAGTAGCCGTGCTCCTTGCCGTCGAGCAGCACCACCGGCAGCCGGTCGCCGTAATCGCGTTCCAGCTCGATGTCGTCGGTGACGTCCTTCTCGGTCCACCGGTCCCCGGTGACCGCCACCACCCGGTCCAGCGCCGCCTTCGCGTCCTCGCAGAGGTGGCAGCCGGGCCGGGTGATCAGGGTGAGTCGGGGCTCACGCATCGGTCTCCTCCGTGGTGCTGGTGCCGGCCGGGGCCGGCGGGCGGTTCTCCGGCGACGCCGCTGGCGGCGGCACCGGTGCCGCCGGGGACGACGCCGGCCGGAGCAGGGTCTTGCGTACCTTGCCGATCACCGAGTGCGGCAGCTCGTCGACGAACTCGACGGCGGTCGGGCACTTGAAGCGGGCCAGGTTGCGGGCGCAGTGGGCGAGCAGCTCCTCGCCCGTGACCGGGCGCCCCGGCGCCGGCACCACGTACGCCCGGACAGTCTCGCCGGTCCGCGGGTGCGGCACACCCAGTACCGCCGACTCGGCCACGCCGGGATGGGCGGAGAGCACCAGCTCGACCTCGCGCGGGTACACGTTGAACCCGTTGACCAGGATCAGCTCGCCGACCCGGTCGACCAGGAAGAGGTCGCCGTCGGAGTCGGCGTACCCGACGTCGCCGGTGGCCCACCAGCCGTCGGCGTCCGGCCCGCCCCGGCCGTCCGGCCAGTACCCGGAGAAGAGGTTCGCCCCGCGCACCACGATCTGGCCCGGGTCCGTGCCCGGCGCGGCGTCGGAGAGGTCCAGCTCGTCGGCGTCCTCGTCCGGCTCGGCCACGCCGTCGCGCCACAGGTCGGCCCCGTCCGTCCCGACCAGGCGCAACTCGACGCCGGGCAGTGGGCGGCCGATCGAGCCGGCCTTCGGCTCGCCGCCGACGAGGGTGGAGGTGAGCACCGGGGCGGTCTCGGTCAGGCCGTACCCGGCGTGCACCGGGCGGCCGGCGACTTCGGCGAAGCGGGCCGCGACGGCCGGCTCCAGCGGCGCCGCGCCGCAGACCACGAGCCGCGCCGACGCCATGGCCGCGGCGACCGCACCGGCGTCCGCCGTGGACCAGGCGGCCACCATCGACGGTACGCCGACCAGCACGCCGACCCGGCGGCGGGCGATCTCGGCCAGCCCGGCGTCGGGGCCGAGGTCGTCGACCAGCACCCCGGTCGCGCCATGGTGGACGACCGCGCCCAGCCCCGAGTTCAGCCCGTACGCGTGGAACAGCGGCAGCGCGAGCAGCACGGTGTCGTCCGGGCCGACGACCGGCGGGTCGATGCGGTCCACCTGCTCGTGGTTGGCCGCCAGCGCCCGGTGCGTGAGCATCGCGCCCTTCGGCCGCCCCTCGGTGCCGGAGGTGTAGAGCAGCACCGCCAGGTCGTCGCCGCCCCGGCCGGGGAACGGGCCCCCGCCCCCGCCGTCCGTCATCGGCGGGGCGCCGTGCACGGCGGTGAGCGCGGGCAGCTCCCCGGCGACGCCGGCGACGAGGTCGCGCACCCGCTCGGTGCCGATCAGGACCGAGGCGCCGGAGTCGGCCAGCACGTGCCGCAGCTCGGGGGCGGTGAGGCCGGGGTTGACCGGCACCGCCACCAGCCCGGCGCGCAGCGCGCCCAGGTAGCCGACCACGAAGTCCGGCGAGTTGCCGAGCGCGATGGCGACCCGGGGCGGGTGCCGGTCGACGGCGGCGGACGGGCCCGCCGTCGCCCCGGCGGCCGGGGTCCCGGTCGGCGCCGCCCCGTCGGCCCGGGACTCGGTCGGTGCCGTTCCGGCGGGCGGATTCCCGGTCAGGTCCGCCAGGGCCCGGGCGGCGGCGGTCACCGAGGCGTCCAGTTCGGACCAGGTCAGGGTCCGCTCGCGCCAGTGCAGCGCGGGTCGGTCGCCGTGGGCGGCGGCCGCCCGGCGGACCCGGTCGGCGAGGTTCGACGCGATGCTGTCGGATGCGTCCTGCACGGTGGCTGAGTCTGGCACAGCGTCGGGTCTCGGGCCATGCCCGCGACGGCCCGGGGCCGCGCCCGAGGGGCCGTCGGGCGCGCCGACGCCGCGGGGAGTCCCGCCGGCAGGACGCCCGGGGCGCGCGGACGGGACGGGTCCAGTCCCGTGTACGGGACACGCCGGCGGGCCGCGACACGAGGGACGCTCCTGAGTCGACCCTCGCGTCGCCCGTCCGCCCCGCGCCGGCCGGCATGCCCGCTGAGCTGGAAATCCCTTCGGGATCACGCGTCAATCCGAATGTCAACCGCACGCGACGGACAACCGGTCCGCCATTTGTGCGACGCGGCGGGAAATACTTCCGCCCTGTGTAACGGACTTGCCACGCGCGGGTGACGTTGGCCCTATCATCACTCGGGTCGGCTCACCCCATTTGCCGTGAGTCGACACCCCTCAGCCCGAGGAGGCCCCCGTGCCTGTGAGCGCATTGGACCAGCACCTCAAGGGGATCTGCCGCCCGTCGGCACGCCCCGAGCCAGCCCTGCCCGACCGCCCGGGTGGCGGCGCGACGGCGACGCGCCGACCAGCGCGGCCCGCGGCCGGCGGGACGGAGGCGGCGCGGTGACGACCTTCGGTTACGCGGAACGGCCGCTCGGCCTGACCAACCCGGCGACCCGCGCCCCGCTCAACGAGCGACCCGCCATCCGAGGCCCGCTGGACGACACGGGGAGCCTCGCGGTCCGCGGCGAGGGCACGTCGAGCCGGATCCGCCACCGGCCGCACCACAACGAGCCGCCACCGCGTCCCGCGACACCGGGGGGCAACGCCAAGCCGGCCGGCGGCCGGGTGGTCGCGCCGGCCCGGCCCACCATGCCGGCGCAGGGCCGCCGCACGACGGAACCGTCGACGGCGTCCGAGCAGTCGGCCGCGGAGACAGCCGTGATCCCGGCGGTGCCGGCGACCGCCGCCGCCCCCGCCGCCTCGACGGGCTTCCCCAGCCGACCGGACCCGTCCGACCCGGCGACCGAGGTCTGGGCCCTGGTCGAGCGCGCCCAGGCGGGCGAGTCCGAGGCGTTCGGGCTGATCTACGACCGGTACGTCGACACGGTGTTCCGGTTCGTCTACTTCCGGGTCGGCAACCGCCAGCTCGCGGAGGACCTCACCTCCGACACCTTCCTGCGCGCCCTCAAACGGATCGGCAGCTTCACCTGGCAGGGCCGGGACCTCGGCGCGTGGCTGGTCACCATCGCCCGCAACCTGGTGGCCGACCACTTCAAGTCCGGCCGCTACCGCCTGGAGGTCACCACCGGCGACGTGCTGGACGCCGATCGCGAGGACCGGGGCCCGGAGGGCAGCCCGGAGGCGGCGGTCGTCGAGCACATCACCAACGTGGCCCTGCTCAGCGCCGTCAAACAGCTCAACCCCGAGCAGCAGGAGTGCATCGTGCTGCGCTTCCTGCAGGGGTTCTCCGTGGCCGAGACGGCCCGCGCGATGGGCAAGAACGAGGGCGCGATCAAGGCGTTGCAGTACCGCGCGGTACGGGCGCTGGCGAGGCTGCTGCCGGACGGCTTCCAACCGTAGTCCCGGCGACGGGACCGACGGGCGTCGATCACCGTTCGCCCAGCTCACCGCCCTCCCCGCGCCGTGACGGCAATCACTTTCCGTGATTTCGCACCCGGCGGGCCCGTAACCCATGCCTGGTGCGGACCGTTTCTCCGGGTGCGACCGGTGGTAGCCCCGGCATCCCCCCGGGTTCCGAGGTCCGGCAGCGTGGCCGGCCACGACGTTCGTCCGTGGTGTCACGCCGTCACCGGTCGCTGGCGACGACAGCGGCCGACCGGCCGCGACCAGCGAGAGGAGGTGCCTGCGGTGGACAGCGACCTCTTCTCCCGTCGGCGCGCGGAGCGCTTCGCGCAGCTTCTCGACGAGGCCAACGGCGGCCGGCGACACCACGTCCGTTCCCGCGCCGACGACCAACTCGCCGCGCTCGTCGCCGTCGGGCAGCGGCTCGGCGCCGCCCCGCCGGCCGTCGAGGTGGACCCGGAGTTCCGCACCGGGCTGCGCGCCATGCTGCTGGCCACGGCCGAACGCGAGGGCATCGGCGCCCCGGCGACCGCCGCCGCGCCGGAGCCGGGCGCCGCCGACACCGGTCGCAGCCGCCTGCTGCCCGCCGTCACCGCCCGCCGGGCCCGCGCCCGCGGCGCCATCCTGGTCGGCGTCGCGGCCGGCGCGGTCGCACTCTCCGGCATTTCCGCCGCGAGCGAGAACGCGGTCCCCGGTGACGCGCTGTACGGCATGAAGCGCTCGACGGAACGGGCCCAGCTCGCGCTGGCCAGCTCGGACATCAGCCGAGGTCAGCTCTTCCTGGACTTCGCGCGCACCCGGCTGGCCGAGGCCGCCGCGCTGCGCGGGGACCGGGACGGCTACAGCGCCGTGCTGGACGACATGGACGCGGACACCCGCCAGGGCGTACGCCTGCTGACCACCGCCGCCGTGCAGCGCTCCGACCTGTCGGCGCTGGACGCGGTCAACTCCTTCCTCACCGGGCAGCGGCGGGCGGTCGGGGGCCTCCTCGACGCCGGCACCCGGGCCGACCGGGACCGGACCCGCCGCTCGCTGGCCCTGCTGGACGCGGTCCGCAAGCGCTCCGACGCGCTCCGCGCGGCGATCTCCTGCGGCCTGCCCGCCCCCGTCGGCAGCGACTCCCTCGGCCCGGCCCCCGCCACCTGCCCCGGCGACCGCTGACCTGCCCCGCGCGCCGTCCACGCCACAGTTCACCCGCCGGGCCGCCGTCGGCGACCGCCGCCCGGCTACCCTCGACCAGTGGCAGGCACACGCCGCGCCCGGTCAGCAGAGGGAGGTCGCGTGGCCCGCAGCCGCAAGGTGACGGTCAGCACCGACGTCCACGGTCACACCGCCGGCTGGGCGGAGACCGACCTGGCACCCCTGGCCCCGCCGCAGCCGGATCCGACCGCGGCGGCCTTCTTCGACGTCGACAACACGATGATGCAGGGCGCGTCGATCTACTGGTTCGCCCGGGGCCTCGCCGCGCGCAAGTACTTCACCACGACCGACCTGGCCCGGTTCGCGTGGCAGCAGCTTCGCTTCCGGCTGCTCGCCACCGAGCACGCCGGGGACATGTCGCAGGCCAAGGAGGCCGCCCTCGCTTTCGTCGAGGGCTGGCGGGTGGACGACGTGGAGCGCCTCGCCGAGGAGATCTTCGACGAGCTGATGGCCCCCCGGATCTGGGGCGGCACCCGCCAGCTGGCCCAGCGGCACCTGGACGCCGGCGAACGGGTCTGGCTGGTCAGCGCCGCGCCCGTGGAGATCGGCCGGGTGATCGCCGCCCGGCTGGGCCTGACCGGCGCGATCGGCACGGTCGCCGAGGTGGTCGACGGGGCGTACACGGGCCGGCTGGTCGGCGACCTGATGCACGGCCCGGCGAAGGCCGAGGCGGTCACCCAGCTCGCTGCGGTGGAGGGGCTGGACCTGGCCCGCTGCACCGCCTACAGCGACTCCTGCAACGACCTGCCGATGCTCTCCACGGTGGGTCGGGGGGTGGCCGTGAACCCCGACGCCGCCCTGCTGAGGGAGGCCCGGCAGCGCGGCTGGCAGGTACGCGACTTCCGCACCGGCCGGCGCGCCGTGAAGATCGTGGTGCCGTCCACCGCCGCCGCCGGGTTGCTGGCCGGGGCGGTCACCGCCGGCATGGCCCTGCACCGCCGCCGCCGCAACGGCTGACGTCGCCGGCCGCCCGCGTCACGGGCCGAACGGGTCCGGCCTGCGTTCGAGCAGCTTGTGCAGGGTCTGCTGGATCGTCTCCCGCACCTGGTCGGCCAGGTTGAACACCACGAGCGGGTCGTCGGCGGAGTCCGTCAGGTGCGCGGTGGGGATCGGCGGGCAGAACTCGATCAGCCACTTGCTCGGCAGCGGCACCATGCCCAGCGGCCCCAGCCACGGGAAGGTCGGGGTGACCGGGAAGTAGGGCAGCTTGAGCAGCCGCGCCAGGGGCTTGATGTCGGCAAGCATCGGATAGATCTCCTCGCCGCCGACGATGGCGACCGGCACGATCGGGGTGCCGGTGCGCAGCGCCGCCGAGACGAACCCGCCCCGGCCGAAGCGTTGCAGCTTGTAGCGCTCGGCGTAGAGCTTGCCGATGCCCTTGAAGCCCTCCGGGAAGACGCCGACCAGCTCGCCGGTGCCGAGCAGCCGCTCCGCGTCCGGGTTGCAGGCGACCGTCCCGCCCGTCTTGCGGGCGAGCTCGGAGACGACCGGCATCCGGAAGACCAGGTCCGCGCCGAGCAGCCGCAGGTAGCGGTGGGCCGGGTGCTTGTCGTGCAGGGCGGCCGAGAGGATCAGCGCGTCCAGCGCCACGGTGCCGGAGTGGTTGCCGACGACCAGGCCGGCGCCCTCGGCGGGCACGTGCTCCAGGCCGGTGACCTCGGTGCGGAACCAGTCCCGGTAGAGCACCCGCAGCAGCGGGTGGAAGACCGCCTCGGTGATCTCCGGATCGAAGCCGAACTCGTCGACCTCGTAGTCGCCGGAGAGCCGGCGGCGCAGGAACGCAAGCCCCTTGGCGACCCGGCGGTCCCAGTGGTCGCCCGGCCGGTCCGGCACCGCCGGCCCGGTCGCCGCCGGCCCGGTCGTCGCCGGCACGTCCCCGGCCCCGCCAGGCCGGTCGGCCTCCGTCGCGGCCGGCTCGTCGGGCTCGTCCGTGCCGCCCGACGCGGCAGGCCCGCCAGGCTCGTCCCTGCTGCCGGCGGTGGCCGCTACCGGCTCGTCGGTGGCGGCGGTGTCCGGCTCGTCGGCCGTGGCAGCCCGGCGGCGCCCGTTCGCCCGCGCCGGCTCCGCGCCCGGCTCGGCGACGGCCAGCGGTACGTCGTAGCGGCCGTCGCGCCGCTCCTCCGGCTCGCTCACGAGCTCTCCCGCACGGCGGCCCGGACCTGCCGGATCCCCTCCAGCACGAGGTGCTCCGCGACCGCCAACTGGTCCCGGGTCACCACGACGCCGCCGTGGTGGGCGCGGATGAAGTCGTCGAACGCGGCGGCGGTGGACCGGGGCGTGAAGCCGTACTCCCGCTCCAGGCGGGTGGTGTCGACGACCCGGCCGTGCACGAAGAGATCGACCTGGTCCAGGCCGTAGCGGCCGAAGCCGAGGTTGCGGGCGAACGCGACGGCCCCGGAGAGGCCGGGCTCCAGCACGGGCACGGCGACCCGACCGGCCCGGCGGATCGCCTGGGAGAGGGAGAGCACCCCGGGACCGGCCACGTTGTACGTCCCCGGATGGTCCTCGACGATCGACCGGTGCAGCACCTCCAGCGCGTCGTCGAAGTGCAGGAACTGCAGCCGGGGGTCGCGGCCGAACACGGTGGGCACGACCGGCTGGGAGAAGTAGCGGGTGAGGGTGGTGTCGGCGGTCGAGCCGATGAAGGGCGCGAAGCGCAGCACCGTGGCGGTGACGTCGGGCCGGCGACGGCGGAAGCCACGAACGTACCCCTCGATGTCGAGGATGTCGCGGCCGAAGCCGCCGCGCGGCACCTCGCGCGGCTCGGTCTCCTCGGTGAAGACGGCCGGATCCCGGAACGACGCCCCGTACGCGGCCGTCGAGGAGCGGACCACGAGCTTGCGCAGCCGGGGCGCCCGCTGGCAGGCGGCGAGGAGCTGCATCGTGCCGATGACGTTCTGCTCCTTCATCGCCGCGCGACCGCCGTGCTGCTGGTCCGGGGCGGTGACGAGGGCGAGGTGGACCACGGCGTCGACGTCGAGGTCGGCGAGGAGACCGCCGAGCGAGCCGGCGTCGACGCGGACGCGCTCGACACGGTCGAGCAGGTCGGTGAACTCGGCGGCCGGCTCCGACGGATCCACGCCGATGACCCGCTCGATGCGCGGGTCGGCGGCGAGCCGGGCGGCGACGTGCGCGCCGAGGTAGCGGCTGACCCCGGTCACGACGACAACCCCCGGGGCACCTGGGGTGCCACCGGGGGTCATGTCGCGCACCTCCCCCGGCAGGCGCGATCGAGCCGGGACATCCGCGGCCTGATCACCTGAGCCTCCGAGGGTCGACAGTTGGCAAGTGACGACGGGTGCCGGGCAGCGGCCCGGCACCCGGTCACTTGCCGAGACGGCGACGCTGGACGCGGGTCTTGCGCAGCAGCTTGCGGTGCTTCTTCTTAGCCATGCGCTTGCGGCGCTTCTTGACCACCGAGCCCATACGACAGCCTTTCGATGCAACATGCGGGGCGACCGGATGACACCACCATCGGGTGCCGTCGACGACCGCGTGCGGACAGCGGACCGGGCCAGCGGGACATGCGGCGGGGCGCATCTGCGGTCACGGTCGGGGTCCAGGGTAGCGGGAGAGCGTCAGCAGGACCAACGCGCCCCCGTCGATGCCCGTTACGTCGCACTCGACGGGTGGCCCGCGGGCGGCTCAGGCGGTTTCCTGAAAGGCACCCCGCAGGTATTCGTGCACCGCGTGTTCGGGAACCCGGAACGACCGGCCGACCCGGACCGCGGTGAGCTCACCGCTGTGCACCAGGCGGTAGACCGTCATCTTCGACACCCGCATGACCGTCGCCACCTCGGCGACGGTCAGGAACTTGACCTCCGACAGCCGACCGTCGGACTGCGACCCGGCCATGGCTCACCGACCCATCCCATGCCCGGCGCGTGCCACCGGACGGGATCCTCCCCGCCCGGACCGGCGACGCGCGTGTTACCAGTACGGTAGCGGGGCGGCTGTGACCGGCGCGATCCCTTCGTACAACTGATCATGGTCCGGGGGGCCGGTCCACCCGACCGGCTACGTCGTTGTCGAACCTGTTGCGCCCTGCGTCCGGTCGGCCCTCATTCCGCCCACGGCGCGACCACCGGGAGCCGAGCACGGTCAGGGGCGGTGACCGTCACGGGGCGGTTTGTCTTCCGGGCGCCCACCCCGCAGCGCCCTGTGCAGCCGGTGGCCCGCAGCGCGTCCGGCGCCACCGGCCACGCCTCGCCGCGCTCACGAGCCACCCCCGCCGCGCGGAAGGCGCCCGGTGGTTCCGGCGGCGCCACCGGAACCACCGGGCGGGTGCCCCGGGCCGCTTCCGGACGCGGACCGGGGCTCCGCGCTGGGAGCGGCACCAGTGTGTCAGGTCGACCGGCGCCGTCCGACAGCGGTCGATCATGAACGCCCCCGACCGCCCGTGGGCTGCGTCGTCGCCGACCACGCCGTCGCGCAATCGCGATCCGCGGCGGTCCGGTGCGGCGCACGCGACCCGCCACGAGCCCACGTCGGCGCCCGACGACGCACCACCCAGGCGATGTTCGGCACTGCGCCGCTCAGGCGACGTTCGGCCCTGCGCCGCTCAGGCGGCCACGGCCCGGACGTACGCGACGCACTCGTCGTGCAGGGCGCTCCACGGCTCGCCGAAGGTCGCCTCGGCCGCGTCGGCCACCGGGCGACGCTCGTGCACCACCGCCGCGAAGAAGGCCAGCAGCCGCTCCGGGCCGAACCGGTCGACCAGGTGCCGGACGGCCAGGTAGGAGATGCCGTAGCTGCCGCTGACCCGCTCGGCCGACGCGTCGTCGGCCGGGGTGAGGCCGTCGAGCCGGCCGTCCCAGCCGGCGGTCAGCCGCCGCACCTCGGCCAGTCCCTCGTACCGGTCGACCGGCTGGCCGTCGGCGCCGGCGTGCTCGGCCAGCCCCTCGACCAGCCACCAGATGCCCTTGCCCGGGTAGCCCCGCTCGGGCAGCGAGGCGGCGTGGGTCAGCTCGTGCCGGAGGAGGTCGTCCAAGCCGCTGGACACCAGCCCGTCGGCGTTGAGCACCACCTCGTGGTGGCCGCCGCCGACGGTGACCGCGTACCCGCCGGTCCACTTCGGCCGGCCCCCGCCGTACCAGCGCTGCCACTCCGCGCGGCCCGCGTAGAAGACCCGGTACCGGTCGGGCGGCCGGCCGCCGACGGCGTACGTGTCGGCGACCGTGGCGGCCGCCTCGGCCTGGGCGAGCAGGCCGGGCAGCTGCCGGCGCAGGGCGGGGGTGGTGGCCACCAGGGTACGCGGACCGACGGCGACGGCCAGCTCGCTGACCTCCCAGGGCCGGGTGCCGGTCTGCGCCGATCGGGACGGCTCCACGGCGAGCAGCCGGGGCCGGTCCACCGCCCGCCAGCGGGTGCCGGTCAGCACCCGGCTGGTGCGGCAGTCCGGCACGACGAAGCAGTACCGAAACTCGACCGGCAACAGCCACTCGCCGGGCCGGCCCTCGACCGGGGTCGGCAGGCCGGTCGCCTCGGCCTGCCAGGCGGTCACCCGCAGCGCCCGCAGCGCGGCGTACCGGCGGCGCAGGTCCGGGTGCGCGACGGGTTCCGCGACGGCCAGGAACCCGGCCCGGTCCCCGGCGAGCAGCGCGGCCGACTGCCGCGCCAGCTCCGCCGTCATCCGCTCGCCAAGCTGGCGGGCGGCCCTCGTGGCGGGGTCGTCGGCCCGGGTGCCGGAGGCCCCCGGCACCGGCCTGGCGTCGTCGCGCGCGAGGCCGGCCAGCAACGCCGTGGGCAGGCCGCAGGTGACCATCACCACGACCGCCGCGAGCGCCGCCCAGAGGGGCCACAGCCGCCGCGACGCCCGCTTCGGCGGCACCGCCGGCACCGCGACGGGACCGGGCTCGGCCGACGCCGTGGGTACGGCCGGCAGGCCCGGCCCGGCGGGCACGGGCAAGGTGGCCGGCCCAGCGGGCGCGGGCAAGGTGGCCGGCCCAGCGGGCGCGGGCAAGGTGGCCGGCCCAGCGGGCGCGGGCAAGGTGGCCGGCGTGGGCGGCTCGGTGGGCGTGGAGGATGCGGCGGGTGGTGTCGTCGCGGTGGCCCGCGTGTCGTCCGTCGCCGGCCGACCGTCCGCCTCGGGCTGCCCGTCAGTCACCCGGCGAAGGGTACGACCATCCGGTCGCCCCGGCGACCACCGCCCCGGCCCGACGCCGCACCCGGGCGGGTCGCCTCGGCACCCGTGGCGGCACGCCCCGGCGGGCCCGCCGGGGCGGCTCAGGCAGGGCGGCCCGACCGCCGGAGCAGGGCGACGGTGAGCGCCCAGACGACGACCAGCGCGACGCCGGCCAGCGGCCGGCCGAGCAGGGCGAGCATTCCGCCGCCGGCCACGAACCAGGCGGCCTGGAACGCGTGCTTGCCCGCCGCCGGCAGCGGCACCCGGGCCTTCGGCGACCCGAAGACGCCCCAGAGGGCGGCCAGCAGCAGCGGCACGGCGACGGCGGCGGCCAGCCGGGCGGGCGTCCCGGCGTCCCACGACCAGCCCCACCAGCCGCCGATCGCCAGCACGGCCAGTTCGAGCAGGAAGAGCAGCAGCAAGAGCAGGGCGCGCATCGGCGCTCCTCCCGGGAGTCGGGACCGGAACGCGCCGCTCGGCGACGAGCTGGTCCGGGAACTGGAGCGGGCCGGCGGGACGAAGGTCTCCGCCGGCCCGCACTGGGACCGCTGGGGGGGGTGACGGTGGTCGATCCGGACGGTTACCGCCTGGTGCTGAGCATCCCGGGCTGGTCGAACGACCGAGTCACTTCCGGCTGAGCACGGCCCGGCCGAAGAAGGCCAGGTTGGACGGGCGCTCGGCGAGGCGGCGCATCAGGTAGCCGTACCACTGGTCGCCGTAGGGCACGTAGGTGCGCACGGTGTAGCCCTCGCCGACCAGCCGGGTCTGCTCCTCCGGCCGGATGCCGTACAGCATCTGGAACTCGAACCGCTCGGGGCCTCGGTCGAACCAGCGGGCCCGGTCCTCGCCGATGGCGATCAGGCGCGGGTCGTGGGTGGCCAGCATCGGGTAGCCGTCGCCGGACATCAGGATGTTCAGGCAGCGGACGTACGACTTGTCCACCTCGCGGGCGGACTGGTAGGCCACCGACTCCGGCTCCTTGTACGCGCCCTTGCACAACCGCACCCGGGACCCGGCCGTGGCCAGCTCGCGGCAGTCCGACTCGGTCCGCCGCAGGTACGCCTGGAGCACCGCGCCGGTCGACGGGAAGTCCTTGCGGAGCTTGGCCAGGATGTCCAGGGTCGAGTCGGTGGTGGTGTGGTCCTCCATGTCCAGGGTGACCGTGGTGCCCACCTCGTCGGCTGCCAGGCAGATCGCCCGTGCGTTGTCATACGCCAGCTGCTCGTCGAACGCCTGGCCGAGCGCGGAGAGCTTGACGCTCACCTCGGCCGCCGGGGTCAGCCCCGCGCCCGAGAGCCGCGTCAGCAGCCGCAGGTATTCGTCCCGGGTGGCGTTGGCCTGCTCGGGGGTGACGGTGTCCTCGCCTAGGTGGTCGAGGGTGACCGCGAGACCGTCGTCGACGAGTTCGCGGGTCGCGCGCAACGCGTCGTCGGTCTTGGCGCCGGCCACGAACCGGCGGACGAGGTCCCGGGTGACCGGGGCCGTCGCGACGAGCCGCTCGACCTGGGATGACCGGGAGGCGGCGAGGATGACGGAACGGAGCATGGACCGAGCGTAACGCCCGACGACGCCTGCGCGCCGGGCGGCGGCGGCAGTGCCCGCGCCCAGGTCCCAACCGCATCACATGCTCCGCCCGGGGCGGACGGCGCTGGTGTCCATCGGTTACAACCATGACGTGGAACATCGCCCCCGCCGCCGGCTCCGGTCGGCCTCCGTGCAGCTCGGCGCGCTCACCGCCCTGGCGCTCGCCCTCTCCGCCTGCAACACGACCTCCGACGACGACGATGACGACGACTGCGCCCTCGGGCCTGTCGGCGGCGGCGGCACCGTGGCCGTCGCGCTGCGGGTGCCCGAGGTCACCGCCGGCGGCACCGCGCCGGAACCGGTCACCGCGGCCGTCCCCGACCGGGGCGGCTTCGGCACCCACCTCGCCGCCTGCGGCGGCTGACGTGCGCCGGGAGTCCGTCACCCCCCGCCCCGGCTGGGACGCGACCATCCGGTCACAGGGTCTGGTGTACGTCGACACGGAACTGCCCGACGGCGGGATCATGTCGTACTGGGACGAGACCGCCGCGTACGCCTTCGAGCTGGACGAGGTGCTGCGGCTGGAGGAGGCGACGGAGGAGCTGCACCGGATGTCGGTGGCCGCCGCCGAGCACGTCGTCGCGCGTCGCCGTTACGCCGAGTTCGGCATCCCGGACTGGGCGGCCGAGGCCGTGGCCCGGTCGCTGCGCGAGTCGCCGCCGACCCTCTACGGGCGCTTCGACCTCTGGTACGACGGGAGCTGGCCCCCCAAGCTGCTGGAGTACAACGCCGACACCCCCACCGCCCTGGTCGAGGCGAGCATCGTCCAGTGGTACTGGCTGGAGCACACCCGGCCGGAGCTGGACCAGTGGAACAGCCTGCACGAGCGCCTCGTCGGCGCCTGGGCGAAGATCGGCGCCGGCCTGCACGACCGGCGGGTGCACGTGGTCTGGTCGAACGAGGAGGAGTCCGGCGAGGACCAGATGACCGCCGGCTACCTCGCCGAGACCGCCCGGCAGGCCGGGCTGGACGTCGTGTTCCAGCCCGTCCAGGAGATCGGCTGGGACGGGCGGCGCTTCGTCGACGCGGCGGACCAGCCGGTCACCACCTGCTTCAAGCTCTATCCCTGGGAGTGGATGCTCGCCGAGCCGTACGGGCCGCTGGCGCTGCGGCCGGGCACCCCGACCACCTGGATCGAGCCGGCGTGGAAGCTGCTGCTGTCGAACAAGGCGCTGCTCGCCGTGCTCTGGGAGCTGTACCCCGGTCACGAGCTGCTGCTGCCGGCGTACCTCGACTCGCCGCGCGGCATGTCCGAGTACGTCGCCAAGCCGCTGCTCGGCCGGGAGGGCGGCTCGGTGCGGATCGTCACCGGCGCCGGGGAGATCACCAATCCGGGGATCTACGGCGACGAGGGCTTCTGCTACCAGGAGTTCCGCGCGCTGCCGGAGTTCGAGGGCAACCGGATGGTGCTGGGCAGCTGGGTGGTCGACGGCGAGTCGGCCGGTGCGGGGGTGCGGGAGAGCGCGAGCCTCATCACCGACGGCTACGCGCGGTTCCTGCCGCACTACATCGACGCACCACGCGGCTCCTGAGTCGTCTACCGTTGGGGGCGTGAACTTCGACGCGTACGCCCGGACCGGCGTTGACCTCGTCAACGCCCGCCTGGACGACCTCGACGACCTGCGGGCCCTCTTCCCCGACGACAACGCGTGGATGCGTGACGAGGTGGCGGAGCGGGACCTCGCGACCTTCCGGCGGGCGCAGAAGCGCCTGCGCGACGTCTTCGAGTACGGCACCTCCGGGCGGGACGCCCAGGCGGTGGCGGAACTCAACGCCCTGCTGGAGGCGTTCCCGGTGCAGCCCCGCATCTCCGGGCACGACTCCAGCGACTGGCACATGCACGTGACCAGCCGGGGCGCCTCGGTGAGCGCCGAATACCTGGCCGGCGCGGTCTGGGGCCTCTCGGTCTGGCTCTGCGAGTACGGCAGCGCCCGGTTCGGGGTCTGCGCCGACGAACGCTGCGGCAACGTCTACCTGGACACCTCGTCCAACTGCTGCCGGCGGTTCTGCTCGGAGCGCTGCGCCACCCGCTCGCACGTGGCCGCGCACCGGGCCCGCAAGCGTGCCGCGGTGGGCGAGCAGGCCGGCGCCGCCAGCAAGGAATCCCTCACCACGGTCGCCTGACGCCCAGCCCGGGTCGGCTACCGGCGCGGGCCGGGCCGTCGACCGGGCGCGGCCCGCCGCGCCCGGTCTCCCGCCGCGGCCCCGCCCGGCTCGCGTGGTTCGGGTGACGCGTCGAGGGTCGGCGTGTCAGGCGTCGACGGGGGACGGGGTGCCGAGGTGCTGGCGGGCGAACTCCAGCGCCTCGCGCAGGTCGGCCTCCCGCACCGCGCGGCTCTTCGCGCCCCGGGTGGTGACCTCCACGGCGACCGAGCCGGTGAACCCCCGCCCGGCGAGCGAGGAGAGCAGCTCGGCGCAGGGCTGGTTGCCGCGCCCGGGCACAAGGTGCTCGTCGCGCCCCTCGCCGGTGCCATCGCCGAGGTGGACGTGCGCCAGGCCGGCGCCCATCCGGTCGGCCATCGCCATCGCGTCCGTGTGCGAGGCGGCGCAGTGCGACAGGTCGAGCGTGTAGGAGGGGTAGCCGGTCTCGGTCGGGTCCCAGCCCGGGACGTACGGGACGAACTGCCGGCCGGCCATCCGGACCGGGTACATGTTCTCCACCGGGAGTCGCAGCTCCGGGAACTCGCCGGCGATCCTGGCCAGCCCGTCGGCGAAGTTGCGCGCGTAGTCGCGCTGCCAGGTGAACGGCGGGTGGACCACCACGGTGGGCGCGCCGAGCGTCGCCGCCATCTCCGCGGACCGGCGCAGCCGCTCCCACGGGTCCGGGCTCCACACCCGCTGGGTGACCAGCAGGCAGGGCGCGTGGACGGAGAGCACCGGGACGCCGTAGTGCTCGGCGAGCCCACGCAGCGCGCCGACGTCCTGGCTGACGGCGTCCGTCCAGACCATCACCTCGACGCCGTCGTAGCCGAGCGCCGCGGCCAGCTGGAACGCCGCCGCGGTCCGCTCAGGGAAGACCGAGGAACTGGACAGGAGCACGGGGACGCGGGAGGTCACACCATCGAGGGTAGCCGGGGTCGATTGACACCTCATGACGAGAACCCGCAAAGCGCCCGTATCACCCGGAACCGAGCTGGTCGAGCCGGCGCAGGATCACGCCCTCGCGCAGCGCCCACGGGCAGATGTCCAGCGCCTCCACGTCCAGCCGGCGCATCGCCGCCTCGGCGACCACCGCCCCGGCGAGCAACTGGTGGGCCCGGCCCGCGCTGACCCCCTCCAGCTCGACGAGCTGGGCCGGCGGGATGTGCCGGATGAACCCGAGCACCTGCCGCAGCCCGCGGCGGGTGAGCCGGCGCGGGGCCCACAGGCCCGCGCCGGAAGGGGCCGCACCGGCCAGCCGGGCCAGGGTCCGGAACGTCTTCGAGGTGGCCACCGGCCGCTCCCAGCCCACCGCGGTCATCCGCGCGACGACGGGCTCCAGCAGGCCGTCGGCGTACGCCCGCAGCTCGTCGACCGCCTCGGCCGGCGGCGGCGCCGTGCTGTCCGGTTCCACCCGGAGCCGGTCCCGGGTCAGCCGGCCGGCGCCGAGCGGCAGCGACACCGCCTCGTCCGGGTCCTCGTCGATGCCGGCCGCGATCTCCAGCGAGCCGCCGCCGATGTCCAGCACCAGCAGCCGCCCCGCGGACCAGCCGAACCAGCGCCGCACCGCGAGGAAGGTCAGCCGCGCCTCGTCCGCACCCGAGAGGACCTCCAGGCGTACGCCGGCCTCCTCGCGGACCCGGGCGAGCACCTCGGGGGCGTTGGTGGCGTCCCGCACGGCGGAGGTGGCGAACGCGATCAGGTCGTCGGCGTCCAGCCCGGCGGCGGCCGCCCTGGCCATGCTGACCGCCTTGACCAGGCCGTCCGCGCCCGCCTCCGTGAGCGCGCCGTCCGGGCCGATCTGCTCGGCCAGCCGCAGCACCACCTTCTCGGAGTGCGCCGGCCAGGGGTGCGCGCCGTGGTGGGCGTCGACCACCAGCAGGTGCACCGTGTTGGAACCGACGTCGAGGACACCCAGTCGCATGTTGACGACCCTAGGGGCAACCGGTTTGCGCGGCTCGGCGGACCGGGCGGGGCTCCGCGCGTACGCTGGGCCGGGTGACAGGGCAGATCGAACTCCGTGTGCTGGTCGACGACCCGGACGACCCCCGCAGCCGCGAGGTGCCGCTGGACTTCCCGCGGGAGTGGATCGAGTTCGCCGACCCGGCGGACGAGAACCATCTGGTCCGGGCCGACCTGACCTGGCTGCTCTCCCGCTGGACATGCGTCTTCGGCCGGGGCTGCCACGGCATCATCGCCGGCCGGGCCGCCGACGGCTGCTGCTCGCACGGCGCGTTCTTCACCGACTCCGACGACGAGCAGCGGGTCCGGGCGGCGGTGAAGCGGCTGAGCCCGGCGACGTGGCAGCACCATCGTCGCGGGTTCAAGAACTGGACCGAGAACGACACGATCGACGGCAAGAACCCGGCCCGCCGCACCGCCACCCAGGCGGAGGACGGCCCGTGCGTCTTCCTCAACGACGCCGACTTCCCGGGCGGCGCCGGCTGCGCGCTGCACGCCCAGGCGCTGCGCGACGGGGTGCACCCGCTGGAATACAAGCCGGACGTCTGCTGGCAGTTGCCGATCCGCCGCGACCAGGAGTGGGTCAAGCGGCCGGACAACACCAAGGTGCTGGTCTCCACGCTGTCCGAGTTCGACCGGCGGGGGTGGGGCGCCGGCGGGCACGACCTGGACTGGTGGTGCACCTCCTCCACCGACGCGCACGTCGGCGCCGAGCCGATGTACGTCTCCTACGGCCCGGAGCTGACCGCGCTGATCGGCGCGCCCGCGTACGCGAAGCTGGCCGAGCTGTGCGGGGCGCGCAACCGGCAGGGCATGGTCGCCCCGCACCCGGCCGACGGCGCCTGACCGCCACCGCACCACGCCGAAGGGGCCCGCACCGACGCGGGCCCCTTCGCGCGTACGCCGATCAGGGCTCGAACTTGTAACCCAGGCCCCGCACGGTGACGATGAAGCGCGGCGCGGACGGCTCCGGCTCGATCTTGGAACGCAGCCGCTTGACGTGCACGTCGAGGGTCTTGGTGTCGCCGACGTAGTCGGCCCCCCAGACCCGGTCGATGAGCTGCCCCCGGGTCAGCACCCGGCCGGCGTTGCGCAGCAGCAGCTCCAGCAGCTCGAACTCCTTGAGCGGAAGCTGCACCGGGGCGCCGTCGACGGTCACCACGTGCCGCTCGATGTCCATCCGGACCGGGCCGGCGGCCAGCGTCGGCGCGCCCGACTCGGCGACCTCGGAGCTCTGCCGGCGCAGCACCGCCCGGATCCGGGCGACCAGCTCCCGCGGCGAGTACGGCTTCGTCACGTAGTCGTCGGCGCCGATCTCCAGGCCGACCACCTTGTCGATCTCACTGTCCCGCGCGGTGACCATGATGATCGGCACGTGCGAGCGCTGTCGGAGCTGCCGGCACACCTCGGTGCCGGACATCTCGGGCAGCATCAGGTCGAGCAGCACGATATCGGCGCCGGTCCGGTCGAACTCGGTGAGGGCGGAGGGGCCCGTCGCGGCGACGGACACCTCGAAGCCCTCCTTGCGGAGCATGTACGACAGGGCGTCGGAGAACGACTCCTCGTCCTCGACCACCAGAACGCGGCTCAACGGGGATTTCCTTTCCATTGCTGTCAGACCTGCCGGAGCTCGGCCGGGCCGGCCTCGATCCCAGCAGACGGCAGTGTCGCCAGGATCTCGTCGGGGGGACGGGCGGGCAGCCGCAGGGTGAACGTCGACCCACCACCAAGAGTGCTCGACACCTCGACCCGCCCGCCATGGTTGCCGGCGATGTGTTTGACGATTGCCAGCCCCAGCCCGGTGCCGCCGGTCGACCGGGACCGCGCCTGGTCGGCCCGGTAGAAGCGCTCGAAGATCCGGTCGACGTCGGCCGGGCCGATGCCGATGCCCTGGTCGGCGACGGCGATCTCCACGTGGTCGTCGTCGGCGCGGGCGGTGATCCGGACGGTCGTGTCCTCGCCCGAGTAGTTGATGGCGTTCTCGACCAGGTTCGACACCGCCGTGGCGAGCTGGGTGTCGCTGCCGTGGACCGTGAGCCCCCGTTCCCCCTCGACGACCACGTCGATGCGGCGGGCGGCGGCGGAGGTGCGGGTCCGGTCGACCACCTCGGCGACCACCCAGTCGACGGCGACCGGCTCCGGGGGCGGCTGCGCCTCGGCGCCCTGGAGCCGGGTCAGCTCCAGCAGCTCCTGCACCAGGCGGCCCAGCCGGGTCGACTCGTGTTGGATCCGCTCGGCGAAGCGCCGGGCGGCGACCAGGTCCTCGGAGAGGTCGGGCGCGCCCGCGCCGGCCGGCTCGGTGGCGTCGAGCAGCGCCTCGGCGAGGAGTTGCAGGGCGCCGATGGGGGTCTTCAGCTCGTGGCTGACGTTGGCCACGAAGTCCCGGCGCACCCGGGCCAGCCGGTGCGACTCGGTGACGTCCGCCGCCTCCACCGCGATGTAGCCCGCGCCGAGTCCCATCGCCCGCAGGTGCACCCCGAGCGGGTTGACCCCGGTGTTGTCGCGGCCCCGCGGCAGGTCCAGCTCGATCTCGCGCCGCACGCCGGTGCGCCGGACCTGCCCGGCGAGCGTACGGATCAGGGGGTGGGCGGCGATCGAACCGGGGGTCGGGCCGGTACGGAGCAGCCCCATCGCGCGGGCGGCGGGGTTGACCAGGACGGGCAGGTCGTCTGGGTCGAGCACCACCACGCCGGCGCGGAGCGAGTCGATGGTCCGGCGGCCGAGCCCGGACTGCGGATCCTCGGCTATCGGGAGCCTCCCACGCGTGAGGGGGAAGCCCGGCCGGCTCCCCGTCGAGGTGGAGCGCCCGCCCAGCCCCGGCACGAACCGGGGCAGCAGCACCCCGGCGACCAGTCCGGCCACCAGCCCCACGGCCAACGCGACCGTCACCGCCCACTCCACCCGGCGATCGTAGGGCGATTGTTAACCTGGCAACCACTACAAATGGGGCGAATCACGCTCGCTTCCGGGAAAGTTCACTCCCGCGTCCGGCGTCGTTCACCGTGGTTCATCTGCGGTCCGCCCGTCCGACCTACCGTGGGCGGCGCACCTGCTCCCTCGCCGCCCCGGGCGGCGACCACCGACCACAGGACGTGACAATGCGCGACGAGTTCCGGGCTGACCTACAGATCGTCAGCCAACTGCTGGTGGACATGGCGGAGGGGGTCCGGGCCGCGATGCGGCAGGCCACCCGCGCCCTGCTCACCGCGGACCGCCGGGCGGCCGAGACGGTGATCGAGCGGGACGCCGAGATCGACGACCTCTACCGGCACGTCGAGGAGCGGGTCTGCGACCTGCTCGCCCGGCAGGCGCCGGTCGCCTCCGACCTGCGCGCGATGATCACCGCGCTGCACGTCGCGGCCGACCTGGAGCGGATGGGCGACCTGGCCGACCACGTCGCCAAGACGGCCCTGCGCCGGCACCCGTCGCCGGCCGTGCCGGCCGAGCTGCGGCCGATCTTCACCGACATGGCCGCCACCGCCGACCGGATGGCCGTCAAGATCGGCTCGGTGCTCGCCAAGCCCGACGCCGACCTCGCCGCCGAACTGGACCGCGACGACGACACCATGGACGACCTGCACCGGAGCCTGTTCGGGGTGCTGCTCGGCGAGGACTGGCCGTACGGCGTGGAGACCGCCATCGACGCCACCCTGCTCGGCCGCTTCTACGAGCGCTTCGCCGACCACGCCGTCAACGCCGGCGAGCACGTGGTCTACCTGATCACCGGGCAGACCCCGCCCACCGCGAGCTGAGGTGTAAGGAAGGGCCCCTTGTTAACGCATTGCGTTAACAAGGGGCCCTTCCTTACACGGCACGTGCGTCAGCGACCCTGGTTGGCCACGGCGGCGGCGGCCGCCCTGGCGGCGGCCGGGTCGAGGTAGGTGCCGCCCAGCGTCTGCGGGCGCAGCTGCGGGTCGAGGTCGTAGCGCAGCGGGATCCCGGTCGGGATGTTGAGCTTGGCGATCGCCTCGTCGGAGATCTGGTCCAGGTGCTTGACCAGGGCGCGCAGCGAGTTGCCGTGCGCGGCCACCAGCACCGTACGGCCGGCCAGAATGTCCGGCACGATCGAGTCGTACCAGTAGGGCAGCATCCGCTCGACGACGTCCTTGAGGCACTCGGTGCGCGGCATCAGCTCGCTGGGCAGCAGCGCGTAGCGCGGGTCGCCCACCTGCGAGAACTCGTCGTCGTCCGCGATCGGCGGCGGTGGCGTGTCGTACGAGCGACGCCAGAGCATGAACTGCTCCTCGCCGTACTCCTCCAGGGTCTGCTTCTTGTTCTTGCCCTGCAGCGCGCCGTAGTGCCGCTCGTTGAGCCGCCACGACCGCCGCACGGCGATCCAGTGCCGGTCGGCCGCGTTGAGCGCCAGCTCGGCGGTGCGGATGGCGCGGCGCATGACGCTGGTGTGCACCACGTCCGGCAGCAGGCTGTGCTCGCGCAGCAGCTCACCGCCGCGGCGCGCCTCGTTCTCGCCCTTCTCGGTCAGGTCGACGTCGACCCAGCCGGTGAAGAGGTTCTTGGCGTTCCAGTCGCTCTCGCCGTGCCGCAGCAGGACCAGCGTCCCGACGGTGGGCCCCTCGCTCGCAGTCATGCGGATCATCCTGCCGCACCCGGCGCGGGGACACGCGGGCAGTGGTCGTGACGACCACCACGTGGAAAAGGCGATGACCGGAAAACTGGCCCCACATTAGGTTGTAAGGCGCAACAATCAGGACGGTCATTACGCGAGCGGGGGGCGCCGACGTGCGGACGATGCGGGGTTGGTTCCGGGACACGACAGGTGGCCTGCCGGTCACGTTCTGGTACCTCTGGGCCGGCACGCTGATCAACCGGCTCGGCTCGTTCGTCCTGGTCTTCCTCGCCATCTACCTGACCCAGGAGCGCGGCTTCTCCGCGTCGCAGGCGGGCCTCGTGATCGGCCTGTGGGGTGTCGGCGGCGCGGTCGGCACCACCGTCGGCGGCACCCTGACCGACCGCTGGGGCCGCCGGCCGACCCTGCTCACCGCGCACCTCGGCGCGGCCACCATGATGCTCGCCCTCGGCTTCGCCCGGGAACTCTGGGCGGTGGCGCTCGGCGCGCTGCTGCTCGGCATGTTCGCCGAGGCCGCCCGCCCGGCGTTCGGGGCGATGATGATCGACGTGGTGCCGGAGAAGGACCGGCTGCGCGCCTTCTCGCTGAACTACTGGGCGATCAACCTCGGCTTCGCCTGCGCCGCGGTCCTCGCCGGCCTCGCCGCCGAGGCCGGCTACCTGCTGCTCTTCGTGGTCGACGCGACCACCACCGTGATCACCGCGCTGATCATCTTCGCCAAGGTCGGCGAGACCCGGCGGGCCCCCGTCGTCGGCGCCCGCCACAAGGGCCCCGGGGCGCCGGCCGGGGCGCTGCGCACCATCCTGGCCGACCGCGTCTACCTGGGCTTCGTGGCGCTCAACCTGTTCGGCGCGCTGGTCTTCCTCCAGCACATCTCGATGCTGCCGATCGCGATGGGCGACTCCGGCCTGAGCCCCGCCACGTACGGCTCGGTGATCGCGCTCAACGGGGTGCTGATCGTGGTCGGCCAGCTCTTCGTACCCCGGCTGATCAAGGGCCGGAGCCGGTCGCACGTGCTCGCCCTCGCCTCCGTGGTGATGGGCGTCGGGTTCGGTCTCACCGCGTTCGCGGACGCCGCCTGGTTCTACGGCCTGACCGTGCTGATCTGGACCGTCGGCGAGATGCTCAACTCGCCGTCCAACGCCACCCTGATCGCCGAGCTCTCCCCCGCCGAGCTGCGCGGCCGCTACCAGGGCGTGTTCTCGCTCTCCTGGCAGGTCGCCGGCGCCGTCGCGCCGGTCCTCGGCGGCCTGGTCCGTGAGCAGGCCGGCAACGGCGAGCTCTGGCTCGGCTGCGCGTTGATCGGCGGGCTGATGGCGATCGCCCACCTGGTCTCCGGCCCGGCCCGGGAGCGGCGGGCCGTCGCCCTGCGCGGGGCCACCGAGACCGTCGTGCCGGTGGTGGCGGTCCGACCGCCCGCGCCGGAGGCGGCCGAGGCGGCGGCCACCGCGCCCGCCGAGCCGCTGGTGCCCGGCGCGGACGCCGGCCCGCCTGCCGACCTGCGGACGGCCGAGTCGACCGGCGTGCGGTGAGTCGAGCGCGCACTCCGGCCGGGCCCGACCGGAGTGCGGTGATCAGCGACACGCTGGCGCGCCGGACCCGGGCTTCCTACGGTCGTGCCTGAAACCGTTAACAAACACAACTGTCTGGAGGGACGGGTGCGGGCCCTGCGTCGCTGGCTGGACGACACCGCGGGCGGCCTCCCCGCCACCTTCTGGTACCTCTGGGCCGGCCTGCTGATCAACCGGGCCGGCGCCTTCGCGATGCTCTTCCTGTCGCTCTACCTGACCGATGCGCGCGGCGCGAGCGAGGCGCTGGCGGGCACGGTGGTCGGGGCGTACGGGCTGGGCGGGGCGGGCGGCGTGCTGCTCGGCGGGGTGCTGGCAGACCGGTGGGGACGCCGGGCCACCCTGCTCGCCGCCCACCTGGTCACCGCCGGGCTCATGGTCGCGCTGGCCTTCAGCCGGCACCTGCTGGTGATCGCCGTGCTCGCCGCCCTGGTCGGGTTGGCGCACTCGATGCCCAGCCCCGCCTTCGTCGCGGCGATCGTCGACGTGGTGCCCGAGCGGCGCCGCGCCCGCGCGTTCAACCTCCAGTTCTGGGCGTTCAACCTCGGCATGGCGGTGGCCTCGCTGCTGGCCGGCCTGCTCGCCGAGGCCAGCTTCCTCGCACTCTTCCTGGTCGACGCCGCCGCCACCCTGGTCGCGGCCCTGGTGATCGCCTGGAAGGTCCCGGAAACGCTTGTGCGGGTGCGGGTGCGCCGGGCGGCAGGTGCCGCCGCGGCGGCGGGACACCGGGTGCGGGCGGCACGGCGGCGGGAGCGTCCGCGCCCGCCCGGGCTGCACACGGCCCTGACGGACCGCACCTTCCTCACCTTCGTGGGCCTCACCTTCGTGCTGGCCGTGCTGACCATGCAGACCTCGACGATCATGCCGCTGGCGATGCGGACGGACGGGCTGCGCCCGTCGGCGTACGGGGCGGTGGTCGCGCTCGGCGGGGTGCTGATCGTGGTGGGGCAGCTCTTCGTGCCGAGGCTGATCGAGCAGCACCGCAAGCACCACGTCCTGGCCGTGTCGACCGTGCTGCTGGCGGCCGGCTTCGCCGTCCTCGCCGTCGCCGACGACCTGGCGGTGTACCTGGCCGCGGCGGTGGTCTGGACGGTCGGCCAGATGCTCGCCGCCCCGCCGAACGCCCAGATCAACGCCGACCTCGCCCCGCCCGGACTGCGCGCCCGCTACCAGTCGGTGTTCTACCTGGCGTTCCCGGCGGCGTCGTTCGTGGCGCCCACGCTGGGCGGGGTGAGCCTGCAGTACCTCGGGGACGGGCACTGGCTCGTCGTCGGCGGGCTGGGGCTGCTGGCGGCCGGCTGCCACCTGCTGACGGGCCCGTCCCGCGACCGCCGGGTGGCCGCCCTCCGCGCCGCCCACACCCAGGCCCACCTCCGGCCCGCGACCCCCGCCCGGGCTCCCGAACCGGCGCGCTGATCCGTACGGCCGGCGGCGGTCGGGGAGGCCGGCATCGCCGCGCACCTGGCGAGAGGCGGGCGGGCCCCGGGGAAAGCAGAGCGCCCATCACGACCCGAGGTCGTGATGGGCGCTCGCACGGTATGACCGGCGGCGGCGGGCGATACCCACCCCCGTAGGCGTCGCCCGCTCGCGCCGCCGGTCCAAACAGGTGGCCACCGTCCCCCAACGGTGTTGTTCCACCCGTCCCCTGCGCCTCGCTCGGTGCACGGATCTGATCGATCCGCCGCTCCCCCGAACGTTTCCGAGCGTGGCGCGGTGCAATAAAGTTAGTTCGCCCGGATTCCCGATTCAAGCTGGATCGGCTGTCTCGCCGGTCACAGCACCCGGTGTCCCACCCGGATGTCGCTGTCTCGGTCCTCCGTCGTGGCAAACAGCGGATACCCGTCGGCCATTCCCCCAAACACGTCAGGCGTCCTCACGATCCGGGGATTCCGTACGGAAGAAGTTGCTGGGCCGGCCGTCGCGGAGCTGCTCCTGGTAGATCAGGTTCAGCCTGCGATCGTCGAAGGTGCGGAACCACTCGTCCCAGGTGATCTCGCGAATCCGGCTGCTCTCCCGGTATCCGGGGATGTTGAACGTGAGCACGCCGGCCCGGCCCTCCCGCTCGGTACCCGCGATCGTCGCCGGCTTCGCGCCGCGCTCCTGCGCCCAGCGCCGGATCACGTCGTGGTTCGCGGTGACCAGACTGCGGCCGGGGCGTTCGGGCCGGTCGGCGGTCGAGGTGATCACCTGCGACGAACGTACCGACCGCCCGGTGGCACGGCCGGTCCGGACGGGGGTGGCCTGCGCCGTACCGCCGCGCGCCGCGCCGGCGCGCGACGGAGCCGGCGCAGTCTTCCTCGCCGCCGTGGTCTTCCGGGCCGGCGCGGTCTTCTTCGCCGGCGCGGTCTTCTTCGCCGCCGCGGTCTTCTTCGCGGGAGCCGCCTTCTTCGCCGCCACCGTCTTCCTCGCGGGGGCCGCCTTCTTCGCGGGAGCTGCCTTCGCGGCGGCCTTCCGGGCCGGGGCCTTCTTCGCCGGGGCGGTCTTGTTCGCGGCCTTCGCCCGGCTCGGGGCGGCCTTGCCCGCGGCCCGTCCGGCAGCCGCCTTCTTCGTGGCGGCGGCCCGGCCGGCCGATGCCTTCGTCCCCGCCGCGCGGCCGGCGGGCCCGGTGCTGCGGCGGGCGGCGCCGCCCGCGGGGCGCTCCGCACGCAGGGTCCGCACCAGCGTCTTCACCAGTTCCGGCTTGCGCAGCGCGGAGATCCCGGCGACCCCGCGCCGGCGCAACTGCCCCCGGATCTCGTCCACCTTCATCCGCGAGATGTCGGACTCGGAGATCCCCGGCGTGTTCGGGGTCTGGTTGCCTGCCTGCCGTTTCGTCCTGGTCGCAGTCCCGCCGCGACCTGAGCTGTTCCGCTGAGCCATGGGACGCTCACGCTCCTCGACAGTTGGTCCTCGGCGCGCGGCGGGTCCCAGTGCCGCGCCGCGCGGTGCGGCATACCCGTCAGGACCGGTCCGAACCTCCCGCCGGGGCACCCGCACCGGGAGCGCCGCCCCCGGTGCCGGCGACCCCCTGGGAGCCCGCGCCGGCGGCGGCCGGGGACGGCTCGAAGAGGTGCGCGAACGCCGCGAGGTTCGCGGTGGATTCGCCCCGCTTGACCCGCCACTCCCACTCCCGGCGGATCGAGCTGCCGAAGCCGATCTCCAGCATCGTGTCGAAGGACTCGTCGGCGTACGTCAGCACCGCGCCGAGCAGCCGGTCCAGCTCGTCGGCGTCGATCCCCGCCGGGTTGACCCGGCCGGTCAGATAGACGTCGCCGACCGCGTCGACGGAGAAGGACACCCCGTACATCCGGGCGTTGCGCTGCAACAGCCAGGTCCACAGCTCCTCGCGGCGCTCGTCCGGCTGGCGCATCACGAACGCCTCGACCCGCAGCGCGTGCTCACCGACGATCAGGTTGCAGACCGTCTTCAGCTTGTGGGTGCCCGGCAGCGTGACCGCGTACGAGCCCGGGCCGGTCGACTCCCAGGCCAGCTCCCGCTCGTCGCAGACCGCCTCGATCAGGGCCGCCAGATCGTCCTTCGCGCTCATCGGCCCACTCTACGGCCGACCACGCCCCGGCACGGGCGTGGCGGCGGCCGGCCCGCCGCCACCCGCCACCGGGCCCGTCACCAGGAGCAGGACATCGCCGGGTCGCCGGCCAGCTCGGAGGCGAGCCGGGCCCGGTGGTCGGCGATCGCCTCGCCGTAGACGGCGAGCAGCCCCGAGGCCGTCCGCTGCCAGGAGAACGCGCGGGCGTGCCGGGCCGCGCCCCGGGACAGCTCGGCCCGGCGGAACCGGTCGGGCAGCAGGTGGCCGAGCGTACGGGCCCAGTCGACCGGGTCGTGGCCGTCGACGAGCAGGCCGCTGACCTGGTCCCGGACCGCGGTCACCAGCCCGCCGACGGCGGCGGCCACCACCGGCGTGCCGCATGCCTGGGCCTCCAGCGCCACCAGCCCGAAGGACTCGTTGTGCGACGGCACTGCCACCAGGTCGGCCGCCCGGTACAGGGCGGGCAGGTCGTCGCCCGTCTGCGGCGGCAGGAACCGCACCCGGTCGGCGACGCCGAGCGAGGCGGCCAGCTCCATCAGGGCGGTCGGCCGGTCCAGGCCGCTGCCGCTGGGGCCGCCGCAGATCACCACGGTCACCTCGTCGGCGAGCGCCGGGTCGCGCTCGCGCAGCGCGGCCACGGCACGGACGAGCACGTCCGGGGCCTTCAGCGGCTGGATGCGGCCGACGAAGGCCACCACGTACCCGGTGGCGGGCAGCCCGAGCCGGCGGCGGGCGGCGCGCTTGTGCCCCTCGGGGGCGGGGCGGAAGCGGTCCAGGTCCACGCCGGGCTCGACGATTGCCACCTGGGTCGGGTCCGCGTCGTACCGGTCGATCAGGTCCCGGGCCTCGACCGCGGTGTTCGCGACGAGCCGGTCGGCCTCGGCGACCACCTGCTCCTCGCCGATGACGCGGGCCTTGGGTTCCGGCCGGTCCCCGGCGGCGAGCTGGGCGTTCTTGACCTTCGCCAGGGTGTGCGCGGTGTGCACCAGCGGCACGCCCCAGCGCTCCTTGGCCAGCCAGCCGACCTGGCCCGAGAGCCAGTAGTGGGAGTGGATCAGGCCGTAGTAGCCCGGTGGGCGGGACGCCTCGGCGCGCAGCACGCCAGCGGTGAAGGCGCAGAGCTGACCCGGCAGCTCCTCCTTCGTGAGCCCTTCGAGCGGGCCGGCGGTGACGTGCCGGACATGCACGCCGGGGGCCGTCTCGACGACCGGGGGCAGGTCGCCGGAGGTCGCCCGGGTGAAGATCTCCACCTCGACGTCCGCCTCGGCGAGCCGCCGCGCGACCTCCAGGATGTAGACGTTCATGCCGCCCGCGTCGCCGGTGCCCGGCTGGTGCAGGGGCGAGGTGTGCACCGAGAGCGTGGCGATCCGCCGGGGGCGGGGCCACGGACGCGCACCGCGCTGACGACCCACACCGGTGTGCACTTCCGCCACGTCCGCTCCCTCTGTCACGGTTTATGCCGTCCCGCACGCCCGGCGCTTTTCGGACAACGTCCTCGCCGGATGCCATCTTCCCGATCCCGCCCCTGTAATGCGCGGGGGCGACCCCCGGGCGTGACGGACCTCATCACCGCGCCGAGGGCGCCCGGCGCGGCCGGCCGGGTGAGAATGGCCGGATGACCTCTGTCGCCGTCGTCACCGGAGCGTCGAGCGGGATCGGCGCGGCCACCGCCCGCCGGCTCGCCGCCGAGGGCTTCCACGTGCTCGCCGCCGCGCGGCGTACCGACCGGTTGGCCGCCCTGATCGCGGAGATCGAGGCGGCGGGGGGCACGGCCACCGCCGTCGCCTGCGACGTTACCTCCGACGAGTCGGTGGCCGGGCTCGCCGAGGCCGCGACCGCCGCGCCGGGGCCGGTCACCCTGCTGGTCAACAACGCCGGCGGCGCGCGCGGCCTGGACCCGGTCGAGTC
Source organism: Micromonospora sp. NPDC047620 (assembly GCF_043205005.1). Classification (NCBI taxonomy): domain Bacteria; kingdom Bacillati; phylum Actinomycetota; class Actinomycetes; order Micromonosporales; family Micromonosporaceae; genus Micromonospora; species Micromonospora sp. NPDC047620. The sequence goes on along the minus strand of NZ_JBIDDG010000013.1, from coordinate 158,119 downwards.
CGGATCGGTCGGCGACTGGCAGTGGATGTACGACGTCAACGTGCTCGGCACGCTGCGCGTCACCCAGGCGCTGCTGCCCGCGCTGGAGGCGTCCGGGGCCGGCACCATCGTGATCGTCTCCTCGACCGCCGGCTTCACGGTGTACGAGGGTGGTGGCGGCTACACCGCCGCCAAGCACGCGCAGACGGCCGTCGCCGGCACCCTGCGCCTGGAGTTGTGCGGCCGTCCCGTCCGGGTGGTGGAGATCGACCCCGGCATGGTGAAGACCGACGAGTTCGGGCTGGTGCGCTTCGGCGGGGACGCCGAGAAGGCGGCGGCGGTCTACGCCGGGGTCGCCGAGCCGCTGGTGGCCGACGATGTCGCCGACTGCGTCGCCTGGTGCGCGACCCGCCCGCAGCACGTCAACGTCGACCGCCTCGTGGTGCGCCCGCTGGCGCAGGCCGCCCAGCACAAGGTGCACCGGGTCGGCTGAGCCGGACCGGCGGTCGACGATGGCGGGCACGGCGCGGCACCGGCCGCTCGGCGTGGTGACCCGGGGGACGACCAACCCCAACCGGCTCCGCCGGGTGGACAACTGGATCGTCGAGACCTGCGGGGAGGCGCTGCGCGACGCCGCCGACCCGCTGGTGGTGGACCTCGGCTACGGCGCCACCCCGGTCACCGCCGTCGAGTTGCGCGCCCGGCTCGCCGCCGGGGTCCGCGCCGACGTGCGGGTGGTCGGGCTGGAGATCGATCCCGTACGCGTGGCCGCCGCCCAACCCGCCGCCGACCCGCCCGGGCTGACGTTCGCCCGGGGCGGGTTCGAGTTGGCCGGGCTGCGTCCCGCCCTGGTCCGCGCGTTCAACGTCCTGCGCCAGTACGACGAGCGCGAGGTGGCCGACGCCTGGCGGACGATGACCGCCGCGCTGGCCCCGGGCGGGCTGCTGGTGGAGGGCACCTGCGACGAACTGGGCCGGCTCGGCGGCTGGGTGCTGCTCGACGCGGACGGCCCCCGGACGCTCACCCTGGCCGCGAAGCTCACCACCCTGGGCACCCCGGCGGAACTGGCCGAACGGCTGCCCAAGGCGCTCATCCACCGCAACGTCCCCGGCGAGCGGATCCACGACCTGATCGGGGCGCTCGACGACGCCTGGCACGCCGCCGCGGGCTACGCCCCGTTCGGCCCCCGCCAGCGCTGGCTCCACGCGGTGTCCGCCGTACGCGGGTCGGGCTGGCCGATCCTCGACGGCCCCCGCCGTTGGCGCCACGGCGAACTCACCCTCCCCTGGCCCGCCGTCTCCCCCATCTGACCCCTCCAGCCGCCGGGGGCGGGGTCAGATGGTGCAGTTGACGAGGACGGGTTCGGGGTGGAGGGTGACGCCGAAGCGGCGGTGGACGCCGTCGCGGATCTCCCGGGCCAGCTCGACCAGGGCGGCGGTGCTGGCGGTGCCGCCGCGGTTGGTCAGGGCGAGGGTGTGCTTGCCGGAGATGGCGGTGCCCTCCGGACCCGGGTGGCCCTTGCCGAAGCCGGCCTTGTCGATCAGCCAGGCCGCGCTGATCTTCACCATGTCCCCCGGGCAGGGCCACGACGGCGGCTCGCCCAGGTCGGCGGCGCGCTCGCGCAGCAGCTCGTACGCCGCGCGGTCCAGCACCGGGTTGGTGAAGAACGAGCCGACCGACCGGGTGTCCGGGTCGGTCGCGTCGAGCACCATGCCCTTGCCGGCGCGCAGCCGCAGCACCGCGGCCCGGGCGTCGGCCAGCGGCACCCGGTCCCCCACCTCCACGCCGAGCGCCCGGGCCAGCTCGGCGTAGCGCACCGGGCCGGACAGCGGCGAGCGGGCCAGCCGGAAGTCGACCGACAGCACCACCCAGCGGTCGCTGTACTTGAAGATGCTGGAGCGGTAGGCGAAGCCGCAGTCGGCGGCGGCGATCCGCCCGACCGTCCCGTCGACCCGGTCGTGGACCCGCACGCCGGTGATGGTCTCGGCGACCTCCTGCCCGTACGCGCCGACGTTCTGGATCGGGGTGGCGCCGGTCGAGCCGGGGATGCCGGAGAGGCACTCCAGGCCGGACCAGCCGTTGGCCACGGTGGCGGCGACGAGGTCGTCCCAGGGCTCGCCGGCCTCGACGCGTACGGTGACCGTCGCGGCGTCCTCGTCGACCACCCGCAGGCCCCGGGAGCGGACCAGGACCACGGTGCCGGGGAAGCCGGCGTCGCCGATCACCACGTTGCTGCCGCCGGCGAGGAGCAGGACCGGCTCGTCTCGTTCGCCCGCCTCCCGCACCGCCCGGACGATCTCGTCCGCGTCGGTGCCGGCCACGACGCGTCCGGCCGGTCCACCCAGGCGCAATGTGGTGTATCGCGCCAGTTCGCACGTAGCGGCGGGTTCGGTGCTGGTTGTCGGCTGGGCGTAGACGTCAGACACGCCTTTCACCCTAGGCTGAGGGGTAGCCGCGGCGCCCACTGGTGGCCCGGTCACCCCCGGGAGGATGGCGATGAACAGACTGCACGGCACGAAGGACTTCTGGATCGGCGCGCTGCGGGCGGACGGCCCGGCGTTCGCCGCGGCCGTGGCCGAGGCGCCACCGGAGACCCCGGTGCTGTCCTGTCCCGGCTGGACCGTCGCCGACCTGACCCTGCACCTCGCCGCCATCTACCGCTGGGTGCACTCGTTCGCGGGCGCCGGCGCGGCCGCTCCGGCGCCCGGCCGGCCCGAGCGGATCGAGCCCGAGTCCGGCGTCGCCCCGCTGCGGCTCTGGCAACAGGCGTACGACCAGCTGATGACCATGTTCGACGCGCTCGACCCGGAGGCGCCGGCCTGGAACTGGGCCCCCCAGCCGAAGAAGGCGGGCTTCTGGCCGCGCCGCATGGCGCACGAGACCGCGGTGCACCGCTGGGACGCCCAGCTCGCGATCGCCGCCGGCGAGCCGGTCGAGGCCAAGCTCGCCGCCGACGGGGTGAGCGAGGTGCTGGACACCTGGCTGCCGGCCGGCCGGCGGCGCACCGCCGGCCAGTGGCACGGGGTGGTGCAGCTCTCCGCGGTCGACGCCGCCCAGCAGTGGTTCCTGCGGCTACGCGGGGAGGGGGTCGCCCTGCTGGACACCGCCACCATCCTCGACCACGACGACCACCACGCCCGGGCGCAGGTCAGCGGCACGGCGAGCGACCTGCTGCTCGCGCTCTGGGGCCGGGTCAGCTTCGACACGCTCGACGTGGCCGGCGACCACACCCTGCTCGAGGGTCTGCGCGTCGGCTGACCTTCGCGCGAAGCCGGGCCCGAGGGCTCCGCGCGGTCCCGCCGCACGTCCGCTGGTGGCCGCCCCCGTCCCGGGGGCGGCCACCGGCGTCGCAGCCCTCGCCGGCTCCGGTCGGCGGTCAGCTCCCGCCTCGGCCGCCCGGTCCGTGGCCGGCCCGGCGCGCGGCAGTCTCCGCGCGGCATTGAGAACGCTCTCTTGACACCGCCCCCGGCAGGCACCACCCTGTCGTGAGAGCGCTCTCTCAGCTCTGCTCCGCCACCTGCCTCACCACCTCAGACGACCTGAGAGGGGTCCGACAGACATGGGTGTCCTTCCGCGCCGCCGCCTGGCGGCGGTGGCTCTCGTCGCCGCCGCCGCGCTGTTCGCCACCGCCGGCTGCGCCGGCGACGACGAACCCGCCGACGACGGCCAGATCACGCTGACGGTCGACGTGTTCAGCCAGTTCGGCTACGAGAAGCTCTACCAGGAGTACATGGCCAGCCACCCCGGCGTGAAGATCGTCGAGCGGGGCACCGGCACCAACCTCGACGACTACTCACCGAAGCTGACCCAGTGGCTCGCCGCCGGCAAGGGCGCGGGCGACGTCGTCGCCATCGAAGAGGGGCTGATGGTCGAGTACAAGGCCAACCCCGACAACTTCGTCAACCTGCTCGACCACGGCGGGGCCGAACTCCAGGGCAACTTCCTGGAGTGGAAGTGGAAGGGCGGGATGACCCAGGACGGCAAGCTGATCGGCCTGGGCACCGACGTCGGCGGCATGGCGATGTGCTACCGCAAGGACCTGTTCGCCAAGGCCGGCCTGCCCACCGAGCGCGACGAGGTGTCGAAGCTCTGGCCGACCTGGCAGGACTACATCAAGGTCGGCGAGCAGTTCAAGGCGAAGAACACCGGCGCGGCGTTCCTGGACGCCGCGACCAACATCTTCAACACCATCGTGCTCCAGACGGCGGGCAACGCGCAGGGCTACCACTACTACGACACCGCCGGCAACCTGGTGGTGGACAGCAACCCGGCCGTCCGGCAGGCCTGGGACACCACGATGGACATCGTCGACTCCGGGCTGTCCGGCAAGTACGGGTCCTGGTCCGAGGAGTGGGTCTCGGCCTTCAAGCAGGCCAAGTTCGCCACCATCGCCTGCCCGGCCTGGATGACCGGAGTCATCGAGGGCAACGCGGGCGCCGAGGCCAAGGGCAAGTGGGACATCGCCCGGGTGCCCGGCGACGGCGGCAACTGGGGCGGGTCGTGGCTCGCCGTGCCCGCCCAGAGCAAGCACCGCGCCGAGGCGATCGAGCTGGCGAAATTCCTGACCAGCGCCAAGGGCCAGATCGGGGCGTTCAAGGCCAAGGGCCCGCTGCCCTCCTCGCCGCAGGCGCTGGCCGACCCGGCGATCGTCGACGCCAAGAACGCGTACTTCTCGGACGCACCGGTGGGGCAGATCTTCGGCGCGGGCGCCAAGACCCTCAAGCCGGTCTACATGGGGCCGAAGAACCAGGCCGTCCGCACCGAGGTCGAGAACGCCGTCCGCACGGTCGAACTCGGTCAGCGCAGCCCCGAGCAGGGCTGGACGGACGCGGTGAACAACGCGAAGAAGGCCGCCGCCAAGTAGCCGAACCGGAAGTGCGGGCGGGTGGGCGCCGGGGCGCCGATCCCGCCCGCACCGTGAAAGGAGTGATCCGGGCATGGCCGTCCAGCTCGGCGCGCGCCCGCCGGTCGCACCGGCGCCCCGCACCGGTAGGCGTACGCCGGGGATGCGGCTCAGCCGCCTCGACACGACGTTCTCGCCCTACCTGTTCGTCGCCCCGTTCTTCGTGCTCTTCGCGGTGTTCGGGGTGTACCCGCTGGCCTACACGTTCTGGGTCTCGCTGCACGACTGGGACCTGCTCGGCAGCGACCACCCGTTCGTCGGCCTCGACAACTACAGCCGCCTGCTGGCGGACACCGACTTCTGGCACGCGGTCGTCAACACCCTCGGCATCTTCGTCATCTCCACCGTCCCGCAGCTACTGGCCGCGCTCTGGCTGGCCAACCTGCTCAACCGCCGGCTGCGGGCCCGGACGACGTTCCGGATGGCGGTGCTGATCCCCAACATCACCTCGACCGCCGCCGTCGCGATCGTCTTCGGGGTGCTCTTCGGCCGCGAGTTCGGCATGGTCAACTGGCTGCTCGACCTGGTCGGGATCGACGCCGTCGAGTGGAAGTCCAACCGGTTCGCGTCCTGGGTGGCCATCTCGGCGATGGTCGACTGGCGGTGGACCGGCTACAACGCGCTGATCTTCCTGGCCGCGATGCAGGCCATCCCACGCGACCTGTACGAGTCGGCCGCCATCGACGGCGCCGGCCGGGCCCGGCAGTTCTGGTCGATCACCGTGCCGCTGCTCAAGCCGACGATCATCTTCACCGTCATCATCTCCACCATCGGCGGGCTCCAGCTCTTCACCGAGCCCCGGCTCTTCCACTCCGGGACCAACCCGATCCGCGGCGGACCGCTGCGGGAGTCGCAGACCGTGACCATGTACATGTTCGAGAACGCCTTCGCGCCCCACTACAACTTCGGGTACGGCTCGGCGGTGGCGTGGCTGCTCTTCGCGCTGATCGCGGTCGTCGCGGCGGTCAACGTGCTGCTCCTGCGCAGGCTCGGTGCCTCGCGGCCCCCGAAGGCGGACGCGAGGCCGAAGGAAGGATCGCGATGACCCGCCTCTGGGCCGCCAGCCGGCTCACCTACGCCGCGCTGATCGCCGCCGGGATTCTGTCGATCTTCCCCATCTACTGGATGTTCGTGGTGGCGAGCCGCTCCAACGACGCGATGGGTCAGCTCCCGCCCCCGGTCACCCCCGGCGGCAACCTCGGCGCGAACGTCTCCCGCCTGCTCTGCAACACCGACGCGTACTTCGTCACCGGCCTGGTCAACTCGGCGATCGTGGCGTCCACGGTCACCGTCTCGGTGGTCTTCTTCTCCACGCTGGCCGGGTTCGCCTTCGCCAAGCTGCGGTTCCGGGGGCGCAACGCGCTGCTCATGGTCATCATCGCGACGATGATGGTGCCCACCCAGCTCGGCGTCATCCCGCTCTACCTGCTGATGACCAGGCTGAACTGGAACGACCGGCTGCCGGCGGTGATCGTGCCGGCCCTGGTCACCGGCTTCGGGGTGTTCATGATGCGGCAGTACGCCGGCCAGGCCGTCAGCGACGAGCTGATCGAGGCGGCCCGGATGGACGGCTGCGGCACCGCGCGGATCTACTGGAACGTGGTGCTGCCGGCGCTGCGCCCGGCCGCCGCCGTGCTCGGGCTGCTCACGTTCATGACCACCTGGAACGACTTCCTCTGGCCGTACGCCGTCCTCAACGATCCGGAGAACCCGACCGTGCAGCTGGCGTTGCGCACCCTCTCCGACGGGTACTACACCGACATGTCCCAGGTGTTCACGGGGACGGCCATCGCCACCCTTCCGCTGCTCCTGGTCTTCGTCCTGTTCGGCCGCCAGATCATCGGCGGCATCATGGAAGGTGCGGTCAAGGCGTGAGCACACTGCGATTCCCCGAGAACTTCGTCTGGGGCGCGGCGACCGCCGCGTACCAGATCGAGGGCGCGGCCACCGACGACGGTCGCGGCCCGTCGATCTGGGACACCTTCAGCCGTACGTCGGGCAAGGTCCACCACGGGCACACCGGCGACGTCGCCTGCGACCACTACCACCGGTACGCCGACGACGTGGCGCTGATGGCGGAGCTGGGGCTGCGGGCGTACCGCTTCTCGGTGGCCTGGCCGCGGATCCAGCCGGACGGCACCGGCCCGGTCAACCCGCGCGGCCTGGACTTCTACGACCGGCTCACCGACGCGCTGCTGGACCGGGGCATCGACCCGATCGTCACGCTCTACCACTGGGACCTGCCGCAGACCCTCCAGGACCGGGGCGGCTGGACCAGCCGGGAGACCGCCGAGCACTTCGCCACGTACGCCACGGCGGTGCACGCCCGGCTCGGTGACCGGGTGGGCACCTGGACCACGCTCAACGAACCGTGGTGCTCGGCCTACCTCGGCTACGGCAACGGGGTGCACGCCCCCGGCGAGCGGGACCCGGGCGCGGCCTTCGCCGCCGTACACCATCTGCTGCTCGGGCACGGCCTAGCGGCCCGCGCGCTGCGCGCGGCCGGCGCGGAGACCATCGGGATCACCGTCAACCCGGCCGACGTGCGCCCCGCCGACCCGGACAGCGCCGCGGACGCGGCGGCGGTCCGCCTGGTGGACGGCCTGCACAACCGGATCTTCCTCGACCCGCTGCTGCGGGCGGCCTACCCGGAGGACGTGCTGGAGCACGTGGCCCGGATCGTCGAGCCGACGTTCGTCCGGGACGGCGACGAGAAGCTGATCGCCGCCCCGATCGACCTGCTGGGGGTCAACTACTACGCGCCCACCTACGTCGCCGGCCGGCCGGACGGCGCGGGCGGCAGCGCGTACCCGGGCACCGACGGCGCCGTCGAGTTCCTGCCGCCGGTCGGGCCGCTGACCGACATGGGCTGGATGATCGAGCCGGCCGGGCTGACCCGGCTGCTGGAGCGGCTCGCCACGGACTACCCCGGCGTGCCGCTGCTGATCACCGAGAACGGCGCCGCGTTTCCCGACAAGGCCGGCACCGACGCTCCCGACGGCGCCGGGCAGGTGGTCGACGCCGACCGGATCGCCTACCTCGACGGGCACCTGCGCGCCGCGCACGAGGCGATCTCCCGAGGGGTGGACCTGCGGGGCTATCTCGTATGGTCGTTGTTGGACAACTTCGAGTGGGCCGAGGGTTACCGCCGACGGTTCGGGATCATCCACGTCGACTACCTGACCCAGCGCCGCACACCGAAGTCCAGCGCCCGGTGGTACCAGGAGGTGATCTCCCGGAACGGGCTGTGACGAGGCGGTGGTAACGGGGATGACGACGGCGCAGCGGCCGACACTGGAGGCGGTGGCCCGGCGGGCGGGGGTCTCGCGGGCGACCGTCTCCCGGGTGGTGAACGGCTCCACGACCGTCGCCGAGCCGATCCAGGAGGCGGTCCGCCGGGCGGTGGCCGAGCTGGGGTACGTGCCGAACCTGGCCGCCCGCAGCCTGGTCACCCAGCGGACCGACTCGGTCGCCCTGGTGCTGCCGGAGGCCGCCACCCGGGTCTTCTCCGACGACCAGGTGTTCCCGGGCATCATCCGGGGCGCAGCCCAGGAGCTGGAGGCCGCCGACAAGCAGCTCGTGCTGATGCTGGCCGGCTCGCCGGCCGGGCACGACCGGGTGGAGCGCTACACCACCGGGCGGCACGTGGACGGGGTGCTCTTCGCCTCGCTGCACGGCGAGGACCCGCTGCCCGGCCGGCTCGCCCGGCTGGGCATCCCGGTGGTGTGCAGCGGTCGCCCGCTCGACGGCGCCGACGTGCCGTACGTCGACGTCGACCACGTCGGCGGGGTGACCACGGCGGTCCGGCACCTGATCGCGGGCGGTCGCCGGCGGATCGCCACCATCGCCGGCCCCCAGGACATGGTGGCCGGCATCGAGCGGTTCACCGGCTACCGGAACACGGTCGCCGAGGCCGGGCTGCCGGAGCTGGTGGCGACCGGCGACTTCACCCGCGAGTCCGGGACGACGGCGATGCGGCAGCTCCTCGCCGAGCACCCCGACCTGGACGCGGTCTTCGCCGCCTCCGACCTGATGGCGCACGCCGCCCTACGGGCGCTGCGCGAGGCGGGGCGGCGGGTGCCGGACGACGTGGCGGTGATCGGCTTCGACGACATCGAGACGGCCGCGTACACCGAGCCCCCGCTGACCACCGTCCGCCAGCCGATCGTGGAACTCGGCCGGCGGATGACCCGGCTGCTGCTGCGGCTGGCCGCCGGGGAGGCGATCGAGCGGGCCGTCGTGCTCCCCACCGAGCTGATCATCCGCGAGTCGGCCTGAGGTGTAAGGAAGGGCACCCTGTTAACGCCTTCTGTATAGGAAGGGCCCCTTCCTAACGCCGCACCCCGGTGCCGGACTTAATCCGTGGAGGCGTGGTGCGGGCCCCGGTAGCGTCGCGCGGGTGACCCTGAACCTGATCCGCGTACCCGCCCTCTCCGACGTCGCCGAGTACGCGTACGCGGCCACGGTCGAGCCGCCGGCCCGGCTCGTCTTCACCGCCGGCTCCTGCCCGCTCGACGCCGAGGGGCGGACCGTCGCGCCGGGCGACCCGGTCGGCCAGGCCCGGCAGGTGATGGCCAACCTGGAGACCGCCCTCGCGGCGGCCGGGGCCCGGCTCACCGACGTCGTCAAGACCACCGTCTACGTGGCGTCGTCCCGCCAGGCCGACCTGGTGGCCGTGTGGGAGGTGGTCCGGGACGCGTTCGGCGACCACGAGCCGCCCAGCACCCTGCTCGGGGTGGCCGTGCTCGGCTACGACGACCAGCTCGTCGAGGTCGAGGCCGTCGCCGCCGTACGCGAGGGGGCCTGACGTGCGGATCCGGACCGCCCGCCCCGACGATGCGCCCGCCGTGGTGGCGCTGCGCGCGCTCGTGCACCCCTATCTGGTGCGCGGCGTCGAGTCGACCCGGCGCATGATCGCCCAGCCCCCGCCCGGCGAGGACTGGACCGCGTACGTCGTCGAGGTGGACGACACCGTGGTCGGCTGGGCGTCCGCGTACCGCAACGACCGGACGTCGGAACCGGATGTGGGGGAGGTCTCCACGCTGCACGTCCACCCCGGGCACCGGGGGCGGGGCGCCGGCACCGCGCTGCTGACCACCGCGCTGGGGCACCTCCGGGACATCGGGGCGCGCCGGGTGCGTACCTGGGTGCTGCCGGAGTCGCTGCCGTTCGCCCGCCGACACGGCTTCACGCCGAGCCGGGAGCTGCGCTACTCGGCGCTCGATCTGCGGCCGGCCCCGCCGATGCCGGAGCCGCCGCCGGGCGTACGGCTGCTCCCGCTGACCGACGTCGACCCGCGCCGGATGCACCTGGCCAACCTGGCGGCGGCGACCGACGAGCCGGAGGACGTGCCCGTCGACTCGATCAGCTACGAGAACTGGCGCTACGAGGTCTGGGACAACCTGGGCCTGGACCGCGCGGCCAGCACGGCGGCCGAGGTCGGCGGCGAGGTGGCGGCGTTCAGCCTCGTCAAGCGGGACGGCGACCGGATGTGGTCGGACTACACCGGCACGTTGCCGGCGTACCGGGGGCGCGGGCTCGCCCGCCTGGCCAAGACGGCGGCGCTGCACCGCGCCGCCGCCACCGGGGTACGCGTCGCCTACACCTCCAACGACGAGGCGAACGCGCCGATGCTGGCGGTCAACGTCCGGCTCGGCTACCGCCCGGTCGGATCGAGCTGGTCCTGCCTGCGCGACCTGTCCTGACGGTCCCGCACACGTCAGCCCGCCGTGATGGGCTGGCCGAGCGAGCGGCGGGCCAGCAGGGTCGCCCCGGCGACGGCGGCTGGCATGACCAGCACCGCGCCGAGCGGGATCAGGAAGCAGACGAAGACCGCCACCCCGAAGCCGAGCGTGGTCGGCCGGTCCGCCTTGAGGATCAACCGGCGCTCCGGCAGCCGCATCCCGCGCCGGTAGAAGGGGGCGCCGGCCAGTTCCACGGCGAGCAGCCAGCCGCCGACCGCCGCGCCGATCACCGGCACCACGGTCTGGCCGACCACCGGGACGAACCCGGCGGCGAAGAGCGGGATGCCGAACAGCACCGACAGGCCCACCAGCCGTACCGAGTCGGCGAGGCTGCGCCGCAGCGACGGCCAGAAAGGCACGTCGACGGCGCCGGGCGTGCCGCCGAGGCGCTCCTCGACCCGTTCGGAAATCTTCTCGTAGAACGGGTCGCCGATGACCAGGGTGACCGCGGTGAAGCTGACCACCGCGAGCAGGCCGCCGATGCCGAGGAAGGCCAGCCCGGCGACCACCCGGACCAGGTTGCGCCAGGTGGCCGACCAGTCGTCGGCGAACGGTGTGACCAGCGCGGCCAGGTCGTCGACGAAGTACGCCAGGGTGGCGAACGCGGCCACGAAGAGCACACCGGAGATCAGCGCCGGCACGATGCCGAGCAGCATCAGCCCGGGGCTGCGGACGTAGAGGCCGAGGCCGCGCAGGAGCAGGCCCACGCCGGTGAAGAACCGGCCGACGGCGCCGGTCACGGGCGCGGCGATACGGGGTGCGTTCACGACCGCAGAGCCTAGTGGTCGCCGACGGCCGATGCCCCGACAGCGGCCGTACGGCACCGGGGCAGGATGGACGGGTGCGGGCGGCCCGGTTGATCTCGTTGGTGTTGCTGCTCCAGGCGCGGGAGACGATGACCGCGGCCGAGCTGGCGCGGGAGTTGGAGGTGTCCGAGCGGACCGTCTACCGGGACGTGCTGGCGCTCTCCGCCGCCGGGGTGCCGGTCTACTCCGACCGGGGGCGAACCGGCGGCTACCGGTTGCTCGGCGGCTACCGGACCCGGTTGACCGGGCTGACCCGGGACGAGGCGGAGGCGCTCTTCCTGGCCGGACTGCGCGGTCCGGCCGGCGACATGGGGCTCGCCGACGCGGTGGCGTCGGCCGAGTTGAAGGTGCTGGCCGCGCTGCCGCCCGCGCTGCGCGACGCGCCGGCCCGCGCCGGGCAGCGGTTCCACCTGGACGTGCCGGGCTGGTTCCGGGAGGTGGGGCCGCCGCCGTGGCTGACCGAGCTGGCCGGGGCGGTCTGGCGGGACCGGGTGGTCGAGCTGCGCTACCGGCGCGGGGACCGCGAGGTCACCCGGGAGCTGTCCCCCTACGGGCTGGTGCTCAAGAACGGCGTCTGGTACCTGGCCGGCCGGGTCGGCGACGACGTGCGCACGTACCGGGTGGACCGGGTGACCGGCGTTGCGGTGAGCGGGGAGACGTTCGACCGGGACGAGGGCTTCGACCTGGCCCGGTACTGGCGTGAGCAGGCCGAGGCGTTCCTCCGGGGCATGCTGCGGGACCGGGTGACGGTCCGGCTGACCCCCGCTGGCCTGCGCCAGCTCCGGCACCTGGCCGACGCCCCCTTCGTGTACGACGAGGCGGTCGCCGCCGCCGACGGTCCCGACGGGCAGGGCTGGGTGACGACCCGGCTGCCCGTCGAGTCCGTCGACGTGGCGTACAGCCAGTTGCTGGCGTTGGGGCCGGAGGTCGAGGTACTCGACCCGCCGGGGCTGCGGGCGCGGCTGGCCGAGGCCACGTCCCGCGCCGCCACGCTCTACGCGACGCGGCCCCAGCCCGGGACGGCGCGGACCGACGCCGACGGTCAGCGGTAGCCGGTGACGTCGGCCGGCTTGCCCGGGTCCTGCACCTCGACCAGGTACCGCCAGGCGTCCGGCCGGCTGCCGTCGAGGTCGGTGAAGCCGTACACCTTGGCCAGCTCGCCGCTGGACACGGACCGCCCGTTCCAGCGGGCCCGGTCCTCGTCGGCGGCCAGGGCGGCCACCGCCCGCCCGACGAACGCCGGCGACTCCGAGATGGCGAAGTGCGGCTGCTTGTCCAGGGCGTCCCGCCAGTTCTCCTCGGTAACCCCGAAGAGCTCCAGCATCGCCTCCGACCGGAGCCAGCCCGGGGTCAGCGCGACGGCCGTGCACCCGTGCGGCCCCACCTCGTGCGCCCAACTCGCCGCGAGCCGGTTCACGGAGACCTTCGCGAGGTCGTAGAAGACCGAGAGCCGGTAGTTGGCGTCGTTGTACTCCCTGGTGCCGTCGCCGACCTCGATCACCAGCCCGCCCGGGCGGCGGATCAGCAGCGGCAGGGCGAAGTGGCTGGTGACGATGTGCGTGTCGACCGCCAGCCGCAGGGTGCGGAAGCCCGCGTCCAGCGGCTGCTCCCAGACCGGTTTCTCCCAGGTGATCAGCGGGTCGCCGCCCCAGATGTCGTTCACCAGCACGTCGAGCCGGCCCTGCTCGGCGTCGATCCGGGCGACCAGGTCGCGCACCTGCTCGGGGACGAGGTGGTCGACCCGGACGGCGATGCCGGTGCCGCCGGCTGCCGTGACCAGCTCGGCGGTCTCCTCGATGGTCTCCGGCCGGTCCATCTCGGAGCGGCCGGCCCGGGTGCTGCGGCCGGTGGCGTAGACGGTGGCGCCGGCCGCGCCCAACTGGACGGCGATCTGCCGGCCGGCGCCCCGTGTCGCCCCGGCGACGAGCGCGATCTTCCCTGTCAGCGGTGTCGTCATGCCCGCCAGCCTGTCAGCGATACCTGACAGCGGAAGTCCGGTTTTCCGTACCCGGGGCCGTGCGTCATGCTCGGCGGCATGCACCTGCTGCTCTCCGGCATCGTCGGCTCGGTCGCGTACGGGCTGGCCGGGCCATGCTCCGACGTCGACCGGATCGGCGTCTTCGCCGCGCCCACCGTCGCGTTCCACGGCCTGCGCCCGCCCCGCGAGTCGGTGGTGACCACCGACCCCGACACGACCCTGCACGAGGCCGCGAAGTGGTGCCGGCTCGCGTTGAGCGGCAACCCGACCGCCACCGAGCTGGCCTGGCTGCCGGACGACTGCTACGAGACCCGGACGGACTTCGGCGACCGGTTGATCGCCATCCGGTCGGCGTTCCTCAGCGCGCCCCGCGTCCGCGACGCCTACCTCGGCTACGCCGGCCAGCAGTTCCGCAAGCTGGAGTCCCGGGGCGACGGCACGTTCTCGGCCGACACGCGGCGGCGGACCGCCAAGCACGCCCGGCACCTGGCCCGGCTGGTGCACCAGGGCCGGCTGCTCTACACGACCGGCGTGCTGGAGATCCGGCTCGCCGACCCCGGGTGGTTCCGGGCATTCGGCGAGCGGGTGGCCGACGGCGAACTGAAGGAGGCGCGCACGCTGCTCGCCGAGGCGGAACGCGACTTCGACCGCGCCCGCTCCCCGCTGCCGGACCGCCCCGACGAGGCCACCGTGGAGCGCTGGCTGCTCGACGTCCGCGCCGCCCACCTGCCGCCCGAGTTGACCGCGCCCTGAGCCGCGCTCCCGGGCCACGAAGGGGCCGGCGAAGTGCCCGCCCGCACCGAGGCCGGCCGACAGTCCGCCGTGCCGAGGAAATGCGGTTGGACCGGCTGGAGCGCCGCTGCTAGCCTGCTCGGGCGTCCTCGATCTTGGAAGGGAGGTGGGCACCGTGGTCATCACGACATCGCTGTGCTCCCACCCGGCCGCGAGGACGCCACGGTCCTGACCCGGGGGCACGTCACACCCGGAAGGATCCCCATGACCGACCTGGTCATCCGCCCGCTCACCGTGGGCGAGGAAAAACTGTTCGACTCGCTGCCCGACCCCGGGCTGGTGGGCCGCGCCGCGTTCGGCGAGAACTACTCCGACATGGCCGCCGACGGCCAGTACCGTCCCGAGTGGAGCTGGGTGGCCCTGCGCGGCGACGTGGTGGTGGCCCGCGCCGCCTGGTGGGGCGGGCCGGACGACACCGCGCCGCTGGCCCTCGACTGGTTCGACTTCACCGACCGGGAGGCGGCGGTCCGGCTGCTCCGGACCGCGCCGCTGCGGGCCGAGTACTCGCTCTCGCTGCCGCCCGGCTGGCGGGACGACCCGGCAGTCCGCGCCCAGGCCGAGGCCCGGATCGACGCCGCGACGGCAGCCGGCATGTCGGTGCTCGTCGAGCGGTACCGCTACCGCTGGAAGCCGGAGTGCGGGCTGCCCGCCCGCCCCGGCCGGCTGGAGTTCCGACCGGAGCCGGACGACGCCGTGATCCTCGACGTGCTGCGCCGGGTGGGCGAGGAGAGCCTCGACGCGCACACCCGGCACACCGCCGCCGCCCACGGACCGGACGCGGCGGCGCAGGAGGAACTCGACCTGTTGCGCTGGCTGCCGAGCCCGCGCGACTGGTGGCGGCTGGCCTGGACGCCCGACGGCGAACTGGTCGGCGTCACCGTGCCGGCCCGCAACCACCGCGACCCGATCGTCGGCTTCGTCGGCGTGGTGCCCGAGCAGCGCGGGCACGGGTACGCGTACGACCTGCTGGTCGAGGCCACCAACCTGCTGGTCGAGGCGGGGATGAAGGAGATCGTGGCGGCCACCGACCAGACGAACCACCCGATGGCCGCCACCTTCGCCCGGGCGGGCTACCCGATCGAGCGGGAGCGGATCGACCTGGTGTGACGGCTCGGCTCCCGGCGTCGGTGTCCGGCGCCGGGAGCCACCGGGTCAGTCCGTCAGCCGTACGCGGACGCGGCGGTTGGCACGGCCCTTGCTCTCCACCTTGACCACCTGCACCTTGCCGATCTGGGCGGTGGAGGCGACGTGCGTGCCGCCGTCGGCCTGGACGTCCAGCCCGACGATGTCGACGATCCGGACCTCCTGCTCGTCCGGCGGGATCAGGTTGGACTGGGTCCGGATGATGTCCGGCAGGGCGAGCGCCTCGGCCCGGGGCAGCACGCGCACGGCAACCGCCCGGTCGGCGGCCACCTCGGCGTTGACCAGCTCCTCGATGCGGCTCTTGAAGTCGGGCGGCACCTCGGGCAGGTTGAAGTCCATCCGGGCCTCGCCCGGCTCCATGTTGCCGCCGGTGACGAGCGCGCCGAAGTCGCGGAACACCACTCCGCAGAGCACGTGCAGCCCGGAGTGGGTCCGCATCAGCCGGGTGCGCCGCTCGTCCTCGACGGCACCGGTCACCGCGGTGCCGGCCGGCGGCAGCGGGTCACCCTCGGCCGGGATCAGCCAGAGGTCGTCGCCCTTGCGGGTGCCGACGATCCGGGTCTGCACCCCCTGCCAGAGCAGTACGCCGTGGTCCGGCGGCTGTCCCCCACCGCCCGGGTAGAACGCCGACCGGTCCAGCACGAGGCCCTGCTCCGGGTCGGCGTGCAGCACGGTGCACTCCCACTCCCGCAGCGTCGGGTCGGCGAGGTCCAGCCGGTGCGTACGACCGTGGTGTGTGACGCCCATGTCAGGGCACATTACTCGTTGAGGAAGGCGGATATCCGGCTGCGCAGGTCGGCGCGTTCCGTCCAGAGGACGCCGGGCCGGTCGTACACGTGCAGGGTGGCCCGGGGCAGCGCGGCCGCGAGCTGCTCGGCGACCTCGGCCGGGTGCAGGTCGTCGCCGGCGCAGCCGATCACCAGGGCGGGCGCGGTGACCGCGGCCAGCGACCCGGCGTCGCGCAGCGGCGCCTGCTCGGGCAGGCTGGCGAGCCCGGGGCCGAGCCCGTCGCGGAGGAGCTGGTCGAGCCGCTGGCGCAGGTAGGCCCAGCCGGCCGGGGTGTTGCGTACCGCCGACGGCAGCTCCGCCTGGACCACGTCGGCGACGGCGGAGGCGTCCCCGCTCTCCACGGCGTCGAACAGCGCGGTCAGCCGGGCCCGGGCGACCTCGCCGCGTGGCCGGTCCAGCACCGCCGGCAGGAAGAAGACCAGCCGGTCGAAGCGTTCGGGGCTCTCGGCGAGCAGCCGGCAGAGCGCCCCCGCGCCGAGGCTGGCGCCGAAGGCCCGGGTGGCGCCGCCCAGGTCGGCGACCGTACGCAGGTCGCGGGCGAGGTCCAGGTAGCTCCACGGGCCGGGCGGCGCGTCGGAGCGGCCGTGCCCGCGGAACTGGAAGAAGAGCTTGCGGCCCGTCACCCCGCTGCCGAACGGCCGGGTGGTGGCGATGCCGTTGCCCAGCCCGTGGGCGAACACGGTGGTCGGGTCACCCGCCCCGGTGACGAGCTGCTCCAGCCGTACGCCGTGCGGCGTGGCGACCAGCTCGGTCTCCGGCTCGGGCAGGGCCGGCCTGCCGGTGCGCGGGGCACCGGGGCCGGGCCCCCAGGTGCGGGGCCCGCCGTCCGGCGGGGGCGGCCAGCGGAAACCTCTCACCAGAACCCTCTGCCGTCGCTCAGGTCGCGCAGGCCAACCCGGACGTCGAGCAGGTAGATGAGGCCCGCCGCGATGCCGATCAGGCCGAAGAGGCTGATCGGACCGAAGCCGAACAGGGTCAGCACCAGGCAGACGGCCAGGATGGCGACCCAGCCGCCCTTGGGCAGGGTGCCGATGGCGGCGAAGGCGTCGGAGCGCTGGGTGATGGCGTGCACCAGGGCGACGCCCTGCACGATCAACGCGAACACGAGCAGGATCAGCTCGATCACGTGGCGGACTTCGAAGGCGAAGAGCGGCGCGGCGTGGGCCATGACGGCAAGCTTATGCCGGCAACCCCGGAAACGTCCGACAGGACGCCTCCGGGGTCGCCGGCGCAGCGGGACTACTCGGCGGCCGGGCGGGTCCGCTTGGTGGCCCGGGGCAGCTTCGCCGACGGCGTGGCGGCCGGCTTGGCGGCGGCCTTGGTGGCGGCCTTGGTGGCGGCCTTGGTGGCCCGGGGCGCCCGGGTCGCCTTCTTGGCGGCGGCCGGCTTGGCCTCCACGACCTCGGCCACCTCGGCCGGCGTCGGCACCTCGGCGGCGGTCGGGGCGGCCGGCGTCGGCACCTCGGCGGCGGTCGGGGCGGCCGGCGTCGGCACCTCGGCGGCGGTCGGGGCGGCCGGCGTCGGCACGGCCGGCTTCGCGGCGGTCACGGCCGGCTCGACCTCGGCCTCGGTGGCCTCGATGTCGGCGTTCACGGTCTCGGCGGCCTCCAACACGCCGGCGCCAACGACCCGCTCACCCCGGGCGACCAGCGCGACGTACGCGGCCTGCGCCCGCTCCTGCGCGGCCTGGGCGCCGGCGACCACCACGGCGGCGTTGCGGGTCGCCACCTCGCGCAGCTTGTCCAGGTCGGCGACCTCGCGGAGCTTGTTCAGGTCGGCGACCTCGCGCAGCTTGTCGAGGTCGGCCGCCTCGCGGAGGCGCTTCAGGTCGAGGTCGGACGAGGCGGCCTTCTCCCGCAGGCCGCTGGCGGTCAGGTTCGCCGTGCGCAGCGTGTCGTTGGCCTTCTGCCGCAGCTCGAATCCGGTGACGACGGCCTTGCCGCCCAGGTCGGCGACGACCCTGGTGCCGAGGTCGGACACCACGGCGGGAAGCTTGCGGAGCTGCTGGAGGGCCAGCTCGCCCGCGCCGGCGGCGGCGTAGATCGGGGCCGGGATGCGGTGGGTCTTCGGCTGGGTCATCACTTCTCCTCTTCGGCCGCGTCGGCGGCCTTCCGGACCGCCCTGCGGGCGGCCTTCTTCGCGGGCGTGTCGGTCGGAGCGGGGGCGGGGCCGGCCTCGGTGACGGCGACCGACTCGAGGACGGCCTCGGTCGGGGTGCCCTCCGGCGTGGTGGGTCCGGTGGCGGCGAGGTTGGCCAGGTCCGGTGCCTCGGCGGCCTCGGGCGCGCCCGGGGCGGCACCGTCCGGTGTGGCGCCGGCGGCCGCCGCGGTCGCCTCGGTGAGCCGCGCGTTCTCCCGCCGGAACGTCTCGTAGATCTGGGTGAGCGACTGCTTCTGCGCCATCGTCAGGTCGGGGTCGACCGCGATGGCCGCGAGCACACCCTGGCCCTCCTTGTCGTCGAGCAGCCCGGCGCGCAGATACATCGCCGGGGTGGAGACCCGCAGCGCGCTGGCGAGCTGCTGGAGCACCTCCGCGCTCGGCTTGCGCAGGCCGCGCTCGATCTGACTGAGGTACGGGTTGCTGACCCCCGCCTGCTCGGCGAGCTGTCGGAGCGAGATCTTCGCGTTGCGGCGCAGGTCGCGAATGAACCCGCCGACGTCGGGAAGGTCCTTACCAGTGGCCATACCCCGACGGTAGCCCGCTCCGCTAGCTCCTGCAAGCAAAGTGCTAACCAGAGTTAGCGAGGTCTCACCCATGCGAGTTGCGTGCCCGAACGTCACCTGCGTACCTTCCTCCGATGACCAAGATCGAGGTGAACGGCGCGCTGCTCGCGTACGACGACACTGGCAGCGGCACCCCCGTCGTCCTGCTGCACGCGGGGATCGCGGACCGCCGGATGTGGCGGGGACAGATCGGCCCGCTGGCCGAACGGCACCGGGTGATCGCCCTGGACCTGCGCGGCTACGGCGACTCGGAGCTGCCACCCGCCCCGTTCGCCCACCACGACGACGTGGCGGGGCTGCTCGACGCGCTCGACCTCCCCCGGGCCGCCCTGGTCGGCTGCTCGTTCGGCGGCGCGGTCGCCATCGACACCGCGTTGGCCCACCCCGACCGGGTGACCGCGCTCGCCCTGTTCGGCACCGCCGTCTCCGGGCACGAGTGGTCCGAGGAGGCGAACGGCCTCTGGGACACCCTGGTGGGCGAGGTCGACCCGGAGGACTTCGCCGCCAGCGCCGCCGGTGAGGTGCGGTTCTGGGTGGTCGGCCCCGGACGCCGCCCGGAGGACGTCGACCCGGAGCTGGTCGCGTTCGCCGTCGAGATGGACCAGCGGGCGCTCGCCGCCGAGCGGGCCCTCAGCGCGGTGGACGTCGCCGAACTCGACCCGCCCGCGATCGGGCGCCTCGGCGAGCTGCGGGTGCCGGTCCTGGTCACCGCCGGCGCCGCGGACGTGCCCGACATCAGCCGGCTCGCCGACCGGATCGCGGCCGAGGCACCGGGCGCGACCCGCCTGCCCGACGTGCCGGACGCGGCCCACCTGCTGCCGCTGGAGCGTCGCGCCCCGGTCAACGCCGCCCTGCTCGATTTCCTGCCCTGACGCCCGACCCGGCCCGGCGCCCGGCCGTCGGCGCGCTGACCGTCGCGGCGCCGCTGCCCGGGCATCCGGCGTCGGCGGGCTGGGCGTCGCGGCATCGCCGGGCTGACCGTCGCGGCCCCGCCGGGCTGGCGTCCGGCGTCGGCGGGTGACCGTCGCGGCGGCGCCGGGCAGGGCGCGCGGCGGCGGCTACCAGACGGGGCGTACGGCGCCGACCGGGAGGCCGCCGCCGAAGAGCGGCACCTCGGCGTACTCGGCCAGCACCGGGGCGTCCAGGCCGAGGCGGCGCAGGGCGGAGACCAGCACCGGCATCCGCGCCCGGCCCGCACCGTCGTCGATCTTGAGGGCGACCGCGCCGATCCCCGGCACCGCGGCGGCGATGACGCCCTCGGCGCCCACCTTGGCGAGCAGCCCGGGGACGCCGCGCATCAGCCGGGTGTCGTCCGCCTGCGTGCCGCCGACGATCTCCGGATGGGCGCGCATCGCGTCGGCCACCGTCCGCGGCACGGCACCGGCCTCCGCCGAGACCAGCCGGAGGTACGCCCCGGCCAGGCCGGTCAGCGACACCGCGAGCACGGGAGCGCCGCAGCCGTCCACCCCGACCGCCGCCGCCCGTTCACCGGTGAACTCCTCGACCGCGTCGCGCAGCCGCTGCTGCAACGGGTGCTCCGGGCGCCAGTACCCGTCGAGCGGCCAGCCGGCCGCCAGGCAGGTCAGCAGCATCCCGCTGTGCTTGCCGGAGCAGTTCATCTGCGTACGGGTGGGACCGCCACCGGCGCGCAGCACGGCGGCCCGCGCGTCCTCGCCCACCGGCAGGTCCGGCGGGCAGTGCAGGGCCGACTCGTCCAGCCCCGCGCCGGCCAGCAGCGCGCCGACCCGGGCCAGGTGGAAGTCCTCCCCGGCGTGGCTGGCCGCGACCAGCGCCACGTCCGCCGGGTCGGTCAGCGACAGCCCGGCGCGGAGCATCCCGACCGCCTGCATCGGCTTGTTGGACGAGCGCGGGAAGACCGGGGACGTCACGTCCCCGGCACCGGCCACCGACGCGCCGTCGGCGTCGAGCACCACCACCGAACCCCGGTGCACGCCCTCGACGAACCCGGACCGGACCACCTCGGCGAGCGGCACGCCGCCCTCGTACGTCTTTCCCACGGTGTGGACGGTACCGACCGCCCGGCCACCCCCGGCGGGCGGGTGACCAGGCAGTCGACACCCGGGCGTACAGGAGTGTCGGCGGGGCCGCCGCTTACCGCCCGGCGGCCGGCACGCCGAGCAGCCCGCGCGCCTCGGCGGTGGTCAGCGGCGGCCGCTGGGCGAGCTGGGCGAAGCCGACCGCCCGGGCGACGAGCTGCATGTTGGACTCCACCGGGCGGCCCTTGGCGTAGGTCACCGTGTCCTCCATGCCGACACGCAGGTGCCCGCCGGCCGAGAGCGACGCCAGCATGACCGGGATGGTGCTGCGGCCGATGCCGGTGGCCGAGAAGGTCGTGCCCTCGGGCAGGTCGCGCAGCGCCTGGTGGGCGGCGACCAGCGTCGACGTGGTGCCCGGCATGCCGCCCGGCACGCCCATCACGAAGTCGACGTGCACGTGCCCGCCGGCCGGCAGGCCGTACTTGCCGAGCAGGCGTTGCAGGGCCGTCAGGTGACCGAGGTCGAAGATCTCGTACTCCGGCACGATGCCGCGCTCCTGCATCCGGGTGTGCAGGTCGACGATGAACTCCCAACGGTTGAGGAAGACGTCGTCGCCGAAGTTGAGCGTGCCCATCGTGCAGGAGGCCATGTCGGGCCCGGCGTCGAGCACGGCGAGCCGGTCGGCCTCCGGGTCGGTCACCGCGCCGCCGGAGGAGAGCTGCACGATCAGGTCGGTGCTCTCCCGCAGCGCCGCCACGGTCTCCCGCAGCCGCCCCTGGTCCAGGGTCGGCTTCGCCTCGTCGTCGCGGATGTGGACGTGGATCACGGCGGCGCCGAGCGCCTCGCACTCCTTGGCGGTGAGCAGCAGCTCGTCGAGCGTCACCGGCAGCGCCGGCACCTCCGCCTTGGCCGACTCCGCGCCGGTGGGGGCAACCGTGATCAACGTCCCTGTCGTCATGCCCGGATCCTAGACCGAGGTCAGGGAGCCAGTCGACCGGAACTTTTCCGGCCTCAGCGCCACGAAGGAGAGATTCTTTCGCCGCTGGTGCGCTAGGCCGGATCGATCGCGGCGGCGGTCTCGCCGACGAGCAGGCGGGCGTCGTCGGCGACGTTGCGCTTGACCACGGCCAGAGCGACCTGGCCCAGCTCGTGGTGGTGCACGGCGGTGCCGACGAAGCCGACCGCCCGGCCGTCGAGGGTCACCGGCGTGCCGGCGACCGGCGGCTGGTCGGTGGTGACCCCGTCCAGGTGCAGCAGGACGAGCCGACGCGGCGGCCGGCCCATGTTGTGCACCCGGGCCACGGTCTCCTGGCCCCGGTAGCAGCCCTTGTCCAGGTGCACGGCGGGGGCGACCAGGTCCACCTCGGCCGGGATGGTCCGGTGGTCGGTGTCCACCCCGACCCGGGCCCGCCGGGCGGCCACCCGCACCGCCTCGTACGCCCACAGCCCGGCCACCGGCACCCCGTTGCCGCGCAGCTGGGTGACCACCTGTTCCATCGCGGCCCGGGGCACGAGCAGGTCCACGCCCAGCGGGCCGCGTCGCGCCCACCCGCCGACCGGGAGCGGCTTGACGTCGTACAGCGCGGTCGGCCGGGGCGGCACCTCGCCGGAGCGGAACTTCGGGCCGGGCACCGCGACCACGTCGGGCGCGGCCAGCCCGGTCGCGCCGAGCGTCTCCACCGCGGCGGGGGCCTCCGGCCCGACCAGCGAGAGCAGCGCGTGCTCGCCGGTCACGTCGCGCGGCTCGACCCGGCTGAAGAACCGCATCTTCTCCAGGTAGGACAGCAGGCCGGTGGTGGCGCCCGGCTCGGTGTCGAGCCAGGTGGTGACGCCGTCCTCGGCCACCATGGCGTGCTGCTCGACGTGCCCGTGCGGCGAGAGCACCAGCAGCTCGGTGCCCTGACCGGCGGCGAGCTGCGCCAGGTGCTGGGTGGTGAGGGTGTGCAGCCAGCCGATCCGCTCCTCGCCCGGCACCGCGACGACGCCCCGGTGCGAGCGGTCGACCAGGCCGACCGCGGTCTCGAGGGTGCGCTGCTCGCGCATCGGGTCGCCGTAGTGCGCGGCCACCCCCCGGACGCCGGCCGCCACGTGCGCCGGCTCGGGCTGGTCCCGGCTGGCCTCGTCGATGCTCTCGACGCTCACCGCGCCCGCGATGTCGATCATTTCCGGTCCCCGTTCTCGCAGCGGTCGCAGACGCCGAAGAGGGAGACGTGGCCGATGTCCACCCGGAACCCGCGCTGCTGCGCCAACCGGTCGGCCAGCGGGCGCAGCAACTCCGGATCGATCTCGTCGATCGCGCCGCACTCCCGGCAGACAAGGTGGACGTGCTGGTCCTCGCCGGCCGCGTGGTAGGTCGGCGAGCCGTGCGAAAGGTGGGTGTGGGTGACCAGGCCGAGCCGTTCCAGCAGCTCCAGCGTGCGGTAGATGGTGGTGATGTTGACCCCCGCGGCCACCTCCCGGACGGCCGTGTGCACCTGTTCCGGGGTGGCGTGCCCCAGGTCGAGCACGGCCTGGAGGACCAGTTGCCGCTGCGCCGTCAGCCGCAGCCCACGGGCGCGGAGCATTTCCGCGAGGGAGGATTCGGACACCGTCCGATCATAGTTCGCCCGACCGCCCCGGCCGCCGGGTCGAACGGCCCGTCGAGTTCCGCGCCACCGGTGACGGCGTCGGGCGGGCGGTGGGCTCCCCGCACCGGGTGGCGGCGGTGCGCAAGCCCGCCGCTACGCTCGGCGGTCATGGTGGCGTCGAGGATCGCCGTGCCGGGGCGCGGGCTGGTGCCACCCGGGGAGCCGGTGCTGCGCGGCGACGACCGGGGGGTGCTGCACGGCGACGGGCTCTTCGAGACCATGCACCTGCGGGGCGGACGGCCGTGGCTGCGCGACGCCCACCTGGCCCGGCTGGCCCGGGCGGCGACGGCCGTCGAGCTCCCCCTGCCCCCCGCCGACGTGCTGGTCGACCTGCTGGAGACCGTGAGCGCCGGCTGGCCGGCCGAGGTCGAGGGCGCGCTGCGGCTGGTCTGCACCCGAGGCCCGGAGGGCGGCGGCCCGCCGAGCGTCCACGCCACGCTGGGCGAGGTGCCGGCGGCGACCCGGGCGGCCCGCCGGGACGGGATCACCGTCGCCACCCTGCCGCTCGGCGTCGCGGCGCGGGCCCGCGCCGCACTCGACTGGCTGCCCACCGGGGTCAAGTCCACGTCGTACGCGGTGAGCACCGCCGCCCGCCGCTGGGCGGCCCGCCGCGGGGTGGACGACGCGCTCTGGGTCTCCACCGACGGGTACGCCCTGGAGGGCCCGACCGCCAACCTGGTCTGGCTGGCCGGCGACACCCTCCGCACCGTGCCCGCCGCCGAGACGGGCGTCCTGCCGGGCGTGACCGCCGCCTGGCTCCTCGCCCACGCCCACGAACTGGGCCTGCGCGCCGACGAACGCCTCGTCACCCCGGCCGGGTTGCACTCCGCCGACGGCGTCTGGCTCACCTCGTCCGTCCGTGGGCTGGCGGAGGTCCGCACCCTGGACGCCGTCCCGCTGCGCCGCTCCCCGCACACGCCCGCCCTCCAGGCCCTGCTGGGCTTCCCCCTCCCCTGACCGGGGAGGGGGAACGGGTCGGGCGGGTCAGCCGGCCACGCGGGTGAGGCGGGCGGAGAGGTGCGGCGAGAGACCGTGGCCGACGGCGGCCATCTCCTGGGCGTAGAGCAGCGCGCCCTCGACGATGCCGAAGAGGCGGTGACCGGCGGTGACCTCCTTGGCGGTCGCCGTCCGGACCACCGCGTCGGTCACGAACTCGAGCTGGGTGCCCTTGCGCTTGCCGATGTGCAGCTCCATGACCCCGGTCGGCGTGGTCATCAGCGCTTCCAGCTCGTCGGTGACCCGCTCGCCGTCCATCACCGGCCGCCACCAGCCGACCTCACGGCCCGCCGGGCGGACCGGCGTGCTCTGCTCGTCCAGGATCCAGGCGCGCGACTCGTAGAACAGGAACGGCCGGCCGTCGTGGCTGATCCGGATCTCCTGGGCGTAGTCGAAGTCCTCGATCGTGGGGAAGCCGCCCCGGCCACGGCCGCGCCACACCCCGACGTACGGCAGCAGGCCGTCCAGCGACGGGTGCAGCTTCGGGCCGACCCGCAGGTCGTGGCTCTCCTCGTAGGGGTACGGGTCGACCGGCGGCGCGTTCAGCCACGGCGGCGGCTGCAGGGGGTTCTCGTCGCTCACCGGTTCACTCCGCCTCTCCCCGCCAGCGGCCACGACAGCTCACCAGCGTCCTCTCGATATACATACGGCCAGGTAGACCAGGCCACCGGCGAGCGCGCCCAGGCCGGCGACCAGCAGGCTGACGAACCCGATCTCGGTAACCATCGCGACCATCCTATGCTGGGCCCCATGGCCCGCACTCTCGTCGTCAAGGCCACCGCCGGCGCGGACGCCCCCGAGCGGTGCGCCCAGGCTTTCACCGTCGCCGCCACCGCGGCCGCCGCCGGGGTGCACGTGTCGCTCTGGCTGACCGGGGAGTCGACCTGGTTCGCGCTGCCGGGCCGGGCGCAGGAGTTCGAGCTGCCGCACTCGGCCCCGCTGGCCGAGCTGCTGCACGTGATCCTCACGACCGGCACGGTGACCGCCTGCACCCAGTGCGCCGCCCGTCGGGACATCGGCCCGGACGACGTGCTGCCGGGCGTCCGCATCGCCGGCGCGGCGGTCTTCGTCGAGGAGGCGATGGCCGAGGGGGCGCAGGCGCTGGTCTACTGACCCTCGCACCTCGATACCGTCCCGGCAGTTCGGGCGAATGCCTACGATTCGGATGTGACCGAGGCGACGCCGCCGTGCCCGAGGGGATGGGTCGGGTCGAGCTGCTCGACATCCCCGGCCGCTGGGGTCACGTCGACGCGCTCGGGCGCAGCCGCACCCCGCACGACCACGCCCCCGGCCACTGACCGCGGCCTCAGGCCGGGCAGCCGGTGGCGGCGGAGACGGCGACCCGGTCACCCGAGAGACCGGCGATGACCATGACGGCGCCGTGCCGGTAGGCGTACGCCTGGGGGGTGTCCAGCATCGGGACGCCGGCGACGGGGGCCAGCGCGGCGGCCGGGGACGGCGGGGCCGGGACGGCGGCGGCGCGGGCGGTGCGGGCGGCGCCGCCGGCGGGGCAGGGCGCGACGACCACCTCGGGGGCCGCTCCGGCCGGGCCGCCGAGGGCCCGCAGCGCCGCCGCCAGGGCCTCGGTCTCCGCGCCGGTGGCGCCGGCCGCCGGCGCGGCATAGCCGTCGCCGACCGGTCGGCAGCCCGTGTCGGCGGTCAGCCGGACCCGGCCGTCCCCGACGACCGTGCCCTCGACGGTGACGAACTCGCCCGCGTCGGCGCGCAGCCGCGGGCCGTCATCCGAGGTCACCCGGACCCCGGCCCGCCAGTGCCCCGGGAGCCGGTCCGCGACCTGTTCCAGCAGCGCCCGCTCCCCGCCCGCGGGCACGAACGCCTCCACCCCGCGGACCAGGGTGGCGCCGTCGGCGAACGGGGTGACCCGGCAGCCCCGCTCGATCTCGGGCGGGGTCAGCACGGCGGTGTCGCCGGCCGCCGCGACCAACTCGCCGACCGCGCGGTCGACGACCGGGCCGGCCTCGGCCAGACTGCGCTGCTCCCGGACGGTCGGCGGGTCGTCCCGCACCGACGTCCAGGTGAGCACGGTCAGCAGCACCGCCCAGGCCACGGTGGCGGCGAGCAACCAGGGCAGCCACCGCCGGGACGCCGGCCGGTCGGGACCGGTGGGCGGGGCCTGCCCCGCCGCTACGACACCGTTCACGACGCCATCGTGTCACGCCGGTGGAACGCGCCCGGAGACGGTCGTGGCCCGCCACCCTCGGCGAGGGGGCGGGCCACGGGGCCGATCGGAGCGTGGGTCAGGAGGCGACGGTGACGGCGACCTCGTTGATGCCCCGGCCGGCGGTCACGGCGGTGTCGCCGTTGCCGTGCCGGGAGAGCGCCCGCAGGGTCCAGGTGCCCGGGGCGGCGAAGAACCGGAACTGGCCGGCCGTCGAGGTCACCACCTCGGCGGTGAACTCACCGGTCGAGTCGAGCAGCCGGACGTACGCGCCCGGCACGGCCTCGCCCGCGTCGGACCGGACGACGCCGGTGATCACGGTCTCCTTCTCCAGGTCGAGGCTCGCGGGCAGCGGGGCGGCCTGGTCGGGAGCGGCGCAGCCGGCAGCGGTGGGTGCGGTCATGGCTCAGGCCTCCCCGGGCTCGTCGCCGAGCGCGACCGGCACGCCGACCAGCGAGCCGTACTCGGTCCAGGATCCGTCGTAGTTCTTCACGTTGCGGTGCCCGAGGAGCTCCTGGAGCACGAACCAGCTGTGCGAGGAGCGCTCGCCGATCCGGCAGTACGCGATGGTCTCCCTGCCGTCGTCCAGCCCGGCGTCGGCGTAGATCTTGCGCAGCTCGTCGTCGGACTTGAAGGTGCCGTCCTCGTTGGCCGCCTTCGACCACGGCACGCTGATCGCGGTGGGGATGTGCCCGGCCCGCTGCGCCTGCTCCTGCGGCAGGTGGGCGGGGGCGAGCAGCCGGCCCGCGAACTCGTCGGGGCTGCGCACGTCGACCAGGTTCTTGGTGCCGATCGCGGCCACGACCTCGTCGCGGAAGGCCCGGATGGAGGTGTCCGGCTCCTGCGCCACGTACTGCGTCGCCGGGCGGGTCACCGCGTCGGTCACCAGCGGGCGGGCGTCCAGCTCCCACTTCTTGCGGCCGCCGTCGAGCAGCTTCACGTCGCGGTGGCCGTAGAGCTTGAAGTACCAGTACGCGTACGCGGCGAACCAGTTGTTGTTGCCGCCGTAGAGGATGACGGTGTCGTCGTTGCCGATGCCGCGCTCGGAGAGCAGGGCCTCGAACTGGCTCTTGTTGACGAAGTCCCGGCGCACCTGGTCCTGCAGGTCGGTCTTCCAGTCCAGCTTGATCGCGCCGGCGATGTGGCCGGTGTCGTAGGCCGAGGTGTCCTCGTCGACCTCGACGAAGACGACGCCCGGGGCGTCGATGTTCTTCTCGGCCCACTCGGCCGAGACGAGTGCGGTGTCGCGACTCATCAGATCACTCCCTGGTGAGGATGGATGGTGAGCCAGCGCGCGGAGATCGATGAACATAACTGTCGCACCACGCGCGGGACCCATAGCGAGGAAACGGATCACGGGTTCGTGCGACGGCGCCGCTGCCGGGCGTTCGGTGGGAGAGCACCGGGGGTACGCGGACCCTGAGTGCCACTGGCTGCGTCAGGCAGCCGAGGACAGCCCCGCCGTCAGATGACGGGGCGACACAGGCAGGTGGCCACGCGGCACAGGTCGACCGCGCGCCGTTTGGTGAGGAGCGTCCCCATGAGCAGGGAGCCTACCAGCCACGCCCGATGACACCACCGGACCGACCAGCATCCGGGACGCGCCACCGCGCCACCGGCCCGCCACCCCCGGTCGCGTCGCCCCCGCGCTCGCGCCGGCGGGCGGACCGCCGGCGGGCTCAGCCGGCGGCGCGCTCAGCCGGCGGCGGAGTTGATCGGCACGTTCTTCGCGTCCGCGGTCACCGCCAGCCCCTCGGGCAGCGGCCGGACCTCCCGGACGGCGAGCTGGAACGGCAGTTCGGGCAGGGGCACGTCGACCGAGATGCTCTTGGCGTAGTTGCTGAGCATCGTCCGGGCCAGCGGCACGTTCGGCAGCCCCTCGGCGTTCAGGTCGTTGAAGCGCAGCGCCACCTGCCCCTCCTTGCCGACGGTGATGTCGGCGGTGCCGGTCACGGTGAGCCGCTGGCCGAGGATGTCGACCGGGGCGGTGACGGCGAGCCGGCCGCCCTGCTCGCCGAGGGTCAACCCGGGCCGGTCGAGCAGCTTGGCGAGGCTGTCGTAGCTGATGGTGCCGGTGCCGTCGACCGTCTCGGCGACCACGTCGCCCTGCCCGGAGCGGATCGTGTCCAGCGACGCGCGGACGTTGCGGGCGTCCACGTCGAGCTTCGGCAGCGCGACCACGTCGCCCTGCACCGAGCCCTGCACGTCGCGCAGCCCGATGGAGATGCGCTCGTACCGGCCGTCGAGCACCTGGGTGAGGAACGGGAAGCCGCCGACCTCGACCTCCGGCGCCGAGGACTGCGCCCCCTGCTTGGCGACCTCCTGCCGGATCTGGTCGGCGATGGCGCGCTCGGCCACCCCGGCCGCGACCCGGTCGGCCACGACGAGCAGGCCGCCGAGGACCAGGAGCAGGACGACGAGGGTGACGAGCACCTTGCGCCCGCGTCGACGGGGCCGCTCCTCGTACGTGTGATCCTGCGCCACGCCGCCTCCTGTCGTGAGTGCCCGGGGTGCCGCGTAGCGGCCTATCGGTGGTACCCGAACGGGGAAATCCTCAACCGCGCGTCAGAGGACCAGCTTGCACATGGCGTACGCGGCCGGCGCGGCGAGGGCGAAGCCGCCGAGCGGCCCCTGCATGTGCCGGGCCACCCACATGGTCGGCGGCTCCCCCGCCATCAGCCGGCCCGCCTCCGCGTACCCCACGGCGAGGTCGGCCAGCACGGCGGCGACGGCGGCGACCAGCCCGATGATCGCGGCCCTGGTCGGGGTGAAGGGCGTCACCAGGTAGCTGCCGAGAACGGCACTGACCAGCGTGCCGACCATGGCGCCGCCGACCACGCCGGCCGCGCCCCGGGGCACCTGCGGCGCCAGCCGCGGCCAGGGCGCCACCGCGTCGGTGAGCCGGGCGACGGTGAGCGCGACCCCGCTGGCGGTGAGGCAGACGGTGATGGCCTGGGTGCCGGCCGGGATCCGGCTGAGCGTGATCAGGGTGGTGAAGGCGACGACGCCCACCACGATCAGCAGGGTGCCACCCAGGGAGTCGGTCACCCGCACGCGGTCGACCCGCCGGACGAGTTGGCCGAGCACCCCCAGGAGAAAGGCGCCCGCCGCGACGTAGCCCAGCGGCGCCAGTCCGGCGACGTCCGTCTGCACGGCGGCGGTGTCGGCCGCGACCGCGGCGGCCACGCTGACCAGGGCGACCAGCAGCAGCGCCGGCGGCCGCATGGCCATCGTCCAGGCCAGCACGAAGAGCAGTTGCACGCCGAGGACGATGCCCGCGAACGGCAGCCGGTGGCCCGGGCCGGAGGTCTGCGCCCCGAGCACCAGGCCGATGCCGAGCAGGACCGCGAACCCGGCGACGGCCAGCGCGAGCGGGCGGCGCACCTCGACCGGCTCGACCACCTCCTCGTCCGGTTCGGCGTCCGCCTCGTCGTCGGGCCGGCGCGGCGGCTCGCCACCGCGGCGGGCGCGACGCGGCCCGCCACGCCCGCGGCGGGCGCCGTCGTCGTCTGGGGCCGGCCCGGTGCGCGGCGCCGGCGGCTGGCCACGGGACGGGCCCGACGGCCCCGGGCGGGGCCCGTCGGACCACGGGTCGCGGCCGGTCTCGGGCGAGCTGGAGGGAAACACGCCCCGATCGTGCCAGACCGGCCGGCCGGCGCGGAGGCCACGGTTTCGGCAACGTTAAAACCCGAGGCGCGATCATGGGCAAGCCGGGCAAACGGGAAAGGACGCGGAGGTGACGCCGGGGCCATCGGTTACGCTCAAGCCGCTACCCGCCCGTCAGCGACGCCGGGACCCACGCAAGTTCATCAGCGCCACACCCCCTGCGGAAAGCGCTGGTCGCGCGCGGCCGACGGCCGCCGGGACGGAGGTGATCGTGGAGATCCTGCTGCTGGTGACCGCACGCGCCGGCGAAGCATCCGCTGTGCTGCCGGCACTCGACCTGCTGCCGCACTCGGTCCGCACCGCGCCGCGCGACGTCCGCACCCTGGTGGCCGGCCCCAGCCCGGACGCGGTGCTGGTCGACGCCCGTTCCGAGCTGAGCGAGGCTCGGGCCACCTGCCGGATGCTGCACGCCACCGGGCTCGGCGTGCCGCTGGTCGCGGTGGTCACCGAGGCCGGGCTGATCGCGCTCAACGCGGACTGGGGCGTCGACGACGTCATCCTCGCCTCGGCGGGCCCGGCCGAGGTGGAGGCCCGGCTGCGGCTGGCGGTCGGCCGGCTGAGCAACGCGACGTCCGGCGCCGGCGGCTCGATCCGCGCCGGCGAGCTCACCATCGACCCGGACACGTATGCCGCGAAGCTGAAGGGCCGACCGCTCGACCTGACCTACAAGGAGTTCGAGCTGCTGAAGTTCCTGGCGCAGCACCCCGGCCGGGTGTTCACCCGGGACCAGCTCCTGCGAGAGGTCTGGGGCTACGACTACTTCGGCGGCACCCGCACGGTCGACGTGCACGTCCGGCGGCTGCGGGCGAAGCTCGGCTCCGAGTACGAGTCGATGATCGGCACGGTGCGGCAGGTGGGCTACAAGTTCGTCGTGCCGCCGTCCCGGTCGCTGCCGGAGTCGGAGCACGCCCCGCTGCCCATCTGAACCCCCTTCCCCTTCCGGGGAATTATTCGTGTACGCCCGTTTTTGCGCAGCTCGCCGGTTTTAGTCTGACTGCCGGAATTGCTAGCAAAGGGGGGCGGCGACGTGCGCATCGACCACGGGGGCAACGGTTCGGCACGGACGGGCACGACGATCCGGGACCCCTCCGCCGTGCGCGCCGTCGGCATCGTCGTGCTGGTCGTGACCGCCCTCCTCGGCACCGCGTACGCGCTCGGCCGCAGCCTGGTCCCCGACCGTCCCACCGCCAACGTGACGACCGGCCAGCACTACGCCGACCAGCCGCCGACGGAGGACCCCGACCGGCCCACGCCCGGCGACGACCGGAGCACCGGGCCCGCGGTGGCCGGGCAGGACGGCGGGGCCAGCCCGAGCGGCACCCCGACCGGGGCCGACGGGCCGTACGGCACGCAGACCACCAGCGGCACGTCGCAGGTCGCGCTGACCTTCGACGACGGGCCGGACCCGCAGTACACCCCGCAGGTGCTCGCCCTGCTCCGCGAGCACCACGTCCGGGCCACCTTCTGCGTGGTGGGCGAGAACGCACAGAGCCACCCCGACCTGATCCGGGCGATAGTGGCCGACGGGCACACCCTGTGCAACCACAGCTGGAACCACGACGTCACCCTCGGCCAGCAGTCGCCGGAGACCATCCGGGCGGACCTGCTGCGCACCAGCGAGGCGATCCGGGCGGCGGTGCCGAACGCCCCGATCGCGTACTACCGCCAACCCGGCGGCGCCTGGACCGGCTCGGTGGTGTCCGTGGCCCGGGAACTCGGGATGAGCCCGCTGCACTGGACGGTCGACCCGGTGGACTGGCAGACGCCGGGGGCCAGCCGGATCGCCGGGATGGTCCTCACCAACGTCGAACCCGGCTCGGTCGTGCTGCTGCACGACGCCGGCGGCGACCGGCAGGGCACAGTGGACGCGCTGTACGAGATCCTGCCGGCCCTGACCAGCCGGTTCAAGGTGGCGGCGCTGCCCAACGGCGCGACGTGACGCTCGGCGAACCGCCCGGCGCGGTCGCCTGCCCGGCCCGCCGCCGTGACCCCCGCTACACCGCCCGGCGGGCCGGCTGAGGTCGGCGGGAACCGGCGGCCGACCGGACTACGGTGACGACATGACCAGCGCCGCACCGACCAGCCAGCAGGTGACCCGGACCGACCGCCTCAGCCCCGCGCAGATCGCCGACGTACTGGCCCTCGCGGGGGCCGCCGGCGACGCCGACGGGGCGGACCCGTTCGACGAGCACGTCCTGCTCCGGCTGCGGGACCCGGACGCGGCCGTGGTGCACCTGACCGCCCAGGCCGCCGACGGGACGCTGACCGGGTACGCCCACCTGGACACCACCGACGGCGAGGCCGGGACCGGCGTGGAGTTGGCGGTGCACCCGGCGTACCGGCGGCGCGGGACGGGACGGGCGCTGGCCCGGGGCGTGCTGGCGGCGGCCGGGGGGCCGCTGCGGGTCTGGGCGCACGGCGACCATCCGTCCGCCGCCGCGCTCGCCGTCGACCTGGGCCTGCGCCGGGCACGGGTGCTCTGGCAACTGCGCCGGCCGCTGACCGCGCCGATCCCCGAGCCCCGGCTGCCGGAGGGGGTGACGCTGCGCGCGTTCCGGCCGGGCGACGACGACGCCGCCTGGCTCGCCCTCAACGCGCGTGCCTTCGCCGAGCACCCCGAGCAGGGCCGCTGGTCCCCCGCCGACCTGCGGGTACGCCTCGCCGAGCCGTGGTTCGACCCGGACGGTTTCCTGCTCGCCGTCGAGGCGGCCACCGGCCGGCTGGTCGGCTTCCACTGGACGAAGGTCCACGAGCGCCCCGGCTCGGCCCGGATCGGCGAGGTCTACGTCCTCGGGGTGGACCCGGCGACGCACCGGGGCGGACTGGGCCGGGCGCTGACGGCGGCCGGCCTGGCGTACCTGCGGGACCGACGGGGCCTGGACCGGGTCATGCTCTACGTCGACGAGTCGAACACTGCCGCAGTGGCCCTCTACGAGCGGCTCGGCTTCGCCCGCTGGTCCGCGCACGTGAACTACCAGTCGGCCTGACCGACACCGGTCCGGGTCCGCCGCCCCAGCGACGGACCCGGACCGACGGGGCCGGACCGACGGACCCGGACCGACGGGTCACCGGCGGATAACGGCGGCGCGTCGGCGAGATAACGGCCTACCGGAAAAATGACCATACTTCCGACAGGGGCATCCGAGTTCACTTAACGGACAACTCACCCTCAGCGAGCGGTCACCTGCGCTGCCGCACCTGTTCACCTCGCGTTCACGTGCGACCGGCAAACCGGCTACCTGGCACTCCTAACTTTTGGACCAGCCGGTCAGCGCCGGCACCCCGGGCCCCCAATCCGGGTGCGAAGTCAGACGTGAAGGGAAACCCCTCAGGTGAAGCTCCAGCGGCACGGCACTCTCGCCTGCCTCGCTCTTACCGCGACGCTCGCTCTCAGCGCATGCGGCTCGGACAACAACGAGCCCGCGAGCAGCGCCTCCGCCTCCGGGTCGGCCGCCGCCGCCGACTGCGCCACCGGCACGCTGAACGCCCAGGGCTCGTCGGCGCAGAAGAACGCCATGGACGAGTGGATCAAGGCGTACCAGCAGAAGTGCTCCGGCGCGAAGATCAACTACGAGCCGTCCGGCTCGGGCGCCGGCATCCAGGCCTTCATCGCCGGCACGGCCGACTTCGCCGGCTCGGACTCCGCCCTCAAGGAAGAGGAGCAGCCGCAGGCCAACGCCAAGTGCGTCGGCGGCGCCGCGATCAACCTGCCGATGGTCATCGGCCCGGTCGCCATCGCCTACAACCTCAACGGCGTGGACAACCTCCAGCTCAAGCCGGCCACCCTGGCGAAGATCTTCGCCGGCAAGGTGACCAAGTGGGACGACCCGGCCATCAAGGCCGACAACCCGGGCGCCACGCTGCCGTCGACCGCGATCAACGCGGTGCACCGCTCGGACTCCTCCGGCACCACCGACAACTTCACCGACTTCCTCTCCAAGACCGCCGCGTCCGACTGGACCTTCGGCAAGGCCAAGGAGTGGAAGGCCCCGGGTGGCACCGGTGCGGCCAAGTCGGACGGCGTGGCCAGCGCGATCAAGGGCCAGGACGGCACCATCGGCTACGTCGAGTGGTCGTACGCCGAGAACGGCGGCCTGAAGACCGCCAAGGTCGGCAACGGTGCGGGCGAGTTCGCCGAGCTGACCGCCGAGTCGGCCGGTAAGACCATCGCCGGCGCCGAGGTGGTCGGCCAGGGCGACGACCTCAAGATGAAGATCGACTACAACACCAAGGTGGCCGGGGCCTACCCGATCGTCCTGGTGACCTACGAGATCGTCTGCACCAAGGGCCTCGCCGCCGACAAGCTGCCGCTGGTCAAGGGCTTCCTCGGCCACGCCGCCAGCACCGAGGGCCAGGCCGACCTCACCGAGCTGGGCTACGCCCCGCTGCCCGAGTCGGTCCGCGCCAAGGTCGAGGCCGCGGTCAAGAACCTCGCCTGACCCGCCTCACCGACACCATCACCACCACCTCAACTCGAAGCGAGCGAGCAGATGGGTGAAACCCCTCAGCGCTCGGCCGACGCCGGCACCGGCGGGACCCGCGTGACCGAAGGTCACGAGCGGCCCGCCGGTGCCTCGGCGCGTCTGGCCGAGCCACCAGTCAGCACCCGTACCCTGGGCGGAGCCGGGCTGGGCGGCGGTGGCGCGCTGCCCCGGGCCCGGGCGTTCGGCGCAGAGCGAGCCTTCCGGGGCCTCACCCTGGCCGCCGGCGTCGCCGTCCTGGTCATCATCGCCGCGATCGCGGTCTTCCTGATCGCCAAGGCCGTGCCGGCGCTGCGGGCCAACACCGAGGGCTTCTGGACCTTCGAGGGCTGGTTCCCGAACGACGCGGAGCCGAAGTTCGGCATCGGGGCGCTCGCCTTCGGCACCGTGCTCAGCTCCGCCCTGGCCCTGCTGATGGCGGTGCCGGTGGCCCTGGGGATCGCGCTCTACCTGTCCCACTACGCGCCGCGCCGGCTCGGCACCACGCTGGGCTTCCTGATCGACCTGCTGGCCGCGGTGCCGAGCGTGGTCTTCGGCCTCTGGGGCCGGGACGTCTTCATCAACCCGGTCCGGGACTTCTCCGCCTGGCTGAACACGTACTTCGGGTGGATCCCGATCTTCGGCGGCGACGGCCCGTTCGGGAAGTCCATCATGCTGGGCGCGCTGGTCCTGGCGATCATGGTGCTGCCGATCATCACGTCGCTCTCCCGCGAGGTGTTCCTGCAGACCCCGACCGCCAACGAGGAGGCCGCCCTCGCCCTCGGCGCCACCCGCTGGGAGATGATCCGCACCGCGGTGCTGCCCTACGGCCGCCCCGGCATCGTCGCCGCGGTGATGCTCGGCCTGGGCCGGGCGCTCGGCGAGACCATCGCCCTGGCGATGACCCTCGGCATCACCTTCAACATCTCGTTCAACCTCATCGAGAGCGGCGGCAACACCATCGCCGCCAACATCGCCAACACGTTCGGCGAGGCGAACGACACGGGTCGGGGCGCGCTGATCGCCTCCGGTCTGGTGCTCTTCGCCATCACGCTGATCGTCAACATCACGGCGCGGGCGATCATCCACCGCCGCCGGGAGTTCACGGAGTCGGCCGCATGAGCGAGCGTCAGCGAGCGAATCATCGTCACAGTGCCGGTGCCTCATGGCGCCACGCAGCGAAGCGGAGTGGCGGCATGAGCGAGCGTCAGCGAGCGAACCATCGTCACAGCGCATCGGTATCGGTGCCTCACGGCGCCACCGAGCGAAGCGGAGTGGCGGCATGACCACCACCGTCACGTCGCACCGCACCCGCCCGCCGGCCCAGCCGCCCACCCTCAAGGCCCGCCGGCTGCCGAAGTACGCCGCACCGGCCATCGCGGCGGCCGCGCTGCTGGTCGCCGCTGCGGTCGTGTACGGCGCCGGCATCGGCGGCCCGGTGCTGGTCGTGGTACTCGGCGCGGGGCTCTACCTGGTCGGCCTCTTCGCCGCGGCGAACGCGGTCGAGGGGCGCCGGTCGGCGCGCAACCGCACCTGGAGCGCGCTGATCCACTCCGCGTTCGTACTGGCCGTCCTGCCGCTGGCCTCGGTGGTCTGGACGCTGGTCAGTAAGGGCGCCGAGCGGCTGGACGGCGATTTCTTCCTCACCTCGATGAACAACATCGGCGCCCGCGACCCGAACGGCGGGGCGTACCACGCGATCGTCGGCACGTTGCAGCAGGTCGGCATCGCCGCCCTGATCACCGTCCCGCTCGGCATCCTCTGCGCCATCTACGTCGTCGAGTACGGCCGGGGCCGGTTCGCCTTCGCGATCCGGTTCTTCGTGGACGTCATGACGGGCATCCCGTCGATCGTCGCCGGCCTGTTCGTGCTGGCGTTCTGGGTGCTGATCGTCTCGCCGTGGTTCAACGACGGCCGGCCGAGCTTCTCCGGCTTCGCCGCCGCGCTCGCGCTGAGCGTGCTGATGCTGCCCACCGTGGTCCGCTCCACCGAGGAGATGCTGCGTCTCGTCCCGGCGCCGCTGCGCGAGGGGGCGTACGCCCTCGGCGTGCCGAAGTGGAAGACCATCCTGCGGGTCGTGCTGCCCACCGCGCTGCCGGGCATCGTCACCGGCGTCATGCTCGCCATCGCCCGCGCGGCCGGCGAGACCGCCCCGGTGCTGCTCGTCGCCGGCGGCGGCGCGGCGATCAACTTCAACCCGTTCGAGAACAACCAGTCGTCGCTGGCCCTCTTCGTCTACCAGCAGGCGGGCGACGCGTCCCGGTACGCGCCGGCGCGGGCGTGGACCGCGGCGCTCACCCTGGTCGCCCTCGTGCTGATCCTGACCGTCGCGGCGAAGCTGCTGGCCCGCCGCAACCGGCTCGGCCGATGAACCCCGGAGGTACCACCACCATGGCCAAGCGCATCGAAGCCTCGAACGTGACCGCCTACTACGGCGCCTTCAAGGCGATCGAGAACATCAACCTGACCGTCGAGCCGAAGACGGTGACCGCCCTGATCGGCCCGTCCGGCTGCGGCAAGTCCACCTTCCTCCGGTCGATCAACAGGATGCACGAGGTGCTTCCCGGCGCCCGGGTCGAGGGCAGCCTCACCATCGACGACCAGGACATCTACGACCGGGACGTCGACGTCACCGCCGTCCGCCGCATGATCGGCATGGTCTTCCAGCGGCCGAACCCGTTCCCCACCATGAGCATCTTCGAGAACGTGGTGGCCGGCCTGCGG
Source organism: Micromonospora sp. NPDC047620 (assembly GCF_043205005.1). NCBI lineage: Bacteria > Bacillati > Actinomycetota > Actinomycetes > Micromonosporales > Micromonosporaceae > Micromonospora > Micromonospora sp. NPDC047620. The sequence goes on along the minus strand of NZ_JBIDDG010000013.1, from coordinate 120,613 downwards.
CTCAACGGGGTCCGCAAGAAGTCGATCCTGGACGAGGCGGCCGAGAAGGCGCTCCGCTCGGCCAACCTCTGGGACGAGGTGAAGGACCGGCTCGGCAAGCCCGGCGCCGGCCTCTCCGGCGGTCAGCAGCAGCGGCTCTGCATCGCCCGGACCATCGCGGTCGAGCCGCAGGTGGTGCTGATGGACGAGCCCTGCTCGGCGCTCGACCCGATCTCCACGCTGGCCATCGAGGACCTGATGTTCCAGCTCAAGGACAAGTTCACGATCATCATCGTCACGCACAACATGCAGCAGGCCGCCCGCGTCTCGGACCGGACCGCCTTCTTCTCCATCGAGCAGACCGGCGACCCGGGCCGCCTGATCGAGTACGACAACACGCAGAAGATCTTCAGCAACCCCGGGGTGAAGAAGACCGAGGACTACATCACCGGCCGCTTCGGCTGAGCCGGCCCGGCCCCGTCCCCGCCCATCGGCGTCCCGTCCCCGTCCCGGGCGGGGCGCCGTCGGCGTCCGTGCCCCCGGCTCCCGACCGCGTCGGCCGTCGGCCGACTCCCGTCCCGTCGGTCCCGGACCGGGGCGCAGGGCAGCGCCGGCACCCGGCGTCGGGTGCGGCGGTCAGGCCAGCACGAAGCGGGGTTCGCCGTCGTCGGGCAGGTCGAGGCGCGGGGTGACCGGGGTGGCGGCGTCCCGGGTCGCCGCCGCCCCGGCGACGCCGGCCAGGTCGCCGCCGGCCGCCACCTGGGCCAGGGTCACCAGGGTCGGCGGCAGCATGGTCAGCTCGCCCGCCTCCGCCCGGGCCAGGGCGTCCGCCGGGCGGATCCACAGGGTGTGGTCGGCCTCACCGGAGACGTCCCGGGTCCGCTGCCCCTCGGGCAGGAGGGCCACGAAGAAGTACGTGTCGAAGCGGCGCGGCTCGAACTCCGGCGTGATCCACCGGCTCCACGGCAGCAGCAGGTCCGACCGGAGGGTGAGCCCGCGCCGGGCGAGCAGATCCGCGAAGCCGCCCCGGCGCTGCTCCAGCGCCACCCGGTCGGCCTCCCAGTCGTCGCCGCTCACGTCGCCCACCACGGTCCCGGCGTCGGGGCCGGCGAGCAGGACCCCGGCCTCCTCGAACACCTCGCGGGCGGCGGCGCAGACCACCGCCTGGGCGGCCGCCGGGGTCAGCCCCAGCCGCTCGGCCCAGCCGGCCGGCGTCGGGCCGGCCCAGTCCAGGTGCGCCTGCGAGTCCGAGGGGTCGACCCCACCGCCGGGGAAGGCGTACATCCCGCCGAAGGCCATCGCGGCGACCCGCCGGATCAGGTACACCTCGAAGTCGTCGCCGGCCGGGCGGAGCAGCAGCACGGTGGCAGCGACCCGGGGCGCCGCCGGGGTGGCGCCCTCAGCGCGGAACCGGCGGGCGTGCTCCACCAGCGCCGGGGGTGCGGGGAAGCCGTCGGCGTGGATCGTCATGCGCCGAGCCTAGTTCCCGACCGGTGGATCGCCCGCTCTGCCGTCCGGCGACCTTCTCTAGGTGGCCGCCATGGCTCGTTGGGGCATCCTCGCCACCGGTAACATCGCCGGCCGCTTCGGGGAGGACCTCCGGCTGGTGCCGGGCGCCGAGCTGACGGCGGTCGGCTCGCGGACCGCCGAGAGCGCGGAGCGGTTCGCGCGCCGCCACGGCGTGCCGCGGGCGTACGCCTCGTGGGCGGAACTCGCCGCGGACGACGACCTGGACGTCGTCTCGTCGCCACCCCCGCACGCCGCGCACCACGAGGCGGCCCTGACCTGTCTCGCGGCCACCCTGGAGGTGACGGCCCTGCTCGACGGGATCCGCGCCCAGATCGGCGTCGACTACTCCTGACGCCCTGGACGCGCGAAGGGCCCCCGCCGGTCGGCGAGGGCCCTCCGGGTCGGCCGTCAGCTGAAGAGCGGGCGGGCCAGGAAGTACATCAGGGCGCCGATCGAGCCGGCGGCCGGGAACGTGAGGATCCACGCGCCGACGATGTTGCCGGCCACGCCCCACCGCACGGCGGAGAGCCGCTTGGTGGCGCCGACACCCATGATCGCCGAGGTGATCGTGTGGGTGGTCGAGATCGGGGCGCCGAGGACCAGCGCGTTGAAGTAGAGCACCGAGCTGGCCACGGTCTCGGCCGCGAACCCCTCCGGCGGCTTCAGGTCGATGATCTTCCGGCCGAGCGTCCGGATGATCCGCCACCCACCGGCGTACGTGCCGGCGGCCAGCACGGCCGCCGAGGTCCAGAACGCCCACTCCGGGATGAAGCTCGGGTCGTCCTGGTAGCCGCCCACGTAGAGGGCGAGCACCACGATGCCGATGGTCTTGGCGGCGTCCTGCATGCCGTGGCCGACCGACATCGCGGCGGCCGACGCGGTCTGCGCCCAGCGGAAGCCTCGGTTGAGCTTGCCGGGGTGCCCCTTCCGGAAGATCCACTGCACGGCGATCATGACGATGTAACCGAGCAGGAAGCCGACCATCGGCGAGAGGACCATCGGGATGATCACGCTCTCCCCGATGCCGCTCCAGAGCACGGTGCCGGACGCGGCGACGGTCGAGCCGACCAGTCCGCCGATCAGCGCGTGCGACGAGGACGACGGCAGGCCGAAGTACCAGGTGATCAGGTTCCACACGATCGCGCCGATCACGCCGGCGAAGACGATGCCGAGGCTGGCCTGCCCGGTGGGTAGTTTCACCAGGCCGCTGCCGACGGTCTTGGCCACCTCGGCGCCGAAGTGGGCGCCGATGAAGTTGCCGACCGCCGCCATGGCCAGGGCCACCCGGGGTGTGAGCGCCCGGGTGGAGATGCTGGTCGCGATCGCGTTGGCGGCGTCGTGGAAGCCGTTGGTGTAGTCGAACGCCAACGCCACCGCGATCACCGCCAGCACGGCGATGAGTTCGGGGCTCACAGGATCAGGACTCCTTGACCGCGATGGTCTCGACGGTGTTCGCCACGTGCTCGAAGGAGTCGCAGGCAGCCTCCAGCTCGTCGGCGACCTCCTTCATCTTCAGCACGGTCAGTGCGTCGTACTCGCCGGAGAAGAGGCGGACCAGCAGCATCCGGTACGCCTGGTCGCCGTCGTTCTCGAGCCGGTTGCACTCGATCCAGTAGTCCTCGAGGTCCTTCATCGACTTCAGCCGCGGCATGGCCTCGGCGGTCAGCTTCGCCTGCGCGTCGAGGACGTTGATCAGCTCGTGCATCTCCCGGGGCAGCGACGGGATCTTGGTGAGCCCGTAGAGGTAGAGCAGGTTGCCGACCGCCTCGAGGTGGTCCATCACGTCGTCCAGCAGCGAGCCGAGCCGGTAGATGTCCTCCCGGTCGAACGGCGTGATGAAGGTGGAGTTGATCTTCTTGTAGAGCTCGTGGGTGATCTGGTCGCTGTCGTGCTCCACCTCGGTGAGCCGCTCGCTGACCGACTGCACCTCCACACCGGGCAGGGCCAGCTCGTTGAGCAGTTCGGTGCCCTTCACCAGGTTCTGCGCGGCCCTGGTGAAGAGCTCGTAGAAGGCGCCCTCGTTCGGGCGGAAGGAAAACTTCACAGCACGGACCTCGTCGTGTCGGTGGAAGGGTACGGCCGCCCGGAGGGATGCCCGACTGGGAATGCTAGGAAACGACGGAAGCGGGAATTCCGCGGCCTCCCCCTGGTCAGGCCACATTCATCGGTCGTTCACCTGCCGTTCACCTACGACGTTTCCCTCAAATCTCAGCAGCCGCTCCCGTTCCCGCCGGACGTCGAAACCGGCAGGCGGATACCCCAGATCAAGGGGTGCCGAACGTCTCCCTGAGCAGGTGCGCGACCGCCCCGGTCGCGGTGCCACTCGCGGTCCGCCGGCACCGCGTACCAGCCCCCGCCCCGTCCGCCCGTCGAGGCGGGACGGTGGGTGGGGCGGGGTGGCGGGAGAATGGGGCGACGGGTCGGTGCTGGGAGGTTCGGGTGCGGGATCTGGCGACGGAGTTCGAGGCCGAGCGGGGGCGGCTGCTGGCGGTCGCGTACCGGATGCTCGGCAGCCGCGGCGAGGCCGAGGACGCCGTGCAGGAGACCTGGCTGCGGTACGCCGCCGCGCTCGCCGACCCGGCGGCCCGCGCCGAGATCCGGCACCTCGGCGCCTGGCTGACCACCGCCTGCGCCCGGATCTGCCTGGACGTGCTGCGCTCGGCGCGGGTGCGGCGGGAGGCGTACCCCGGCCAGTGGCTGCCGGAGCCCGTGGTGACCCCGCTCGACCAGGGCCCGCGCACCGACGGCTTCGCGCCCGACCCGGCGGAGCGCGCGGTCCGCACCGACCAGGTCGGCACGGCGCTCATGGTGGTGCTGGAACGGCTCACGCCCGAGCAGCGGGTCGCCTTCGTGCTGCACGACGTCTTCGCCGTCCCCTTCCCCCGGATCGCCGAGGCGCTCGGCACGACCGACGCCGCCGCCCGCCAGCTCGCCTCCCGGGCCCGCCGGGCGGTGCAGGCGCCCGACGCGCCCCGGGACACCGCCGACCCGGCCGAGCAGCGCCGGGTCGTCGCCGCGTTCGTCGCCGCCGTCGAGTCGGGCGACCTGGACGCGCTGGTGCGGGTGCTCGCCCCGGGCGTGGTCCTCATCGGCGACAGCGGCGGCCACTTCCCGGCGGCCCGCCGCCCGGTGGTCGGCGTCGACGCGGTGGCCCGGTTCGTCCTGGGCCTCTTCGGCCGGGCCGGCCGCTACGGCGCCACGGTGCGCGCCCGCCCGGTGCTCGTCGACGGCGTGCTGGGGATGCAGATGGAGACGGTGCACTCCGACGGCCGGCCGCTGCGGGTGGTCGCCGCCCTGGCGGTGGACGGCGGCCGGGTGACCGGGATCTTCCACCAGCTCAACCCGGAGAAGCTGCGCGACGTGCCGCCACTGGGGGCCGACGACCGCTGGCCGCCACGCTGGTGACCCCCGGCGCCGCGTCGGCGACATCCAGGCGCCGCGTCGGTGCCCCGTGGGCCGCCGTGTCGACGGAAGCGCTCGGGCGCGCCCGGCCACGGCGACCGCGCCGGCTCAGACCACCAGGGCGAGCCACTTCCGGTACGACGTGGCGAACGGCTCGGTGCCGTCGCCGAGCGCGCCGAGGAGCCACCGGGCCGCCGCCTCGGCCTCCGCCACCACGTCGTCCGGATAGCCGAAGCGGGCCCGGTGCTCGGCGAACTCGTCCTCGTCGCGCAGCTCGACCGCGCCGGTGGCCCGGCGGCGCACCACGTCCAGGTCCAGGTCGATCAGGTGGACGGTGTGGTCGTCCTCCCAGCGGGCCGGGCTGGCGATGTCGCAGTAGACCTCGCTGGTGCGCGGCGGCGGGTTGAACATGCCGGTCCACCAGCCCTGGTGGGGCACCAGGAGCACGAACGGGATCTGCTCGACCGACGGCCGGCCGTGGTAGACCGACTTCGTGCCCTCGGTGACGCCGAGCCAGACGCCGAGGTCGTCCTCGGCCAGCCGGCGGGCCGGGTAGTCGCGGTGGGCGCTGCCGTCGTACTTGCGGTAGATCACGCGGACCACGTCGCTCGGCATGAGTCGCACCCTAACCGATACCGCCCATCTGTCGCCGCACGGAAGTTACCGGACTCGGCCCGTGGGATTCCGTACCGTGACGGCGCCACGCCCGGATCGGCGCGGCCGGTGTCGGCGCCGGCGGGTACCGTCGCACGGTGACTCCGCGCCTCGCCACCGGTTCCGCCGCCCCCTCGCCCCGCACCGGAGGCCGCCGGCGGGGCTCCCGGCCGAGCGGGGCCGAGCTGCTCGCCGCCGCGGTCGGCGCGGTGCCCGGCGGCGCCGCGCGCCCGGGCCAGCAGCAGATGGCCACCGCCATCGAGGAGTGCGTGCAGGCGCGCGAGCACCTGCTCGTGCAGGCCGGCACGGGCACCGGCAAGTCGCTGGCCTACCTCACCCCGGCGCTGACCGTGGACGGCCCGGTGGTGGTCTCCACGGCCACCCTGGCGTTGCAGTCCCAACTGGTCGACCACGACCTGCCCCGGCTCGCCGACGCCGTGGAGCCGGTACTCGGGCGCCGGCCCACCTTCGCCGTGCTCAAGGGGCGGCACCACTACCTCTGCCTCGCCCGGCTGGACAACTCCACAGAGGACGAGCCGGAGGACACGCTCTTCGACGCCCCGGCGGCGCGCCCCGGCGGCGGCACGAAGTGGCTCGGCGAGGCGGGGCGGCTCGGCAAGCAGATCCAGCGGCTGCGCGACTGGGCGGAGAAGACCGACACCGGCGACCGGGACGAGCTGGACCCGGGCGTCGACGACCAGGCGTGGCGGCTGGTCTCCATGCCGGCCCGGGAGTGCGTCGGCGCGGCCCGCTGCCCGTTCGGCGCGGAGTGCTTCGCCGAGGCCTCCCGCGCCCGCGCCCGCGAGGCCGACATCGTCGTCACCAACCACAGCCTGCTGGCCGTGGACATGCTCGCCGGCCGGCACATCGTGCCGCCGCACAAGCTGCTCATCGTGGACGAGGCGCACGAGCTGGCCGACCGCGTCTCCTCGGCCGCCCAGGCCGAGCTGGTGCCGGAGCTGATCGACCGCTCCGCGAAGCGGGCCCGCCCACTGCTGCGCCCGGAGACCGCCGACTCGCTCACCGCGGCCGGCGACGCCCTGGCCGTCGGGCTGGCGGAGGCACCGGCCGGGCGGATCACCTCCGGGTTGCCGGCCGCGCTGCGCGAGGCGTGCACCCTGCTCGACGCGGCCACCCGGGCGGCGCTCGACGGCATCGGCGAGATCAAGGCCGACGACCCCGATCCGGTGCGCAAGCAGCAGGCCAAGGCGGTGCTCGACGAGCTGTCCGCCACCGCCCAGCGGCTGCTGGAAGAGGCCGACCACGACGTGGCCTGGGTGGAGAAGAACGACAACACCGGCCGCCGGGCGCTGGTGGTCGCGCCGCTGTCGGTCGCCGGCACCCTCGCCACCCACCTGTACGACGAGCGCACGGTGGTCGCCACCTCGGCGACCCTGACGCTCGGCGGCCGGTTCGACACGGTGGCCCGGGCGCTGGGCCTGGAGGCGCCCCCGGCCGACCCGCCGTCACCGGCCGCCGCGGCCCTGGCCGCCCGCGCCGCCGGCCGCACCGACCCGGCGGGGCGCGCCGGGGTCACGTCGGCCGCCGGGCCCGGCCCGGTCGGGGCCACGGGTGGCGGCGGGGCGACCGGACGCGCCGGGTCGGCGGGGAGCGAGCCGCCTGGCCCTGCGACCGGCACGCCCGGGCTGCCGGCGACGTCGGGGCCCGGGTGGCGCTCGCTCGACGTCGGCTCGCCGTTCGACTACGCGCGGCAGGGCATCCTCTACGTCGCCGCGCACCTGCCCCGGCCCAGCGTCTCCGGGCTGCCCGACGCGGCCGGCGAGGAACTGCTCGCGCTGGTCACCGCGCTCGGCGGGCGTACGCTCGGCCTCTTCTCCTCGCGACGGGCCGCGCAGCAGGCGGCGGAGCTGCTGCGCGCGCGGACCGACCTGCCCGTCCTGCTCCAGGGCGAGGAGGCGCTGCCGCTGCTGGTGCGCCGGTTCCGGGAGGAGAAGGCGAGCTGCCTGTTCGGGGTGATGTCGCTGTGGCAGGGCGTCGACGTGCCCGGCGACTCCTGCCAGCTGGTGGTCATCGACCGGCTGCCCTTCCCCCGGCCGGACGAGCCGCTCGCGGCGGCCCGGGCCGCCGCGGTCGACGCCAACGGCGGGTCCGGTTTCGCCGCGGTGAGCGTGCCGATCGCCGCGGTCCGGCTGGCGCAGGGGGTGGGGCGGCTGATCCGGTCGACCGGCGACAAGGGCGTGGTCGCGGTGCTCGACTCGCGGCTGGAGACCGCGCGGGGCTACGGAGCCTTCCTGCGCCGCTCGCTGCCGCCGTTCTGGTACACCACCCGGCCGGAGGTCGCCCGCGGCGCTCTCGAACGCCTCGCCAAGGTCTGACCCGCCCAGGCGGGTCAGGGGGCCTTGGCGGCGACGACGACGGCGTCGGGCGGGGTGTCCGGAACGGTGCGGGCGGCGAGCCGGCGGACGGCCGTGTTCAGCACGGCGATCAGCGGCACCGAGACGAGCGCGCCGGTGATCCCGGCGAGGACCACGCCGGCCGCGATCCCGATGATCACCGCGAGCGGGTGGATCGCCACCGCGCGCCCCATGATCAGCGGCTGGAGGAGGTGCCCCTCCACCTGCTGCACCCCGATCACCACGCCGAGGATGATCAACGCGGTCACCAGGCCGCTGTCGACCAGCGCGACCAGGACCGCGACGACGCCCGACAGGGTCGCCCCGACGATCGGGATGAACGCCCCGAGGAAGACCAGCGCGGCGAGCGGGAAGGCGAACGGGATGTCGAAGACGACCAGGAAGATGCCGATGCCGACCGCGTCGATGAAGGCGACCAGCACGGTCGCGCGTACGTAGGCGACCAGGGTCGACCACGAGGCCCGGCCGGCGTCGTCGACCTTCCAGCGGGCGGCCACCGGCAGCAGCCGGACCAGGAAGCGCCAGATCCGGTTGCCGTCACGCAGGAAGAAGAAGGTGGCGAAGAGCACCAGCAGCGTGCCGGTCAGCACCTCGGCCAGCGTCGCGGCCGTGGAGAGGGCGCCGCTGGTGAGCTTCTCGGTGTTGTCGTTGACCCACTTCTGGCCCTCTTCGATGTAGCGGTCGAGCTGGCCGTCGGAGAGGTGCAGCGGGCCCGTCTTGAGCCAGTCCTGGATCTGCCGGACGCCCTCCGACGACTTCTTGCTCAGCTCCGGCACGCCCTGGATGAACTCGTTCACCACCAGGGTCAGCGTGCCGATCACCGCGGCGAGGCCCCCGACCAGCACCACCGCGGTCGCCAGCGAGCGGGGGAAGCGGGCCCGCAGCAGCCAGCTGACGGCCGGCGCGAGCAGCGCCGAGAGCAGCAGCGCGACCGCCAGCGGGATGACCACGATCTTGATGGTGCCGACGATCCTCATCAGCGCCCAGGCGACGACGCCGATCACGATCAGCCGCCAGGACCAGGCCGCGGCAATCCGCAGCCCGTGCGGCACGTCGGCGTCGTCGCGGCTGGAGGTGGAGGTGTGCATCGCCGCGGGCGGCTCCGCGCCCACCACGGTCGCGGTCGCCGACGCCGCCGGTCCGGGGGACGCCGGCGAGGCCACCCCGGCCGGCTCGGAAGCGTCGACCGGGTCCGTACGACGGGGGCGCACCGATTTCCGGCCCGACTCGTACGCGCGACGAAGCCGTCCGCGTACCCGCTCGAAGCGGCTCAAGTGCACCTCCTGGCTTCAGAACCTGGCCGTGCCCGCCCTGGTGGGCGGACAGGATACGTCCGACCACGCCACCGTAGGGCAGTTCCGCCACACAGTGCCCCCCGCCCCCGGCGCGTAACCGCTCACGGCCGCCCGACCGGGACACGGTAGCGTTTCCGGCGTGACCGCCGACAAGAATCTCGACTCCGGCCTGCCGATCCGCCTGCTGCACGACCGCGTGCTGGTGCGGATGGAGGGGAGCGAGGGTGAGCGCCGCTCCACCGCCGGCATCGTGATCCCGGCGACCGCCGCGGTGGGCAAGCGGCTCGCCTGGGCCACCGCTGTCGGGGTGGGGCCGAACGTCCGCGCCATCGTCTCGGGCGACCGGGTCCTGTTCGACCCGGACGACCGCTCGGAGGTCGAGCTGCACGGCCGCGGGTACGTGCTGCTGCGCGAGCGCGACGTGCACGCCGTGGCCGCCGAGCGCGTGGAGAACGACTCCACCGGCCTCTACCTCTGAGCCCTCCCCGCCCGCCCCGCCGCGCGCGGCTGCGGGCGCCGGTGTCGTTTGCGGCGCTCCCGGCCGGGAAGCCAGCCGCACCACCGGCCCTGGGGAGGGACGATGCCGGTATTCGTGAAGAAGCTGCTGCTCTGGGGAAGCGTCGCGTTCCTGATCTACTTCATGGCGTTCCGGCCGGAGGGCGCGGCGGAGATGTTCAAGGCGATCGGGGCGGGGCTGATGGCGATGGCGCAGGGCCTCGGCGACTTCCTCACCAGCCTGATGACCTGACGACCCGGACCACCACGGGGCGACCCGGGGCGCCGCCCCAGCGGTGACCGGCGGCCGGGGGCCGGGTCAGTGGTGGCCGGGCGGCCAGGGGCCCGCGGGTCGCGCGCCGGGCCAGCCGGGCGGGCCGTAGCCGGGGGCCCCGTAGCCGGCGGGAAAGGCCGGGGGCGGCGGGGCGAGCACCACCGGGATCGGCACCACCGGCTCGTCCGGCGCCTCGACCGGCCGCTGCGAGCCGTCCGGGAACCGCAGGTGGTAGCGGTGCCCGTCCCAGATCCCGGCCGGCGCCTGCGGATCCCTCCCCACGAAGAACGACCGGTACGCGGCGATCGCCTCCAGCAGCTCCCGTTCCTCCCGCGCCGTCCGTTCCCGGTCCGCCGGCCTGCGGTCCAGGCCGCGCAGCGCGCCGTCGCGCAGCAGCGCCAGCCGGGTCGCCGCGAACTGGTAGCCGCGCATGGCCCGCACGCCGGGGTCCCCGGCCACCCGCTTGGCCCACACCCGGGCCGCGTGCCGTCGCCCCAGGCTGCTCAGCGCCGCCACCTCCGGCGGGGTCAGCCAGCCGGCCCGGACGTAGTCCGGCAGGGTGCGCTCGGTGAGCCGCCCCTCCCAGGCCCGCAGCCACACGGCCAGCCCGACCATGCCGAAGAAGATCGGCACCATCACGCCGATGAAGCCGTACAGCATGATCAGCGCCTCACCGGTGGCCTGGGTGAGCGTGGGCAGCAGGTTCCACAGGCCGTGCAGCATCATCGCCAGCAGCAGGCCGGCGATCGGGGCGAGCACCCGGACGCGTCGGTCGGCGGTGCGGGCGGCGATGCCCAGCCCGACCCCGGTCATCGAGGTGAACAGCGGGTGGGCGAAGCCGAAGAGCAGGATCCGGACGATGAAGATCGCGATGACCTGCTGCGTGCCGGTCGCCGGGCCGTACCGCTCGACGCCGGTGGCGTAGCCGTAGCCGCCCAGGTAGAGGATGTTCTCCACCATGGCGAACCCGATCGCGGAGAGCCCGCAGTAGACCAGGGCGTCGGTGATCCCGGAAATCTCCCGTCGGCGGAAGATCAGCAGCAGGATCGGCCCGAGCGCCTTGGTGAGCTCCTCGATGAACGGCGCGACCAGCACCGCCGTCAGCGCGGTCGGCAGCCCCCAGTCGTCGAAGAGCCCGGACGAGAACTCGTTGACGGTCAGCGAGGCGGCGGTCGAGACGAACGCGCCCCAGGCGAAGCAGAAGATCAGGTATTTCAGCGGTTCCGGTTCGTACCGGTCGAGCCAGAGGAAACAGCCCACCAGCACCGGAACCGGGAGGATCGCCGCGACCAGGCCGATCAGCAGCGCCTGCACGCCGAGGCTCTCGCCGAGCGTGAAGACCATGAACACCGCGCAGGCGGCGATCAGCAGGACGACCCCGGCCAGCACCAGGGCCCGCCGCCAGCCCAGCCGGCGCAGCGGCATCCGGGGAGCGGCCGCGCCCGACGGCGGGACGGCGGGCACGGTCGGCGACGGCGGCAGGGGTGCGCCGGGCGGGGTGTCGGCCATGCGGTCAGCGTAGTCACCCCCGGCCGGCTGGACCGGGCGCATCCGCGCGCTATGCTGCCGGCAGGTCACGAGCGCCAGCGTCAAGCCCCGGCTTGCTGGCCGGCAACCCTCGTCGAGGTTCGCGGTGGGGTGCCCCGGGTGATGACCGGGCCCGGCCCGATCCGCGTGCCGGGCAAGCGCGGACCCCGCCCGGTGTGCCCACCCGGGGTCCCCGGACCCGGAGGTCGGCCGATGACCGTCACCCTCGTACCCCCGCCCGCGCCGCACCCGACGCGGACCGCGCCGCCGCCCGCGGCCGCCGGGCCGCTCGACGTGCTCGGCGTGCCGGGCCAGGTCAACCTGGACTACGCGGCCACCGCGCCGTGCGCGCGGGCCGCCGCCGACGCGGTGGCCGAGCTGCTCCCCTGGTACGCCAGCGTGCATCGCGGCGCGGGGGCGCTGTCCCGGCGCTGCACCCTCGCCTACGAGCGCGCCCGGCAGACCGTCGGCGACTTCTTCGGCGCCCGCGCCGGCGACCACGTGCTCTTCACCCGCAACACCACGGACGCGCTGAACCTGCTGGCCCGGGTGCTGCCCGCCGGCACCACGGTGGTGACCTTCGGCGGGGAGCACCACGCGAACCTGCTGCCCTGGCCGCGCGGATCGGTCCGGCTGCCGGTGCCGCGGGAGCCGGCCGAGGCGGTCCGGGCGCTGAACGCCGCCCTCGCCGAGCTGCGCAGGCCGGGCACGGGGGGCAGCCCCGGCGCCGACCGCCGCCCGCCCGTGCTCGTCGCGGTGACCGGGGCGAGCAACGTGACCGGCGAGCGCTGGCCCGTGGCGGAGCTGGCCCGGGTGGCCCGGCGGCACGGGGCCCGGATCGCCGTGGACGCCGCGCAGCTCGCCCCGCACGCGCCGGTGGACGTCGCCACCCTCGACGTCGACTACCTCGCGGTCTCCGGCCACAAGCTGTACGCGCCGTTCGGCGCGGGGGTGCTCGTCGGGCGGGCGGACTGGCTGGACGCCGCGCCGCCGTACCTGGCCGGCGGGGGCGCCACCGGTCACGTCGGCGCGGCCACCCACGACGTACGCTGGGCGACCGGACCGGCCCGGCACGAGGCGGGCACGCCGAATCTGCTCGGCGCGGTCGCCCTCGCGGCGGTCTGCGGCGCCCTGGCCGGGGCCGACCGGGCGGCGCTGCACGACGCCGAGCAGGCCCTGCTGGCCCGGCTGCGCCACGGCCTGGCGGCCCTGCCGCACGTGGTGGAGCTGCGCACCTTCGGGCCGGACGCGGCGCGGGTGGGCATCGTGTCGTTCGTGGTGGCCGGCCGGGACTCGGCGGACGTGGCGGCGGACCTGGCCGGCAACCACGACATCGGGGTGCGCGACGGCCTCTTCTGCGCCCACCCGCTGGCCCGGCGACTGCTCGCCGAGGCGGCGGCGCGCAGCGGCCGGCGGGACCTGCCGCCGACCGCCCTGCGGGCGAGCGTCGGCTTGGGCAGCACGGCGGAACACGTGGACCGGCTGCTCGCCGCCCTCGCCGCGGCGGCCTGAACGACCGCCGCCGCACGGCTGACCCGCGCGCCGGCGGGTCAGCCGACCGGCGGGGCGGTGGGCGGCTTCGGGGCGGTGGCCGGCTCGGCCTGGCCGCTCGGGGTGTCCTGGTCGCCGAAGGACTCCCGGACCAGGCGGTTCGCCTCCTCCTGGCTGATCCCGGAGGCCACCAGCAGGTCGCTGGCCGTGGTGCGCACCTGCGCGATCACCACGCTGCCGGAGAAGCCCACCCCCTCGGCGTACGCCCGGCCGGCCTCGCTGACCGCGCGCAGCGCCCGCTCCCGTGCCTTCTCCGGCTCCTCGCCGACGGCGAACTCGTGCTTGAGCAGGCGTACCGACTCGGCGAGGTGGGCCGCCGCGTCCGGCATCGGCTCCGGCACGGGCTCCTCGTCCTCGATCAGGGTGACCGCGCGTCGGATCAGCGTGCCGGCGTTGCGCATCGCCCGGTCGATCGGGTCGGCGGCGTCGGCGTAGTGGGTGAGTTCGTCCCGCCGGTGCCACCGGGCCGGTGAGAGGACGGCGGTTTCCTTCGCCCCCTCGATCGCCTCGGTGAAGGTGGACAGCTCCTCCTGGTTGTTACGCAGCCGGTCCAGTGCTTGTTGGGCCCTGTCCCGGTCCCGTTGGCGGAGGGCGTCGGCGGTGTCGTCGAGTTGCGCGGCGAGCAGGTCCAGCGCCGGCCGGGCGGCCCGGTTGATCACCCGGAGCGGATTGAGCGGCAGCAGGACCGAGGTGACCAGCAACGCGATCCCGCCGCCGACGAACGCGTCGACGAACCGGGGGATCTCCAGGTTCGCGGTCTTCGGGCTCAGCGTGACGATCAGCACGGCCGTGGCCGCCGCCTGGATGACGATGGACACGCTGGCGCCGGCGAAGATGGTCAGCACGATCGACCCGGTCACCACGAGGCCGAGCTGCCACGCCCCGGTGCCGACCAGGTAGATGAGGAAGTCGCCCACGGCGACCCCGATCGCCACCCCCACGATCAGCTCCACCGTACGGCGGAGCCGCTGCCCGACCGAGGCGGCGAGGGTGCCGACCGCGGAGATCGGCGCGAACACCGGCTCCGGGTTGCCCAGCAGATTGTGCGCCGCCCACCAGGACAGGCCGGCGGCGAGGCCGGCCTGCACGGCCAGGCCCCACGCCATCCGCACCCGGTGCAGCCGGTCGTGCAGGGTCGCCCTGCCGCGGTGCCGCAGCTTCTCCATCGCGTCGGCGATGCGGGCCCCGTCGATGTCCGTTCCGCCGTCGCGGCGGATGGCGCGCCGCACCAGCGAGAGTCGACGGTCCCGGGCCACGGCCATGGCGGGGACTACCCGTACCGGGGCGGGTGAATCCTCCGTGTCGGCGGCGGTGCGGCAGACTCGGCCGCATGGCCGACCTTCTCGACCGGTGGCGGGCGGCGGCCCGGGGCGCCGGGGCTACCGACGCGACGGAGCGGGACCGCGCCGGGGCGGAGCTGCTGGGGCGCTGGCGGGAACCGCACCGGCACCACCACACGGTCGCCCACCTGACCGTCGTCCTCGACGTGGTCGACGCGCACGCGTCGTCCGCCGCGCGGCCGGACCTGGTGCGCCTCGCGGCCTGGTGCCACGACGCGGTCTACGACCCGCGCGCCGAGGGCGACGCCAACGAGCGGGACAGCGCGGCGCTCGCCGACGCCCTGCTCACCCGGTCGGGGCTGCCGGCCGACGCCGTGGCCGAGGTCCGCCGGCTGGTGCTGCTCACCGCCGGGCACGCCGTCGACCCGGGCGACGCCGACGGCGCGCTGCTCTGCGACGCCGACCTCGCCGTCCTGGCCGCGCCACCCGGGGCGTACGACCACTACGCCGCCGCGATCCGCCGGGAGTACGCGCACGTGCCCGACCCGGCCTTCCGGGCCGGCCGTGCCCGGGTGCTCGCCGGGCTGCTCGCCCTGCCGGCCCTGTTCCGGCTGCCGCCGCTGGCCACCCGCTGGGAAGCCCGGGCCCGCGCCAACCTCACCCGCGAACTGGCCACCCTCCACTGACTCCCGCCGTCGGCCCCCCCACCCTCGGCCCCCGCGATCTTGCAGTTTCGGCCCTGGCGAAAGCCGTGAATCACCGCACAGGGAGGGCCGGAACTGCAAGATCGCCGGAGGGACGGGCGGCGGGGGTGCGGGGGCGGGTCAGGTGCTTCGGTCGCCGCAGGCCGGCCTGCCGGAGCAGGCGCACGAGTTCCCGGCTCGGCACCACCCGGGCGCCCAGCCAGACCGCCGCGGCGAACCGCTCGGCGGGAATGTCGTAGTGGTCCCGGTCGAAACCCCGGCGGGGCACTCCCAGCGCCTCGGCGAAGGCGTGCACCTCGGCGTGGGAGACGTCGCTGATCAGGTGGGACCAGAGCCGCCCCCGCCACGGCCAGGCGGGCCGGTCCAGGTAGAGCATGCCGGCCAAGCTACCTGGTGCGAGGGCCGGTTGTCGGTCGTGCGCGGCCGACCGTAGCCTCGGCGGCATGGCCGGACCCCCTCTCCTCGACGACCTGCGGGCGGCGCTCGGCGACGACGCCGTGCTGACCGACCCGGACCTGCTCCGGATGCACGAACGGGACGAGGCGGACCTCTGCGCCGCCGGCACGCCCCTGGTGGTCGTCCGTCCTCGCGGCACCGCCCAGGTCTCCGCCGTGCTGCGGGCGGCCGCCCGGCACGGCGTGCCGGTGGTCCCGCAGGGGGCGCGGACCGGGCTGGCCGGCGCGGCCAACGCGGTCGACGGCGCGGTGGTGCTCAGTACGGTCGCGATGGACGCCATCCTGGAGATCGACCCGGTGAGCCGGATCGCCGTGGTGCAGCCCGGCGTGGTCAACGCGACGCTCGCCGCCGCGGTGGCGAAGCAGGGGCTGTGGTACCCGCCCGACCCCGGCTCGTGGGAGTCCTCCACCATCGGCGGCAACGTCGCCACCAACGCGGGCGGCATGTGCTGCGTCAAGTACGGCGTCACCACCGAGTACGTCCTCGGCCTGGAGGTGGTGCTCGCCTCCGGCGAGGTGCTGCGCACCGGCCGGCGCACGGCCAAGGGCGTCGCCGGGTACGACCTCACCCGGCTCTTCGTCGGCTCCGAGGGCACCCTGGGCGTCATCACCGAGGTGACCGTCGCACTGCGTCCCGCCCCGGCGGAGTCGCTGACCATGGTGGCGGTCTTCCCGTCCACCGCCGCAGCCGGCGCGGCCGTCGCCGAGATCGCCGCCCGGGGCCTCTCCCCCAGCCTGCTGGAGCTGCTGGACCAGACCCACCTGCGGGCGATCGAGGCGTACCGGCCGATGGGCCTGCGGACGGACGCGCAGGCGCTGCTGCTGGCCGCCGCCGACACCGGCGCCCGGGCGGCCGACGACCTGGCCGGGCTGGCCGCGGTCTGCGAGGCGGCCGGCGCCGACGAGGTCTACGCGGCCACCGACGCCGTGGAGGCGGCCGCCCTGTTGCAGGCCCGCCGGCTCGCGCACCCGGCCATGGAGAAGTTCGCCGCGGACGCCTACCCGGGCGGCAACGGCGGCCTGGTCATCGACGACGTCGCGGTGCCCCGGGGCGCGCTGGCGGCGCTGCTGGACGGGGTGGCCCGGATCGCGGCGGAGTGCGACGTGCCGATCGGCGTCGTCGGTCACGCCGGCGACGGCAACATGCACCCGAACATCGTGGTGGACCGGGCCGACCCGGCGAGCCTGGAACGCGGCCGGCGCGCCTTCGACGAGATCATGCGACTCGGCCTGGAGCTGGGCGGCACCTGCACCGGCGAGCACGGCGTGGGCCTGCTCAAGCGGGACTGGCTGGCCCGCGAGATCGGCCCGGTGGGCGTCGCCGTGCACCAGGCGATCAAGGCCGCGCTCGATCCGACCGGCCTGCTCAACCCGGGCAAGATCCTCTGACCGGAACCGGCTGAGCGGTCGGCCGTCGAAGGTGGCGGTCGGGGTGGGGTGGGGGATCGGTCAGCGGGACGACGACGGTAGCTCGACGGGATCGTCGTCCGAGCCGCGGTCGGCCGCGAAGCCCCGGACGTCGGGCGCGCCGAGCCGGGCGGCGTCCGCCGTGGCGTCGTCGGGCATCAGCTGGGACTGGCGTTCCGCCTCCACCCTGGCCCGGTAGTGCTCCACCTCGCGGGCCCGGGTGGCCTCGTCCCAACCGAGCACCGCGCCCATCAGCTCGGCGGCGTGCCCGGCCGACTCCAGGCCGCGGTGCGCGGTCTCGATGGAGATCCGGGTCCGCCGGGTGAGCACGTCCTCCAGGTGCAGCGCCCCCTCCGCCCGGGCCGCGTACGTCACCTCGGCCGCGAGGTATTCCGGGGCACCGGCCAGCGGGGAGGCGAGCAGCGGGTCGGCGTCGACCAGCGCGAGCAGGTCCAGGGTGAGGGTGCCGTAGCGCTCCAGCAGGTGCTCGACCACCCCTACCGGCATCCCGTGCCGGCGGGCCAGGTCCGCCCGGCCCCGCCACATCGCCGGGTAGCCGTCCGCGCCGAGCAGCGGCAGGTCGGCGGTACGCGAGGGGCGTACGGCGCCGAGCCGGTGGGCGGCCCGGTCGACCACGTCCGAGGCCATCACCCGGTACGTCGTGTACTTGCCGCCGGCGACCAGCAGCAGCCCGAGCATCGGCTCGAAGACGGCGTGCTCGCGGGACAGTTTCGAGGTGGAGTCGGCCTCGCCGGCCAGCAGCGGCCGCAGCCCGGCGTAGACGCCCTCGATGTCGGCCGTGGTGAGCGGCCGGTCCAGCACGGTGTTGACCTGCTCCAGCAGGTATTCGATGTCCCGGGCGGAGGCGGCCGGGTGGGACCGGTCGAGCCGCCAGTCGGTGTCGGTGGTGCCGATGATCCAGTGCCCGCCCCACGGGATGACGAAGAGCACGCTGGTCGCCGTACGCAGGATCAGCCCTGCCTCGCCGGTGATCGCCGAGCGGGGCACCACCAGGTGCACTCCCTTGGAGGCCCGGACGCGGATGCCGGGGCGCAGCCCGACGTCGTTCAGCATCCGGGACATGTCGTCGCTCCACACGCCGGTGGCGGCGATGACGGTGCGGGCGTGCACCTCGAACTCGGCGTCCGGGGAGCCGGGCGGCGCCTCCAGGTCGCGGACCCGGATGCCGGTGACCTCGCGGGCCTGCCGGATCAGCCCGACCGCCCGGGCGCTGGGCACCACGGTCGCGCCGAGGCTGGCCGCGGTGCGGGCCAGGGTCACCACCAGCCGTGCGTCGTCGACCTGCCCGTCGTAGTAGCGGATCGCGCCGGCCAGCGCGTCGGCCCGCAGGCTGGGGAAGACCCGGCGGGCGCCCTCGCGGGTCAGGTGGCGGTGCAGCGGCATGCCCCGGCCGCCGCCGAAGATCCCGGCGAAGGCGTCGTACGCCGCCACTCCGGCGCCGTAGTAGGAGCGGCGGAACAGCCGGCCGGGCAGGTCGCGCGCGCCGCGCCCGCCGGGCAGCGGGACCAGGATGGGCACCGGCCGCACCAGGTGCGGGGCGAGCCGGGTGGCGAGCAGGCCGCGCTCGGTGAGCGCCTCGTGCACCAGGTGGAACTCCAGCTGCTCCAGGTAGCGCAGGCCGCCGTGGATCAGCTTGCTGGAGCGGCTGGAGGTGCCGGCGGCGTAGTCGCGCGCCTCCACCAGCGCCACCTTCAGCCCCCGCGAGGCCGCGTCGAGGGCGGCGCCCGCCCCGGTCACCCCACCGCCGATGACCAGCACGTCGAAGCGTTCGGCCCGCAGGCGGCGCAGGTCGGTGGCCCGGCGCTCCGGGGAGAGCTGGCTGGCCTCGGTTCGGGACACGTTGGGGTCGCGCACCCGTCCACGGTAACCGTCACGGCCACACCGGCGGCACACCGTCCGCGCCGTACTGTCTGAGGAATGGAGATCGGCCCCCCGTTCCCCGCTGGTCAGCCCGCCCCGCTCCCGCCGGCCGCGCCGGCCCGGTCGAGTCCGTGGCCCGTGGTGGCGACGGTGGTCGCCGGTTGCTGGACGGTCGGGTTCGTGGTGGTCAGCCAGCTCGGCGGGTGGCTGGCCGACCAGATCATGCTGGCCTCCGGGCTGCACCGCGTGGTGTGGCTCTGGCCGGCGACGGTGCTGTTCACCGTGCTGCTGGTCGGCGCGCCCGCGCTTCCGCTCGCCCTGCTGCCCCGCTCGGCGGCGGTCCGCGCCACCGGCCGGGCCTGGCTGGCCGCGGCACTCGGGCTCGGCGCGCTGGGGCTGCTCCGGGCGCTCCCGCCGGTGCACCACGAGGCGTACCTCGCGGCGCTCGCCGCCACGGCCGCCCTGGCCGCCCTCGTCCTGCGGGCGCTCGCCCGCCGCGCCGCCGCGCCGCACCGGCCCGCCGCCCCGACCGCCACCCTGCTCGGGGTGGCCGGCGGGCTGGCGCTGCTGCTGCCGTGGGTCTGGCTGGGGGCGCTCGGCGGGCTGCTGGAGACGGTGCTCGCCGGGCTCGCCGCCGCCGCCCTGGGCGCGCTGGCGGGGGCGCTGCTGGACGACGCCTTCTGGTCCCGCTTCGCCGTCGGCGAGCCGCCCCGGCCGGCCCGGCTGGTGCTGGTCGGCGGGCTGGTCGCCGGGGTCGCGCTGCTCGTCCTCGCCGCCGGGGTCGGGCAGTCCGGGGCCCAACTGCCCCTGCTGCTGACCCTGCCGCCGGCCGGCTTCGCGCTGGCCGCCCTGCACGCGGCGGCCCGCCGCCCGGCCGCCGCCACCCCGGCCGCGCCGCCGGGCACGGTGCCGGCCGGTCCGCCGGACACCGCCCCGGCCGACCCGTCGGGCACCGCCCCGGCCGGTCCGTCGGACACCACCGGAAGTCAGCCGGGCGGGCGGGCCGGGGTCCGCGCCGCCACCCGCTGGCTGGTCGGGCTCGCCGTCTTCGGCCCGCTGGCCTTCACCGATCCCGAGGAGATCACCCTCGTCCTGGCCAACACCCGCGACGTGCCGTTCTGGGTGGCGGCAGCCGCCGGCGCCGGGCTCGCCGTCGCGGCCGTGCTCGCCGTGGCGTACGGCGTGCTGCTGGCCCGGCCCCGCAGCCGGCGGCCGAGCCGGCGGGTGGCCGGGGTGACCGCCGCGGCCCTGCTGGTCGCGGTCGGCGCGGTGGCCGTCGGCGCGGGCCAGCCCGGCCTGCACGGCGAGCGGCTGTTCGTGGTGCTGCGCGAGCAGGCCGACCTGGGCGGGGTGCCGGCGACGGCCGGGCGGGCCGGCCGGGACGCGCGGGCCGGCGAGGTCTACCGGCGGCTGGTCGACACCGCCGAGCGGACCCAGGCCGACCTGCGCCGGGACCTGCGCCGGCTGCGGCTGGACCACACCCCCTACTACCTGGTCAACGCGGTGGAGGTGGACGGCGGGCCGGCGGTGCGGGCCTGGCTGTCCCGCCGGCCGGAGGTGGCCCGGGTGCTGGTCAGCCAGCGGGTGCGGCCGCTGCCCGCGCCGGCCGGCCGCAGTCGGGGCACCGCGCCCGCGCCGGCCGGCCCGGAGTGGAACGTCCGGATGCTCGGGGCGGACCGCGTCTGGTCGCAGCTCGGGGTGGACGGCTCCGGGATCGTGGTGGGCAGCTCCGACTCCGGGGTGGACGGCGGGCACCCGGCGCTGGCCGCCGGCTTCCGGGGCGGCGACGACTCCTGGTACGACCCGTGGGACGGCACCCGTTCCCCGACCGACCAGGGCGGGCACGGCACGCACACCGTGGGCAGCGCGGTGGGCCGAGGGGGGATCGGGGTGGCCCCGGGCGCACAGTGGGTGGGCTGCGTCAACCTGGACCGCAACCTGGGCAACCCCGGGTACTACCTGGACTGCCTCCAGTTCATGCTGGCGCCCTTCCCGCCCGGCGGGAACCCGTTCACGGACGGGCGCCCGGCGCGCGCCCCGGAGATCCTCACCAACTCGTGGGGCTGCCCGCCGATCGAGGGCTGCGACCCGCGCGCACTCCGGCCGGCCACCGCCGCCCTGGAGGCCGCCGGCATCCTGGTCGTCGCCGCCGCCGGCAACACCGGCCCGTACTGCGGCTCGATCGACGACCCGCCCGCGCCGTACGCGGACGTGCTGACCGTCGGCGCGGTGGACCAGCGGCGCCGGGTCACCGACTTCTCGTCCCGCGGACCGGTGCCGGGGGCGGCGAAGCCGGACCTGGTCGCCCCCGGCAAGGAGGTGCTGTCGGCGATGCCCGGCGGCGGGTACGCCACCCTGGGCGGCACCTCGATGGCGACCCCGCAGGTGGCCGGCGTCGTGGCGCTGATGTGGTCGGCCAACCCGGCGCTGGTGGGCGACCTGCCCCGCACCCGGCAGATCCTGCGGGACACCGCGACCCCGGCCGAGGCGACGTACGCCTCCCGGACGGAGACCTGCGGCGGCGACGCGAACATCACCGGCGCCGGCCTGGTCGACGCGTACGCGGCGGTGCGGGCGGCCCGCGGGTGAGCGGCCCTTGCCCTCCCCCGCACCCCGTGCTCTATGGTCGGCGACCATGGATGCGGAGATCGTCGAGCTGACCGCCGACCGGGCGCCCGCCGTGGTGGAGCTGTGCCGCCGGGCGTTGGACCTGCCCGAGGACGCCGCCGAGGCGCCGGCCCTCGTGGCCGCGCTCTGGGCCCGGGCGGCCGCCGACCGGCCGGTCGTCGCGCTGGGCGCGTACCGGGGGGCGGAGCTGGTCGGGGCGCTGGTCTGCTCCCTGTCGGGGCGGGACGCCGGGCTCGGGCACGTGGACCTCGTGGCGGTACACCCCGACCACCGGCGCCGGGGCGTCGGGCGGGCGCTGCTGTCGTCCGCCGAGCGGACCCTGGCCGGTCTCGGCGCGGCCGAGGTGCTGCTGGCGGGGAACCCGCCGTACTACGCCTGGCCCGGGATCGACGTGCGCTACACCCCGGCGGTCTGCGCCGCGCTGGCGCTCGGCTACCGGCAGGACCGGACGGCGTGGAACATGACCGCCGACCTGTCGTACGACGACTCTCCCGCGCTGCGCTCCACGGAGGCGGCGGAGGCACGGCTGGCCGGTCGGGGCGTCTCGGTCCGCCGCGCCGAGCCGGCCGACCTGCCGGCGCTGGCGGAGTTCGCCCGCGCCACGTTCGGCGGCGCCTGGGACGCGGAGCTGGCCGGCTCGGTGGGCCGGGAAGGGGCGGGCTGCCACCTGGCCGAGCGCGACGGCGAGGTGCTCGGCTTCGCCGCGTACGGGTCGTCCCGGCCGAGCTGGTTCGGGCCGATGGGCACCGCCCCGGCGGCGGAGGGCTCGGGGATCGGCGGGGTGCTGCTGCGCCGCTGCCTGCGCGACCAGCGGGCGGCGGGCGTGACGGCGGCGCAGATCGGCTGGGTGGGGCCGGTGCCGTTCTACTCGGGCAGCGCGGGCGCCCGGATCGAGCGGGTCTTCTTCCTGTACCGCAGGACGCTCGGAGAGTGACGGAAGAGGGCGAAGGGGATATAGACGCCGATAACCCCATTCGCCCCCATCTTTGATCGACGCCCCCTACCGTTTCGGTAGAGGAGGCAGCCATGACCACGGACGACGAACGCCCCGGCCCGTTGCCGTTCGACCGGCTCGACTACGGCGACGCCGAGCAGCAGGCGGAGATGACCGGCGCCGACGAGCCGACCGACGAGCCGGTGGCGCTGGTCGACGAGCCGGTCCAGATCCCGCAGCCGTACGGCCGGGCGCAGAAGAGACGCAACCAACGACCACTGCCGACCTGACGGCGGAAGGGGCGGACCGCTGACGCGGCCCGCCCCTTCCGGCGTAGTGGAGCTGGACTCAGAAGTCCATGTCCCCGCCGCCCGGACCAGCCGGGGCGGCCGGGGTCTTCTCCGGCTTGTCCGCCACGACGGCCTCGGTGGTGAGGAAGAGCGCCGCGATCGACGAGGCGTTCTGCAGCGCCGAACGGGTCACCTTGGCCGGGTCGATGATGCCCGCGGCCAGCAGGTCGACGTACTCGCCGTTGGCGGCGTTGAGGCCGTGACCCGGCTCGATGTTGCGGACGTGCTCGACGACCACGCCGCCCTCGAGGCCGGCGTTGACGGCGATCTGCCGCAGCGGGGCGTCCAGCGCGATCTTGACGATCTGCGCGCCGGTCGCCTCGTCGCCGGTCAGGTCCAGCTTGTCGAAGGCGGTCTTGCCGGCCTGCACCAGCGCGACGCCACCACCCGGGACGATGCCCTCCTCGACGGCGGCCTTCGCGTTGCGGACGGCGTCCTCGATGCGGTGCTTGCGCTCCTTCAGCTCGACCTCGGTGGCCGCGCCGACCTTGATCACCGCGACGCCGCCGGCCAGCTTGGCCAGCCGCTCCTGCAGCTTCTCGCGGTCGTAGTCGGAGTCGCTCTTGTCGATCTCGGCCCGGATCTGGTTGACCCGGCCCTGGATCTGCTCGGCGTCGCCGGCACCGTCGACGATGGTGGTCTCGTCCTTGGTCACCACGACCTTGCGGGCGCGGCCCAGCATGTCGAGGCCGACGGCGTCCAGCTTGAGGCCGACCTCCTCGCTGATGACCTGGCCACCGGTGAGGATGGCGATGTCGGCCAGCATGGCCTTGCGGCGGTCACCGAAGCCCGGCGCCTTGACGGCGACCGACTTGAAGGTGCCCCGGACCTTGTTGACGACCAGGGTGGCCAGGGCCTCGCCCTCGATGTCCTCGGCGATGATCAGCAGCGGCTTGCCCGACTGCATGACCTTCTCGAGGATCGGGAGCAGGTCCTTGACCGACGAGATCTTGCTGTTGACGATCAGGAGGTAGGGGTCGTCGAAGACGGCCTCCATGCGCTCCGGGTCGGTCATGAAGTAGGCCGAGATGTAGCCCTTGTCGAAGCGCATACCCTCGGTGAGCTCCAGCTCCAGGCCGAAGGTGTTGCTCTCCTCGACGGTGATGACGCCTTCCTTGCCGACCTTGTCCATCGCCTCGGCGATGATCTCGCCGACGGTGCTGTCACCGGCGGAGATGGAGGCGGTGGAGGCGATCTGCTCCTTGGTCTCGACGTCCTTGGCGAGCTTGGACAGCTCCTCCGAGACGCTGGCCACGGCGGCCTCGATGCCCCGCTTCAGGGCCATCGGGTTGGCACCGGCGGCCACGTTGCGCAGACCCTCGCGGACGAGGGCCTGGGCCAGGACGGTCGCCGTCGTCGTGCCGTCACCGGCCACGTCGTCGGTCTTCTTGGCGACCTCCTTGACCAGCTCGGCGCCGATCTTCTCGTAGGGGTCCTCGAGCTCGATCTCCTTGGCGATGCTCACACCATCGTTGGTGATGGTGGGGGCACCCCACTTCTTCTCGAGCACGACGTTGCGGCCCTTGGGGCCGAGGGTCACCTTCACGGCGTCGGCGAGCTGGTTCATGCCCCGCTCGAGGCCCCGGCGCGCCTCTTCGTCGAACGCGATCATCTTGGCCATACGGCGTTGTCCTCCTGGACACTCACGGGCCACCCGGAGGTTGTGTCCCGGATGGGCCGCCTGGTGTACGCACCTTGGGGACGTCGCCACCTGGCGACGA
Source organism: Micromonospora sp. NPDC047620 (assembly GCF_043205005.1). Lineage (NCBI taxonomy): Bacteria > Bacillati > Actinomycetota > Actinomycetes > Micromonosporales > Micromonosporaceae > Micromonospora > Micromonospora sp. NPDC047620. The sequence continues at coordinate 96,192 of NZ_JBIDDG010000013.1, read as the reverse complement.
CGACGTCTCCTCGGCCGGGCCGGATAGCCCGCGACGACCGGCCATGTGCCGCACCGACGTGTGGACGCCCGTGCGGCCGTGGCCCTACCGCCCCGACCATTGGCACTCACGGTATGCGAGTGCCAATGACTTGTTTAGCACTCTCCCCTGCCGAGTGCAAGCACGCCCGCCCCGCTCAGCCGAGTTCACCGGCCAGCCGCGCGCTGTCCACCGGCCCCTCGTGGGCGCGCTGCTCGGCGTACGTGACGACCAGGCCGACCAGTTGGGCGAGGTGGATGGGCAGGCCCAGCACGCCGCCGAGCACCGCCACCGCGATCGCGCCCACCGCCGTGCCCGGCGACTCCAGCGGGGTGACGCCGAACGGCAGCGAGCCGATGCCCTCCACCAGGCCGGCCGCCCCGCCCCCGACGATCACCGCCGCCGCGACGAGCGCCACCCGGCCGAGCAGCAGGCCCAGCCGGTCGTGGAACATCCGGTACGAGCGGCCGATCGGGTGCTGCCGCTCGAAGAGGTAGACCGGGCCGGCCATGCTCAGCGCGAAGGCGAAGTAGATGCCGGGAATGACGCAGAAGCACACCCCGATCCCGATGATCACGCTCATCAGCAGGGTCCAGCCCCAGAGGCCCGGCGCCCGGCGCAGGCCGTAGCCCAACGCGGCGCCGACGGTCACCGGCTGGCCGGCCGCCTGCCGCGCGACCACCCAGGTGCCGGCGGCCCAGCCGAGGCTCTGCACCAGGCCGAAGAGCAGGGCGCCGCCGATCAGCACGGCCATCATGGTGCCCAGGTCGGCCAGGAAGGTGTCGGGCAGCGCGGCCGGGTCGTCGGCCATCGACTCGTCCCACCGGGCCGACGGGTCGACCACCAGCGCGAGCACCGACAGCAGCACGGCCGGCAGCACCTGGGTGAGCAGCAGGATCGGCAGCAGCGGCTTCCAACCCCGGCGCACCACGCCGACGCACCGGTCGAACCAGCCGCTCACGCCGCCGCCGGGCGGGGTGACCAGCGGGTCGGCCGGGTCGAGGCCGTGGCCGGGCGGGTACCACCCGTGGACCGGCTGCCCCGGGTACGCGACCGGCTGCCCCGGGTACACGACCGGCGCGCCCGGGTACCACGGCTGCCCGCCGTACGGGCCGGAGCCCACCGGGTACCCGCCGGTGGGCGGCAAGACCCACCCCTGCGGTTGCTGCGCGCCCGGCGGGGGCACGACGCCCGGCTCGCCGTCGGCCGCGGTCGCGGGCGGGGGCGTGACCGCCGGCTCCCCGGAGGGTGCGGGCGTGGTCGTGCCAGGCGGCGGCGCGGTCGGATCGCCGGCCGCGGCGGGGCCGGGATCTTCCGGCGGCGTGGCCTGGGGCGGCTGGTCGGACATGAACCCTCCTCAGCGACGGCTGGAACGGCTCACGATCTTTCCTGCCCGGGCACCCGCACCGCAGCCCCGCCCCGGCGGGCGGGGGGGTCAGGCGATGACGCGTACGCGCTCGGCCTGGGGCCCCTTCTGGCCCTGGGCGATCTCGAACTCCACCCGTTGGCCGTCGTCCAGCGCCTTGTAGCCGTCCATCTCGATCGCGGAGAAGTGGACGAAGACGTCCTGCCCGCCGTCGACGGCGATGAAGCCGTAGCCCTTTTCGGCGTTGAACCACTTCACGGTGCCCTGTGCCACGGTCCACTTCCTCACTCTGCACGGCGTTCCACAACCCGGAGGCCGGCGGACCGGCACCGGAGGACCACCGAACCGGCGGTCGGGGAGGCCGCTGAAATCGGTGACCGAAATCGCACGCTACACGAGGCGTGACGACGGCGCACGACCCCAAATCGGGCATATTCCGATCGAGAGGCATCGTCATCCGTCGCTGTGGTAGGCATGCGGCATGACGAGGACGCCGGACGGGCCTGGGCGTGGGCCGGCGGGCACCCGGCACGCGGAGATCCGGCGGGTCCGGCCCCGGGACGCCGCCCGGATGCGGGCGCTGCGGCTGGAGATGCTCGCCGACGCGCCGCTGGCCTTCCTGGAGACCCTCGCCACCGCGGCGGCCCGGCCGCACGCCGACTACGCGGCCCGGATCGCGTACGTGTCGGCCGGCGCGGACACCGCGCAGTTCGTCGCGGACCCGGGCGGCCGGCTGGTCGGGCACGCCGGGGGCACGGTGACCCCGGAGGAGCCCGGGCTGACCGTCGTCTACGCCGTCTACGTCACCCCGTCCTGGCGCGGCACCGGCCTGCTCGGCGAGCTGGTCGAGGCGGTGGCCGCCTGGTCCCGCGAGTGCGGCCGGCCCGAGCTGATGCTGGAGGTGGTGGTCGGCAACGACCGGGCCTACCGCGCCTACCGGCGGCTGGGCTTCGTCGACACCGGCGTACGCGTGCCGCACCCCACCGTGCCGGCGCTCACCGAACTCCAGATGCGCCGCTTCGCCTGACCCGGGAGGGTTTCCGGGGCGGGCTGCCCCGGAAACCCCACCGCAACTCAGGCGTGCCGACGGGACTGCACGATGCGGAACCGGTTGGCCACGTAGGCGCCGTCGGTGAGCGCGGAGTTGGCCGCCGCGTTCGCGCCGCTGCCGTGGAAGTCGGAGAAGGCCGCCGACTGGTTCACGAAGACCCCGCCGGTCAGGTTGCAGGACAGGTGCACCCCGACCTCGATCGCCGCCGCCTCGGCCGCGTCGAGGACCGCCTCGTCGGTGGAGTAGACCGCCGCGGTGAGCGCGCCCTTCTCGCCGACCGTCGACCGCAGGATCTCCAGGCTGTGCGCCGTCGAGTCGGTCGCGATGGCGAACGAGATCGGCCCGAACCACTCCTTCGAGTAGGTCGCCGTGTCGCCGGCCGCCAGCTTGACCAGCGTCGGGGTGCGGACCACCGCGCCGGGGAAGGCCGGGTGCTCGACCGTACGCGACTCCAGCACCGTCTCGCCGACCTTGGTGACCTCGTCGAGGCGCTCCAGCACCCCGTCGTTGACGATCGCGCCGGTGAGCTCCACCCCGCGCGCCGGGTCGGCGGTGAGCTTGCCGATCGCGGCGGCGATCCCGCCGGCCACCTCGTCGAAGCTCTTGTGTCCCTGGTCGGTGGCGATCCCCTCGGCGGGGATGAGGACGTTCTGCGATGTGGTGCACATCTGGCCGCTGTAGAGGGTCAGCGTGAAGCCGAGGTTGCGGCACATCCCGGCGAAGTCGTCGGTGGAGTCGACCACCACCGTGTTCAGGCCGGCCTTCTCGGTGTAGACCGCCGCCTGCCGGGCGTTGGCCTCCAGCCAGTCGCCGTACTCGGTGGAACCCGTGAAGTCGACGATCTTCACGGCCGGGTGCAGGGCCAGCGTGGAGGCGAGCTTCTCGCCGGGGGCCTCGGGGGCGAGCAGCACCAGGTTCGGGTCGAAGCCGGCCTCGGCGAGCACCTCCCGGGCGTACCTGACGGTGATGGCGAGCGGCAGCACCGCGCGCGGGTGCGGCTTGACCACCACCGGGTTGCCGGTTACCAGCGAGGCGAACAGCCCCGGGTAGGAGTTCCAGGTCGGGAAGGTGTTGCAGCCGATCACCAGCGCCACGCCCCGGGGCACCACGTGGAAGGTCTTGGTCATCCGCAGCGGGTCGCCCTTGCCGGCGGCCTTCTCCCAGCCCGCCGTCCCCGGGTGCCGGGTCATCTCCGCGTACGCGTAGGCGACCGCCTCCAGCGCGCGGTCCAGCGCGTGCGCGCCGCCGGCCTGGAAGGCCATCACGAACGCCTGGCCGCTGGTGAACTGCACCGCGTTGGCCAGCTCGAAGATGTGCTTGTGCAGCCGGTCGAGGATCTCCAGGCAGACGCCCACCCGGGTCTGCGGGCCGGCGTCGCGCCAGCTCGGCAGGGCGGCGGAGGCGGCGGCGACCAGCTCGTCGGCCCCGGCGTGCGGGTAGCGGACGCCCAGCTCGACGCCGAACGGGCTGGTCTCGGTGGCGACCCGGTCGCCGGTGCCCGGCTGGTCGAGGGGGAAGTCGCCGCCGAGGTACGCCTCGAAGGCGGCCTTGCCGTCGGCGGCGGCGGTCTCGCCGTAGACCCGTGGGCTGGGCGACTCGGGGTAGGCGGACCAGTACCCGCGCTCCGTGATCGCGGTCAGCGCACGGGTCAGGGTGTCGGCGTGCCTGTCGTACAGGGGGTGCGGGGTCTCCGTCATGCCCGCCATCATGCAACAGGAAGCCCCAGGATCAGTAGGGCCGTGTCACAACTCAGATCGTGAGCTGCCAGTCGGTCCAGCCGTCGACCCGGCGGAAGCCGAGCTGCTCGTTGATCGTGATCATGTAGCTGTTCTCGGCCGCGTTGAAGGTGTCGATCGCGCGCACCGCCGGCTCGTGGGCGAGCAGGTGCCGCAGGTTCTCGATCTTGACGAGCAGACCGAGACGGTGCCCCCGGTGAGCGGGGTCGACGATGGTGATCTGCTGGAACGCGTGCCAGTCGGCGGAGGGACCCACGTCGAGCAGCGTCCAGGCGGCCACCCGGCCGGACGCCTCGTCGCGCACCGCCGTGTGGTAGCGCCGCCGCCCCCGCGCCTCCAGCGCCCGCTCGATGCCACGGACCCGTTCGACGTCGATCCGCTCGGGCTCCCACTCCACGTCGCCGAGGGGCGCGTCGGCCATCAGCCGGCCGTCGAGGTAGGCGATGTCGGCGACGTACTCGTCGGGGGTGCGCCCCTGCCAGCGGAGGACGCGGTAGCCGTCTGCCCGGGTGCGGGCGTCGGCCAGCGCCGCGTCCAGCCCGTCGTGGTCGAGCCGGGTGGTGTCGAGCCGGCTGCGGATCTCGGCCAGCGCCGGCTGGGCGCCGGTCGACGCGGCGAAGGCGGCGCTGGCCTCGGACCGGGGCGGGCCGCCGGGCAGCGCGGTGACCGCCATCCCCAGCACCCGCTTGCGGCCCCGCTCGCGCAGCAGCCGTACGGCGTGCTCGTGCAGCGCCCGGCCCACCCCGCGGCGTCGGTGGGCCGGGTGCACGATCAGGTCGGCGGTGGCGTTCTCGGTGTTGTCGAGCTGCGGCAGGTCCAGCGCGAGGTAGCCGGCCGGCACGCCGTCGAGCCGGGCCAGCGCCCAGAGCGGGGTGTTGCCGGGCATCGGGTGCCGGACCGCGGCCTCGAAGCGCCGCCGGCAGAACGGCGGGAAGTCCGGCAGGTCGACGTCGTTGGCCGCCGCGCCGATCCGGTAGGCCGCATCGATCGCGACCTGGTCGGCGGCGTCGATCGGCGCGATCGTGATGCGCATGCCCCGAGGGTGGCCCGGAAACGACGATCGGGCCAGCGATTTAACCGCTGGCCCGATCGGACGTTGGTCGGGAGGGACGCTCGCACAACGCCTCCGGCGTTGGGTCGCAAGAACTCAAAGTCTCGGGCGAGTCGCCCTCCCGCACGAAGCATCTTGCGCCGCCCGGTTCCTGCCGTCAAGTCCTTGTCGGCGCGTTTTCCGCACTCACAGCGAAAAGCCAGTTACCCGGCGGATCGACCCGATCCCCCGTCCGGGTGAGTCGCCCCTCCCCCGTCCCGCCCGGTCGCCGCGTCAGCCCGCCTTGCTGAACTCGATCGAGATCGACTCGACCGCCTGCTTGCGGGTGAACGACCGCGGCATGCCCATCGCCTCCAGCGCGTCGTTGACGCTGTCCACGTACGCCGTCAGGCTCGGCGTGGCGGAGGAGTAGGTGCCGGTCGTGGTCTGGGTGGACGAGCACGTCGTGTCGGTGATCGCACACGCCATCGTGTAGTGCACGGCGCTGTTCCACTGGGTCGAGGTGCCCTGCACGAACAGCCGGGTGTTCACCCGGCACGCCGCGAACAGGTACGGGTTGCGGACCGTGGTGGTGAACGTCGCGGTGTCGCTGCCGGGCCAGTAGCTCACGGTCGACTCCGCCACGCAGCCGCCGTCGAAGCTGCTCGACGACTTGCTGACGGTGTACTTGTCCTGCGTCCCGGCCGCCGCCGGCGTGGCGCCGAGGGCCACCACACCGAGGGAGGCGGCCAGCATGGTGAAGGCGGTCACGGCCGCCCGGGTGACGCGGGCCGGTGCTGCGTTCATGGGAACCCCTTTCGTGCCGGCCGGATGGTCGCGGCCGATCGCAATTCGTCGCCTATGTGACAGGCGGCGGTGGACCCCGGGAGGTTCCGGGTGCCGCCACCTGCAGATTCTTCGGCCGGGTCGGGAGGGCTGTCCAAGACGCGACAACGATGGGCCATAGGACGGACCTATGAGGGCTGGTAGATCTTCTGATCGTCGATGCCCGAGGGGTCGGGCAAGGGGGATCGTCATGGTGGAGCTACGTCAACTCCGGTACTTCCTCGCCGTCGCCGAGGAGCGGTCCTTCACCCGCGCCGCCGCGCTGCTGCACGTCAGTCAGCCGACGCTGAGCCAGCAGATCCGCGCCCTGGAGCGGTCGGTGCGCGCGCCGCTGTTCCACCGGGAGCCGGCGGGCGTCCGGCTCACCGAAGCCGGAACCGCGCTGCTCGAACCGGCCCAGCGGGCCGTCGTCGAGGTCGCCGACGGCGTACGGGCGGCCCGGGACACCATCGGCACCGGCGACGGCACGCTACGCGTCGGCTTCAGCACCGGCGGGGCGGGCGACCTCATCGCGTCGATCCTGCCCGCCTGGCAGCGGGCCGCCCCCGAGGTACGGCTGGTCCTGCGCGAACTGACCGTGGGCGGGCTGTACACCGCCCTGCTGGAGGACCAGATCGACGTGGCGCTCACCCGGCTGCCGCTGGACCCCGAACGGCACGACTGGACGGTGCTGTTCGCCGAGCCCCGCGTCCTCGCGCTGAGCGCCCGGCATCCCCTGGCCGACGCCGGGGCGGCGGTGTCGCTGGCGGACGTGCTCACGCTGGCCATGCCCCGGATCGAGGACGTGCCAACGATCCGCGACTACTGGCTGCTCAACGACTACCGCGACGGCTGCCCGCCGCAGCAGCGCGGGGTGACGGTCACCTCGCCGGCGGAGATGGCGTACGTGATCCTCCAGGACCCGTCGGTGGTGGCCGTTGGTCCCCGCACGGCACGCGGGCTCTCGCCCCTCGCGGAGCTGCGCTTCGTGGAGCTGTCCGAGGTCGCCCCGGTGCCCTTCGTCGCGGCTGCCCGGCGGCACGACCGCCGGGCAGCCGTGCTCGCCTTCCGTCAGGTCGCGGCGACGGTCGCGCGCCGCCTGCACGGCGTGGCCACGCCGGCCGGTGACAGGCCGGACCGGGTGGCCGGCGTCGGGGCGAGGCGCGCGACCGGTGCCGGGGCGGGCCGGGCCGGCGGCTGAGCCGCGAGCGGTCGCCGGCCTCGGACCTCAGCCGAGGAGGCCGGCGTCGCGGGCGGCGCGCAGCGAGGGCCTGATGCGGTGGGTGGGACCGGCCTGGGCGGCGATCGCGTCGAGGGTCTTGAGCCCCTCGCCGGTGTTGAAGACGACGGTCTCCGCGGTCGGGTCGAGCCGGCCGGACTCGACCAGCTTGCGCAGCACCGCCACCGTCACCCCGCCGGCGGTCTCGGCGAACACGCCGGTGGTGCGGGCCAGCAGCCGGATGCCGGCGCGGATCTCGTCGTCGTCGACGTACTCCATCCAGCCCCCGGTGCGGCGCACCGCCTCCAACGCGTAGAGGCCGGCGGCCGGGTCGCCGATGTTCAGCGACTTGGCGATGCCCGTCGGCTTGACCGGGGTGATCGTGTCGGTCTCGGCGTGCAGGGCGGCGGCGATCGGGTTGCAGCCGGCCGACTGGGCGCCGAAGACCTTCCACCCGCCGGCCGGCGCCTCGACCAGCCCGATCTCGACCAGCTCGGCGAACGCCTTGTCGATCTTGGTGAGCAGCTCCCCGGAGGCCATCGGGATGACCACCTGGGCCGGGATCCGCCAGCCGAGCTGCTCGGCGACCTCGTAGCCGAGCGTCTTCGACCCCTCGGCGTAGTAGGGGCGGACGTTGACGTTGACGAACGCGGTGTCCTCGAACTCGTCCGTCTCCACCAGCTCGCCGCAGAGCCGGTTCACGTCGTCGTACGAGCCGTCGACGGCGACCAGCTCACCACCGTAGACGGCGGTCGTGACGACCTTGCCCTGCTCCAGGTCGCCGGGGATGAAGACCACCGACGGCGCCCCGGCCCGGGCGGCGTGCGCGGCGACCGAGTTGGCCAGGTTGCCGGTGGAGGCGCAGGCGTAGCGGCTGAAGCCGAGCGCCCGGGCGGCGGTCAACGCGACCGAGACCACCCGGTCCTTGAACGAGTGGGTCGGGTTGCCGCTGTCGTCCTTGACCCAGAGCGGGGCGGTGATGCCCAGCTCGGCCGCGAGGTGCGGGGCGGCGACCAGCGGGGTGAAGCCCGGGTCGAGGGTGACCCTGGTCGCCGGGTCCTGGCCGGCGGGCAGCAGCGCGGCGTACCGCCAGATGTTCTGCGGGCCGGCCTCGATCTGCTCCCGGGTGACCGTCGCCAGCGCGGCGGCGTCGTAGTCGACCTCGAGCGGGCCGAAACACTCGTAGCAGGCGTGCTGGGCGGCGAGCGGGTAGCGGGCCGAACAGGCGCGGCAGACCAGGGCGCGGGCGGGGCTGGCGGTGGTGTCGATGCCGGGGACGGCGAACGTCGACGTCATGTCGAGGGTCCTCTCATCTTTCCCCGCATCGCACTCTGCGGCGGGGACGGAATTGGCACCTGCCCCGCCGGTCGCTCTGCGGTGAGCGCGCGGGGTGGTTGCCGGGGCGTCGTCGGGCCGTATCCCTCAGCCCCTCTGGATGAGGTATGCAGTTGTGCCTGCGAGTTTAAGCACCGACGCCGCCCGGATCGACGGCAGGTCCCACGATGTGAGCGATCCCGCAGTCGCCGCCGAGCCGCAGGGGCGACGCTCCCATGAAGCGATGGTGTGCCCCTGACGCGCTCCCGTTACGGTGCAGGCACATCGACGGAAAGGAACGGGCGAATGCGTCGCAAGCTCGTCCCGGTGGTGGCGCTCTCCATGGCCTGCCTGCTGGCGGTGACCACCGCCTGCTCCACGGGCAACCGGAAGAAGCGGGACCGGTCCGCCGACCGGCCCGCCGGCACCGGCGCGAAGCGGGACGACGTCGGCGCCGCCCGGGCGACCCACCGACGCCCGGGTTGCCGACGACGGGGACACCGCCGACTCCGGCACCGCGCCGGACTCCCCCGACTCCCCCACCCGCAAGCGCAGGCCCCGTTCCCGCTGGTCCCGCCGGTGGTCGTACCGAGCCCAGGCCCGCGCCGGCCGATCTGCCGGCGCGGGCTCCGGCCGTGACGAGCATGCGCCAGCTCAGCCTGGGACCGGTCGGTGGGCCGGTGGCCTCGGTAGCCGTACGGATCCGGTGGCCGGGCAACCCTGCTGACTCACCTCGCCCAGGCAGCCCCACCCCGAGGTCGGGACGCGCTCGAAGTACTGGACGGGCTGCGAGGGGATGGCCTCGGTGGTGAGCGTGCCGGTGCCGCTCGGGATGCGCTGCTCGTGGGAACCGGTCGTGTCGGTGTAGGAGGCGACGATGTGCCACTCGCAGGTGTGGGTGGACACCTCCGGCTGGATACGGAAGGCCATGTTCGACTGGCCGTTGCCCAGCTCGACGACGTTGCGGCGGAAGTACAGCTGACCCTCCTGCGGCTCGCCCTCGTCCAGGACGTACGGGCCGTGCGGCTTGTCCGTCGGCCCACCGGTCAGGTCCCACAGCAGGCCCTGCCGGGACTCCGCACCCGCCGGGGGAACGGTGACGACGGTCTTCGCCGTGGGTACGCGGCACGAGTCCTTGACGGCGGTCATGTTGTTGATCGTGAGTCCGGCGGCGCGATCGCTGTTCAGGTTCAGGTCGAACGTCTGGGCATCGCCGCGGTTCTCGTTGCCGTCCTCGAGCGGCGCCACATAGGACGCGTGCTCGACCACCCGGCCGCCGAGCGGCTTCATGAACTCCCACACCTCTGACGCGTCGCCGTTCAGGGCGGTGAGGGTGGCCTGTTCGCCTTCGGTCAGCGGCCGGTCGAGCAGCACGGTGAAGGCCTCGGGCAGGTCCCGGTCGTAGTCGAGGGGAGTGACGGTGGACACGAACGCGGGTTGCTCCCGGTCCACCGCTTTCTGGGCCTGCTTGTCCGAGCGGGCCCGCTCGGTGGCCGTCGACCGGTCCAGGAGAAAGTTGGCCTGGTAGGCGAACAGCATGCCGACCACGACGATGACGGCGGCGGCGGTCGCGTACACCGCACGCTGCTTCGGCGGAAGCCCGCGAAACCCGGGCAGTCGCTGATCCGCCAGCACGGCCCAGGCTCCCGGCCTTGGCGACTGCCCAGCCGACTGCTCCGGTGGCCGTGCGGGCGGGGACGTGGACGACGGCTCGGCCGGCGACACGGGCGGAGACCCGGACGACGGCTCGCCTGGCGGTGCGGGCGGGGACGTGGCCGACGGCTCAGCCGGCGACACGGACGACGGCTCGGCTGGCGGCTCAGGCTGCGGCACGGCGGGCGGAGTGGCCATACCCGATTCTCACTCACAGGCGCCACACCCTTACGGTGCGACAGGCCTCCGCCGGGCGGGTGTCCGAGCTCGGCGGGCGCCGACCGGTGCGATGATCAAGCGATGGCAGTCCCCGCGCGCCGACCCGCACCGCGTTCGCCCGGTGTAGTTCCAGGTCCGGCACGGACGGTCGGGGTCGCGATCGTCGCCCTCGTCCTGCTCGGTGCCTGCTCCCCGGCGGCCGACCCGCCGCCCATGCCAAGGGCCATGCCGACAGGGGCGCCGACGGCGACGGCGTCCGAGGCCGCGACCGACTGCCCGGCATCCGGCGTACGGATCACGTCGCCGGGCAGCAGCGCCGCGATGGGTCTGCGCGCGCTCAGCCTGCGACTGGTCAACTGCGGCACGAAGCCCTACCCGCTCAACGGCTACCCCGCGCTGCGCCTGTTCGACGGCGACGGCAATCCGATACCGGTCCGGGTGGTCGAGGGGGCCAAGGAGATCACGTCGGGCTTCGACGACCCGCCCCGGCCGCTGACCCTGCGCCCCGGCGAGCAGGCCGGCGCCGCCGTGCTCTGGCGCAACCTGGTCACCGACCCGAGCGTCGTCGCCACCGACGGCGAGCGCCTGGAGGTCGCGCCCGCCGCCGGCCGGCCCGCGCAGCTCGTCGGCCCGGACGGACCGATCGATCTCGGCAACACGGGCCGAATCGGAGTCAGCGCCTGGAAGACGGCCACCGACCCGGCACCGACGCCGACCCGGCCGCTGCCCGACACCTCGGACCCGGGCGGCCCGGAGTCGAGCAGCCCGGTGCCGCCGCTGCTCTGAGCCGCCCGAACGTCAGCTGGTGACGTCCTTGCGGGTGAAGCGCCAGAAGGCGAGACCCCAGAACAGCGTCGCGTAGCTGATCGCCGAGATGGCGCCGCGTACCACGTCGTCGGTCTGCACCGGCGTCGACAGCAGCCCCAGCCAGGCGGTGCTGAAGTGGGTCGGCAGGAACGCGCGCAGCGCGCCGAGCGCGGTGATCTGGTCGAGGATGCTGGAGAGGATCCACAGCAGCACCGCGCCGCCGACCGCGCCGAGCGCGGCGTCCGTGACCACCGACAGCAGGAACGCCAGGCCGGCCACGACCAGGAGTACGACGGCCAGGTAGCCGAGCACGCCCAGCAGCCGCAGCAGCCCCTCGCCCGGTTCGAGCTGGGCGGCGACGGTGCTGCGCAGCGGCTCCCACCCGTAGCGCAGGGTGCCGATCAGCAGGGCCGTGCCGGCGAGCAGCGCCAGCGCCAACGCCGAGTAGACGAGCGCGACCAGCAGCTTCACCGTCAGCAGCCGGGCCCGGGGCACCGGTATCGCCAGCAGGTAGCGCAGGCTGCCCCAGCTCGCCTCGCTGGCCACCGTGTCGCCGAAGAACAGCGCCACCACCACGACCAGCAGGAACGACGCCGAGACGAAGATGGTGAACAGGGTGAAGTTCAGCCCGCCCGAGGTGGCGAACTCGACCAGGCTGCCGAACTCCCCGCGCCCGTTGTCGTCGTCGTCGCCCGTGTCGAACTGGAAGGCGATCAGGATGATCAGCGGCAGCAGCACCATGAACCCGAGCGCGAGCTGCGTACGCCGCCGGGATGCCTGCCGCCGGAACTCGGCGCCGAACGGCAGGGTGGCCGACGGCCGGTAACCCGCCGCCGCGCCCACCGTGGGTGACGTCCCCACCATCATCGGTCCCCGCTTCCCCGAGAGTTCTCACCGACCAGGGCGAGGAACGCGTCCTCCAGGCGGCGCCGCGGCACCACCCGGTCCACCCCGATGCCGGCCCGGACCAGCTCGGCGACCACCTCGCTGCGGGCGGTCCCGTTGGTGTCCACCACGAGCTGGCCCTCGCCGTCGGGAAGCACCCGCACCCCGTGCAGGCCGTCCAGCACCGCCCGGGCGGCGGCCGGGTCGGTCACCTCGAAGAGCACGCTCGGCGACTCGCCGACGATCTCCTCGACCGGCCCGGAGGCGACGATCCGGCCCTTGTTCACCACCACCGCGTGCGTGCAGGTCTGCTCCACCTCGGCCAGCAGGTGGCTGGAGACCAGCACCGCCCGGCCGTCGGTGGCGTAGCGCTGGAGCACCCGGCGCATCTCCGCGATCTGCGGCGGGTCGAGCCCGTCGGTCGGCTCGTCCAGCACCAGCAGCTCGGGCAGGCCCAGCATGGCCTGCGCGATGGCGAGGCGCTGCTTCATGCCGTGGCTGTAGTTCTTGATCCTGCGGTGCACGGAGTCACCCAGGCCGGCGATCTCCAGGGCCTCGTCGAAGTGCGCGTCCTCGGCCGGCCGCCCGGTGGCCCGCCAGTACGCCCTCAGGTTCTCCAGGCCGGACAGGTGCGGCAGGAAGCCCGGCCCCTCGACCAGCGCGCCGATCCGGGACAGCACCGGCGAGCCGGGTACCAGCCGGTGCCCGAAGACGTAGATCTCGCCGGCCGTGGGCTGGGTCAGCCCCATCAGCACCCGCAGCGTGGTGGTCTTGCCGGCGCCGTTGGGGCCGAGCAGGCCGACGACCTGGCCGGGGTGCACCTCGAAGTCCACGTTGGAGACGGCGACGAAGCCGTCCGCGTACTCCTTGCGGAGCTGCCGCACGGCGAGCGGGACGCCCGCGTACGCCGGGTGGACGGAGCTGTCCTGGCGGCGGTGCCGGCGGCGGGCCACGGTCACGACCGCGACGAGCCCGACCACGATCGCGGCGACCAGCCCGACCAGCACCCACCGCCACACCGTGGCGGCGGTGGGGATCGGCTCGCCGGCGACGGTCGGCAGGCCGACCGCGCCCCCTGCCGCGACGGTGTGGACGGTGGGCTCGACCGGGGTGGCGTACGCCTGGTCGGAGGTCGCCACCACGACGCGCAGCCGATGTCCCGCCTCGACGCGACGGACGATCGCCGGCAGCGTGACGGTGACCGGCTGCGCCGCCTCGATCTCGCGCGGCAGGCCGGTGAGCCGGACCGGGGCGACCAGGCCGTTGGGCAGGGTGGCCGCGCCGTTGGGGTCGACGTCGTAGAGCTTGACGAAGAGCACCGCCTCGCCGGTCGGCGACGCCGCCCGGATGTCCACGGTCGGCGCGCCCACCACGTCCACCGCCTCGGCCAGCGGCTCCGACTCGAACCGGGCGTGCTGGCCGGGGATGTCCCCGGCGACGCCGCCGAGCAGCGACGACAACTCGCCGGCGAAGGGCACCGAGGAGATGGCGGCGGGGTTGCCGGCCGGCGGATTGGCGACCGGCTGGGCCGGGCCGGCCACCGGGACGTCGCGGCGGGCCGTGCCGGCGACGCCCGGGTAGTCGGCGGTGCGGTAGCCGGTGGCCACCAGACCCCGGTCGAGGGCGTCGAAGCCGGCGATGCGGGACCAGGTGAAGTCGTCCCCCGGGGCCTCGCTCTCGCCCTTGACGTAGTGGTCGAGCCACTGGACGGTCAGGAACCTCACCCGGTCGGAGTCGGTCTTCGGGCCCTCGCCGCCGTCGTGCCCGCCGGTGAACCAGGCCACCCGCACGGGGGTGCCGGCGGCGGCGATGCCGCGCGCGTTGGCGTCCGCCTCGCCGAGCGGGAAGAGGGTGTCCGCCGCGCCCTGCACCAGCAGGGTCGGCGCCTTGATCCGGTCGAGCACGCCGGCCGGGCTGGAGCGGCGCAGCAGGTCCACGGCGGCCTGGTCGGCCCGGCCGCTGGTGGCGATCCGCAGGTACGCGGAGCAGATGTCGGCGGCGAACCGGCCGCACGACGGGTCGGCGGCCCCGGCCGGCGCCCGCCCCGGACCGGTTCCCGGGCCGGCGCCCGGCCCCGGGCTGGGCGGGCCGGCGGAGGCGGGCGCCCCCTCGGGCTGCGCGGCGCCGGCCCCGGAGAGCCCGGCCGGCCCGGAGCCGGCGTTGCCGCCGCCACCGAAGAAGAGGCCGGCCCAGCCGGACTTGAAGACGCCCTCGGTGGGCTGCTTGCCGGTGCTCTCGGGCAGGAAGGAGCGGGACAGGTCGTGCCAGGTGATCATCGGGACGATCGCGTCGACGCGCTGGTCCTGTGCCGCGAGCAGGAGCGCCAGGCCGCCGCCGTACGAGCCGCCGACCACGCCGACCTTCGGGTCGCCCGCCGCGTCGGTGCGGATCTCGGGGCGGGCGGCGAGCCAGTCCAGCAGGCGCTGGGCGTCCCGGACCTCGTAGTCCGGGTGGTCCAGGTGGATCTGCCCGCCGCTGCGGCCGAAGCCGCGCGCCGTCCAGGTGAGCACCGCGTAGCCGCGCCCGGCGAACTCCTCCGCATCGGCGCGGACGGACTCCTTGGTGCCGCCGAAGCCGTGCGCCAGCAGCACCGCCGGCACCCGGCTCGCCGCCGAGGCGCCCTCCGGCAGGTAGAGCGTGGTGTCCAGGTCGACGGGCTGGTCGCCGGCCGGTCCGGAACGGACGGTCAGCATCGCCGGCTCGGCGCGGACGTCCGGCCCCTGCGGGACCACCGCCCAGGTCACGGCGGCGGCGAGCAGCACGACGGCCGCCGCCGCGGCGACCGCGCGCCGGCGGGTGGGCAGGGCACGCCGGATCCACGCGGCCGACGACGGCGATCTCATGCGGCACACGGTACGGCCCGAACCCTGAGCGTTGGCTGAGATCCTCCGTACGGGCGTCCGGTTGGTCCGATCGGCGGCCGGACCGGTGCGGCCGCCGCGGATGCAGACCCTCCCAGGGAGACGAATTCGTATCACGTGAATTCCGATTTTCGGCGAGAAATCCCCTCCGATCCATCCATGCCACGCTCCCGAACGGCACCCAGCGTGGCCGGTGGCGGGACGAACGGTCACCTGGCGCCTCATGACGGAAAGCTGACCGTTCGACGACCGGATCACCCGTCGCTGTTCGGTTAATTTCCGGTCCGGTGCACGGGACTCCACGGTCGATACCCGACCGGGCCACCCGGCGAGGAAGACCTGGGTTGGCCGGGGGGTCGACCCGTTCACGTGAAGGGGGCGGT
The DNA here is from genome assembly GCF_043205005.1 of Micromonospora sp. NPDC047620. Lineage (NCBI taxonomy): Bacteria > Bacillati > Actinomycetota > Actinomycetes > Micromonosporales > Micromonosporaceae > Micromonospora > Micromonospora sp. NPDC047620. Next base: position 80,825 of record NZ_JBIDDG010000013.1, on the reverse strand, counting down.
CGTGATGAGAGGTGGACTGGACGAGACACTGGCCCGGTTGGCCCGGCGCGAGGAGGCGCTGCGCCGGCGGGCCGCCGACCAGGGCGGGGCGGCGGACGGGGAGGCCGCCGCACCGCCGGCAGCGCCGGACGGGGTGGCCCGGGCCCGCGCCCAGGTCCGCACGTCGCACTCGGAGCAGCTCGCCGACGGTCGGGGCGAGGCCCGCAACGCCGGGCCCGGCTGGGGCGACGCCCGACGGGCCGGCGAGCCCCGCGACCCGGTGGCGGAGGTCGCCGACGCCGTCCGCCGGGTGGTGATGGGCCACCCCGGCATGGCTGTCACCATTCGGGTCGAGCACGACCGGAAGGCGTACCCGCTGCGGATCGCCTGGACCGGCACGGGCGTGACGGTCGGCGCGGAGACGCCGGCCGGGCCGCCGCCGGCGGGGCCGGCGTCGGGCGGGACGCCGCCGGCCTGGACGCCCGGCCGGAAGGGGCTGAGCGCCGACCCGGCGGCGCGGCTGACCGAACTGCTCCGCGGCGACCCGTCCCTGCTCGACGACGGTTCGGGCGGGTAGACAGCGCGTCGTGCGGGAGCGCGGCGCAGGGCTGCCTGCCTCGGAGCGCGACGGGTGCCGGATGACATCGGGAGCTAGGGTCGGGCGGTGGCGGAACCCGACCTGACCCTGACCGCGAGCCTGCGGCCGGCCGCGCTGGACGCCCGACGGGGCATCGTCCGGCTGCATCCGGAGGTGCTCACCGCGCTGGCGCTGCGCCCAGGCGACCCGGTGCGCCTGGCCGGCCGGCGGGTCACCGCCGGGATCGTCGCTGCCGACCCGACCGCGAGCACCGCCCTGCTCCACGCCGACGACCTGATGCTGGGCAACCTCGGCGTCCGCGACGGCGGCCAGGTGACGGTGAGTCCCCTCCCGGTCACCGCGGCCCGCCGCGTGGCCCTCGCCGGGCCGGCGCCGGTCGCCGCCGTGGTCTCCCCCGAGATGCTCCGGTTGGCCCTGCTCGGCAAGGTGGTGACGACCGGGGACGACGTGTCGCTGCTGCCGCAGGACGTCCTGCCCGACGCCTCGGTACGCAGCCTGGTGGAGGCCGCCCGACGCAGCCTCTCCAACAGCGTCGGCTACGCCTGGACCAGCACCCTGCTCACGGTGGTCGCCGCCGAGCCCGGCACCGGCTCCCTGGTCACCATGGACACCGTCGTCGGCTGGGAACACGGCCCGGCGACCCACGGCTCCACCGGCGCGGCGGGCTCGCCGGTCGCCCGGGCCGCCGGCGCGGCGGGCGGGTCCGGTCAGGCCGCCGGCGCGGCAGGCCCCGGCCGGGCCGCCGGACCCGGCAGCGCCCCGGGGGGCGGGCCGGCGCACGTCGGCGCGGCCGACCTGGGCACCGGCGGCCCTGCCGCCCGGCGTGAACCGGCGACCGCGGACGTCACGAGCCGGGCCGGCGCGGGCGACGGCGCCACGAAGGCGGACGAGGAGGCCGCGCCCTCGGTGGACGAGCTGCCCGGGCTGCGATCCCAGGCCGAGGAGCTGACCGAGCTGCTCGACCTCGGCTTCCACCACCGCGAGGTGCTCGGCCGGCTGGGCACCACCGTCTCGCTGGGCGTACTGGTCGCCGGGCCGGCCGGCTCCGGCAAGGCGGCGCTGGTGCGCGCCGTGGCCGCCCGGGTCGGGGCCCGGGTCTGCCCGCTCTGGGCGCCCGAGCTGGCCGCACTGACCAACCAGGCCGCCGCCGACCGGCTGCGCGCGGCAGCGGCCGAGACGCAGGCCGGCGGGCCGGCGGTGCTGCTGGTCACCGACGTGGAGGCGCTCGCCCCGGCCGACGGGCCGGGACCGGTCGCCACCGTGTTCCGCCAGGTGGTCGCCGAGACCGTCCGGGCCGGCGCGGCGGTGGTCTGCACCACCGGCCGGCCCGAGGCCGTCGACCCGGCGCTGCGCGCCCCGGACCTGCTCTCGCTGCGGATCGGCGTCCCGCTGCCGGACCCGGCGCTGCGCCGGGACCAGTTGACCGTGCTGACCCGGCAGGTCCCGCTCGCCGAGGACGTGCGGCTCGACGAGGTCGCCGGGCGTACCCCCGGCTTCGTCGCCGCCGACCTGGCCGCGCTGGTGCGCGAGGCCGGGGTGCGCGCCGCGCTGCGGCAGAAGTCGGCCGAGACGCCGACGGTCGCGATGGCCGACTTCACCGCCGCCCTGGAGGTGGTCCGGCCGACCACCATGGCGGCGTCCACCCTGGAGCTGGCCTCGGTGACCCTCGACGACGTGGGCGACCTAACGGAGGTCAAGGAGACGCTGACCGAGTCGGTGCTCTGGCCGCTGACCTACCCGGACACCTTCGCCCGGCTCGGCGTGCAGCCGCCACGCGGGGTGCTCCTCTACGGCCCCCCGGGCTGCGGCAAGACCTACCTGGTCACCGCGCTGGCCGGGTCGGGCCGGGCGAACGTGCTCTCGGTCAAGGGCGCGGAGCTGCTGTCAAAGTGGGTGGGCGAGAGCGAGCGCGCCGTCCGCGAGCTGTTCCGCCGGGCCCGCGAGGCCGCGCCCACGCTGGTCTTCCTCGACGAGGTGGATGCGCTCGCGCCGGTGCGCGGCCAGGCCAGCGACGGCGGTACGACAGACCGCGTGGTCGCCGCGCTGCTCACCGAGCTGGACGGGGTGGAGGCGCTGCGCAACGTGGTGGTGGTCGGCGCGACGAACCGGCCCGACCTGGTGGACCCGGCGCTGCTGCGCCCCGGTCGGCTGGAACGGCTGGTCTACGTGCCGCCGCCGGACGGGCCGGCGCGGGCGGAGATCCTGCGCGCCGCGTCGCGGAACGTGCCGCTGGCGCCGGAGGTGGACCTGGCGGCGCTGGGCGCGGAGCTGGACGGCTTCTCGGCGGCGGACTGCGCCGCGCTGGTGCGGGAGGCGGCGCTGGCGGCCATGCGGGAGTCGCTGACCGCCTCCACGGTCACCGCCGCGCACGTGGCGACGGCCCGCTCCCGGGTCCGCCCGTCCCTGGACCCGACCCAGGTCGCCTGGCTCGCGGCGTACGCGGAGAAGCGCGGTAGCTGACCGACGGACGGTTCGGTCAGCCGTCTCGGTGCGCAATCCGGATACTCGAACGCCCTATCGCACGTCCAAGAAGAGAACGCCCGCCCCGGGTAGGGACGGGCGCTCGCGCGTCTGCGGTCGGTCAGACCCGCTCGGCAACCTGGGCAACGAAGGCCCGCCAGGCAGTCAGCGGGAAGGCGAGGGCCGGACCGGTCGGATCCTTCGAGTCCCGGACGCCCACGACGCCGGGAAGGTTGTCGGCAACCTCAACGCAGGCCCCGCCGTTGGTGGAGGAGCGGGACGACTTCCGCCAATGAGCACCCGTCATGTCCATGTCTTTGCCGCTTCCTTGAGTATGTCGAGGGTCAAGCCGAGCGGAAGAGCGCCGCCTCGGACCGCGTCCCACGACAGTCCCAGGCTAGCAATCCCCGCCGGCTGCTCTACGATCTGCGCCGCTAGCTGATTGTCCACGTATCCCGCACGTGATCCGTCCGGCAGATCGGCGAGAATGAACGCGCCGGCCAGGCCCGAGTACATGCCAGAGGACGTCGGAACGATGTGCAACTGGATATGTGGTTGCTCAGCGCACGTCACCAGGTGTTCGAGCTGTTCGGCCATCACGCGCGCATCACCACACGCGCGCCGGACGACCATCTCGTCTAGGACCACGAAGAGCTGCGGGCCCGGGTCGCGAGCGAGAACGGCTTGCCGTTCCATCCGTGCCGCGACGCGCTGGTCAAGCTCCGATGTGGGCACGCGCGCCGCACGGAAGGTCGCACGGGCGTAGCCCTCGGTCTGAAGTAGACCAGGCACGAAGGCGTGTTCGTACCAGCGGAGCGCCGTCGCTTCGCGCTCTATCTCGATCCACTCACGCAGCCAGATCGGCGCGGCATCACCCTTCACCAGCTCGTTCCAGAGCGTTGCGAAGTAATCGTCCGTGCCCAGTGCCCCATCGACGGCCGTCAGGTAGGCCAGCGTCGGCGGCTTCACTCCGGTCTCGATCGCACTCACTTGGGAGTCCGAACAGAAGACCCGCTCGCCTAGCTGGGCTTGTGTCAGCCCGGCGGATGTGCGGCGTCGCCGTAGCTCGCGAAGCAGGTACTCAGACGGCGAGATTCCCACGGTTTCCACGCCCTTCCACGACTTTCCACACCGTTCCCCGCCCGCCCTGACCTGGGCCGCTGCGCTCCGCAATCGAGCGGTGGCTATTCCGAGCGTAGGGGCCCGGCGTCCAGGGTGGAAGGACAGACGGCGCGGCCGGTGGAGGCGACCCGAGGCCCGGCGGTCGTGCCAGTCGTGGGGCCGCTTCGACGGGAGGGCGGGGCGGCCCCCTCCAACAGATCAAGGAGGCCCTCGTCGTGCTAATCCGGTTCTGGCGCTGCAAGCCCGCGCCGACGTCGTCCCCTCTTCCGCGTCGGGTTCCACCCAACGAACGTCCGAACTGGGCGACGGCTCCGACCACGGTCTTCCCGACCAACGACCCCGGTCGCGCCGGGAACCTGACCCGCGCCCGGCAGTGGCGCGCGAACGGGGGCCAGTGGTGAGCCTGGTCGTCGGTCACGTCATCCGAGTCCCCGAGGACTCCTATCGCTTCGGCACCGGCCCGCTGACGCTGCACATCTCCGAGGTCGTCAGCCGCGGAGAGTTCGAGGGCGCGACATGGGCCGAGCTGAAGGGCCGCGAGGTACGCGAGGACGGATCGCTCGCCGTCCGAGAGCGGTACGCCTTCGTCCGCGTCGACCGTGTCCAGCCCGTGGAGCGGTCACTGTGACCCGCCGCCCCGAACACCTTCCGTCCCGCCCCACCTGGCGGTGCACCGCCTGCGGCATCGCCTGGCCCTGCTCACCCGCGAAGCTGCGCCTCCTCGCCGAGTACCGGCAGGATCGCACGGCCCTGCTGGTCTACCTGGCGACCTTGCAGGCCGAGGCCGCGGGACAGCTCGCCGGTCTGGACAGCGGTACGCCATCGGACAGGCTGGCCGAGCGCTTCACCGGCTGGGCCCGCCCCCGGTAACCGGCCTCCCGACCGTCCGCCCCGGCGTCCGCCTCCTTCCCCGTGGGAGCCCCGGGGCGGGCTGTGTCAGTCGGTGGGCAGCAGGGGGCCGAGCGGGCCCAGGTCGAGGTTGAGGTCCTCGGGGGCCAGGCCGAAGTACTCGCGCAGGCCCGTCATCTGCTCCTCCAGCGCCATCAGCGTCGTGCCGATCCGCTCGACCTGCTCCTCGGTGAGGTCGCCGAGGTCGACGCGGCGCAGCGCCTGCCGCTCCATGAGCTGCCGCAGCAGCTCGATCACGGTGAGCACGAGGCTGGCCAGCCCCCGTTCGACGGAGTCCCGGTCGACCGCGAGCCGGCGGTCCAGCGGGGTCACCCGGGGCGGCTGCCACCGGGTGTCGCCCAGCGCGGCGGCCAGTTCGGCGGCCTCGTCCCGGCGGGTCCCGGCACCTGGGGCGGTGATGCCGCCGCCGTCCGGGGCGGTCATGCCGGTGCCCCCGGTGACGAGGCGGCCTCGGCCACGGCGGCGTCCCGCAGCTCGGGCGGGGCGAGCGCGCCGACGGAGGCGACCAGGGCGCGCAGGGAGATCCGGACCAGGTCGACGTCGGCGATGGCGATGGTGATGTCGCCGCTGATCACCACGCCGGTGGCGAGGACCCGGTCCAGCAGGTCCACCAGCGCCACCGGCCGGTAGGCCAGCGGGTCGTCGGCGCTGCTCGGCGCGAGCGAGGTGGTCACCACGCCGGCCCCCGGGCGGTCGGCGCGCCGGCTCGGCGGGCGGTCAACACGCCGGCTCCCGCACGGTGAGCGCCGGCTCCCGCACGGTGAGCGCCGACTCGGGCGGTCGCTCCTCCGCGAAGGAGTACGGCGGCCACGGGCCGGTCAGCTCCAACCGGATCTCCGGGTGCCGCGCGGCGAGCGTGTCGACCAGCCGGCTGAAGGCGGCGAGCGTCTCCTGCCCGACCAGGTACGCCCCGTTGAGCACCATGGCGGTGGGCGCGCCGGAGAGCCGGCGGTCCTGTGGCGGGTGCCGCCGGGCGGCCACCGCGTGCCCGGCGAGGGCCGCGTGCACGGCGGCGGCGGCATCGGCGGCGATCCGCTGCCCCTCCTCCCGGGCGGTGAGCTGGGCCCGGCGCCGCCGCAGGTACGCCGCCCCGGCCCCGCCCGACCCCCCGGGCTCCGCCGCCCGGGGCGTGGCGCCGGGCACGACGTAGCCCTTGACGCCCCACTCGTCCCGGCCGGCGAGCCGGTCGAGCAGGGCGGTCAGCTCGGTCCGGCGGGCGGCGAGCTGGCCCGCCACCCGGGCGTCGTCGTGGTGCACGGTGGCCAGCCGGGCGGGCACCACCGCGCCGGCCCGGGACAGCGCGGCCACCACCGCGTGGTGCGCCCGGGCCGCGCGCTCCAGCCAGGCCAGGTTCTCCAGGTTGCGGCGCAGCGCCTCCTCGCCGTACTCGGTCAGCGGCGCGGTGCTGACCACGGCGACCAGCCCGGCGGCCGGCACGGCGCGTACCGGCGCGCCGTCCATCCCGGCGGTCGCGGCGAGCATGGCCCGGTCCGCCTCCCGCGTCACGCCGTGCAGCCACACCCCGGCGTCCAGGTACGCGGCCGGGCCGGTGGACGCGAGGTCAGCCGTCGATCTCATCCCACTCCTCCCTCCGGGCGGCCCGCCGGGCGACCCGGGGGCGACGCTCCGCCTCCACCTGCTCCGGGTCCCGCGGGCCGGGCTCGACCGGCGGCCTCGCCCGAGAGCTGAGCCACGGGTCGTGCTCCCACCAGTCGATGCCGATCTGCCGTGCCGTGTCGACGGAGGCGATGACCAGCCGCAGCTTGAGCGTCAGCAGCTCGATGTCGAGCAGGCTGACCCGGATGTCGCCGGCGATCACGATGCCCCGGTCGAGCACCCGTTCCAGGATGTCGCCGAGGTTGGCCGGCTCGTGCCCGGCCGGCAGGACCTGGCCGGAGTTCTGCACCACCGGTGGCGGTTGCATGGTCATCTCAGCCCACCTCGCCCTTCCCGCGCTGGTAGCGCCGCACCCGCCGGTAGCCGAGCAGGCCGCCCTCCAGGTCCAGCTCCACCTCGTAGAGGCCGAGCAGGTCGGTGGAGGCGGGGATCCGGCGATCCTCGATCACCTCCACCCCGACCAGCCAGCCGTCCCGCACCGACTCCAGCGAGGTGGCCCCCACCGGGTCCCGGCCGGTCAGCTCGACGATCTGCCGCATCCCCTCGCGGGCGGCCTCGGCGGCCGAGATCGGTTCGAGGTACTCCTCCTCGTCGTCGTACCGGTCGTCGTCCGGCTCGTTCCTACGCGCCCGGCCGCCGTCGCCGCGGATCCGGTCCGCCATGCCGCTCACCTCCCTCGCCGCCGTCGCGCGGCACCCGCCGCGCCCGTTCCGCGCCGGCCTCCCGGCGGGGCTCGCCGACCCGCCGCCGGGCGACGGCCCGGCCCGGGTCACGGCCCCGGCGGCCCCGGGGCGGAGCGGGCCGGCGGGCGCCGCCGGTCAGCCGCTCCAGCACCTGCTGCTGCCCCCGGTCCCGCTCCACGGCGGTGATCTCCCCGGCGGCCTCCGCCGCGTCCAGCGCCTCCAGCTCGCGCCGGACGTCGACCGGGTTGCGCTGCCGCGACTCCGCCTCCCGGGCGATCACCTTGACCACGGCGGTCAGCCCCCGCACCGGCGTGTACGGCAGGGTCAGCAGCGTCCAGAGAATGTCCACGGTCACTCCACCAACTGGTGGGCGCTGACGAAGTCGTACGGGGCGAGCGGGCCGAGCAGGCGCGTGCGGAGCAGCTCCCGGCGCTGCTCGGCGTACTCCTCGACGGCCGCGACGAACTCGTCCTCCCGGTCCCGCTCGACCAGGAAGGCGGCGTTCGCCGCGTCCCACTCGTCGCTCGGCGGTCGCAGCGCGCTCGCCACGACGAGCAGGCCGAGAGCGTCGACGAGCTGCCGGTTCTCCGCCTCGCGGCGCAGCTCCACCGCCTGGCTGATGCTCTCGCCGAGCCGGATCCGCTGCGGCCGGGTGGCCGCCTCCGGCTGCCCGCGCACCTGGTCGGCCAGCTCGGCCGCGGCCGGGTTCTCCGCCAGGATCTCCCCGATCAGCTCCGGCTCGTGGTAGCGGCCGTGCACGACGTACTGGATCCGCCCCTCGAACTCGTCGAGGGCCGCGGCGAACCGTTCGTGGTGCGCCCCCAGCAGGTCGGCCACCGCGTCGGGGCCGGTGACGACCGTGCCGAAACGCACCGGCAGCACCGGGGCCACGGCCGCCGTGCCGTCCACGAGTTCCTGGTACGCGGTCAGGTCCGCCGGCCGGCCGATCGGCTCGGTCAGGCTCACCTCGCTGACCAGCGCGGCCAGCTCGCCGTGCCGGATCGCGGCCACCTCCCCGGGCGGGTCGCCGATCCCGGCGGCGTCCGGGGTCGGCTCCACGTCGGAGGGCACGATGCCGTAGATGAACAGTCCGGTCTCCTCGGCCATCTCAGCGCTCCTCGTCCCGGCGGCGCCGGTCGCGGTCCCGGTCCCGGTCGCGGTCGCGGTCGCGGTCGCGGTCGTCGGAGCCGAGTTCGCCGACGGCGTCCCGGACCGCACCGCCGATCGCACCGACGGTCTTGCCGATCCCGGACGCCGCCTTGCGGGCGCCGACCGCCCCGGAGGCACCCTCGACCAGGTCGGGCAGCCCTTTCTGCCCCTTCGGCGTGATGTCGAACCGGTCGACCGCCTCGGCGAAGCGCAGGTACGTCTCCACGCTGGCGATGACGATCCGGGCGTTGATCTCCAGTAACTGGATGCCGACCACGGCGACCGACACCTGTGCGTCGATCACCACGCCCTTGTCCAGGACCGTCTCGACGACGTCGGCCAGGTTGGAACCCGCTCCGCCGCGCTCCAGCACGCCGCCGGCCTGATCCTCACTCGTTGCGATCGTCACTCCCGCTCCTCCCGCCGACGGCGGACCACGGGCCGGCGGGTCGCCTCCGGGGCGCGTCGCGGCCGGGGCTCCTCGCGGGGCAGGGGCTCCTCGCGAGGCTGCGGGCGCCGGGCCCGCTCCGGGACGCGGCGACGCGGCGGCTGTTCCTCCTCTGGCTCCTCCTCGTACTCGTCGTAGTCGCCCTCGACGTACTCGTCCTCGTACGCCTCCTCGGCCGGACGGCGCCGCAGCGGCGGCCGACGGCGGCCACGCTCGGCGGGCCGGCGCTCCGCGCGCGGCTCCTCCTCGGCCTCGTCCTCCGGCTCCGGTTCGGGCTCGCGCCGGCCTCGCTCGCGCTCCGGTCGCCGCCGCCCGCGCTCCTCCCGCTCGGGCTGCTCCCGCTCCTCGCGCAGGGCGGTCTCGTGGTCCCTGACCACCTGCCCGTCCTCGATCTCGCCCCGCCATCCCTGCACCGAGTCCGGGTCGAGGATGGTCTGCGTCATCACGTGCCGGACGAAGTGCTTCAGCTCCAGCCGGACGCGGCGGCCCTGCGCGCGCCACAGGTTGCCGGTGTGCTCGAAGAGCCCCTGCGGGTGGTACTCCAGCACGACCAGGATCCGGGTCAGGTCGGGCGACAGCTCGTGGAAGCTGACCGTGCCGTCGACCGAGCCCTTCTCGCCCTTCGAACGCCAGTGGATCAGCTTGTCGGGGATCTGCCGGACGATGGTCGACTCCCAGGTGCGGTGCGACCAGAAGACCTGCGCCTTCCAGGTCAGCTTCTCGTCCGCCTCGGTGTCGGCGTTCTCGACCTTCTTCATGAAGCTCGGGAAGTCGCCGAACTGGGTCCACTGGTTGTACGCGACCCGGACGGGCACGCCGACCTCGATCGCCTCCACGATGTTGGTGACCTTGAGCTTCTTCCCCCCGCCCTTGCCGCCCTCGCCGCTCCGGCCGAGAGCCGACATCACCTTCTCCTTACCGCCGGCCAGCCCGGCATGCACCAGCGCCCTCACCGGCGAGCCGCCCTCGGCGAGCTTCTGCGCCCCCGTCGCGGCGGCGATCAACCCGGGACCGCCACCCTGCTTCGCGTAGTCGCTGAGGCGTCCGGTCGCGCCGGTGATCCGCTCCGTCACCACCTGCACGGCGCGTTCGCCGATGGCGCTCGCCAGGTTCCGCGCCTCGCCGGCGAGCTGGCCCCGGACCTTGTCGCCGAGGCCGCCGGGGATCGTCGTGTCCGCCATGGTCACCGCCCCCGCTGGTCGGCGTCGGTGTCGGCGCCCCGGTCCGGCCGGTCGTCGTCCGACCTGCCGCCGGGCGCGGCGGCGCCGCCCTTGCGGCGCAGCGCGTCGGCCGAGCCGCGCAGCTTGCCGCTGAGCGCGTCGATGCCACTGCCGGCGGCGGCGGTCGCGGCCGCCTTGGAGGCGGCGGCGAGCGGTCCGCCGAGCCGGCCGAGGTTGGCCAACTGGGGGGACGACTGAAGCAGGTTGCCGCCCGCCCTCAACAGCCCGCCCGGCTCCCGGCTGGCGCGGCCGGCCGCGACCGCGGCGGCCAGGGTGAGGGCGGTACGCAGCTTGCGCCGGCGGCCGAGCAGATAGCCGAAGCCCACCGCGAGCCCGATTCGTGCTCCGCTGTTCATCAGTTCTCCTTCGCTCCCCGGAGCGGCAGACACATGACGGCAGCGGTCGAAATGGCCGCCGGGGATCAGCACGTGCCGGACCGCAATCAGGTGTCCCGTTCAATCGGACCCGGCGGGCAGTACCCGGTGGCCTATCGGCGAAACATTTCCGCCTTTTCCCGGAACCATTTCCGGAGCCCACGGCACGGCCCTCGCCAACCACACAAAGCGGGCAGTCGGACCGCTACGAGCAGCGAGAACCTCAGAAAGGAAAGACCTGACGAATGGTCGTCAGAAAGCGGGCGGCGTCGAATCGAGGCATATCTCGGCGTACACCTTGCCATCACCCTCGCGCAATTTCGCCCCGCACTTGGAGAGCACCGACAACGCCCCGTGATTGTCGACGGTGGTCTCCGCGACCACCAGTTGCATTCCGGCCGCCGCCGCCTCGTTCAGCAGCTCACGCAAAGCGGCCGGGCCGATGCCCTGGCCCCGGGCGGACCGGCCGAGCCACATCCCGGTCTCGACGGCGCCCGGCTCGTCGCGGCGGCTCATCCGGATCATGCCGACCACCTCGCCGCCGGCGAGGATCGCGTACATCTGGGTCCCGGTGGGGCCGCTCAGGCCGGCGAAGCTCGCCCGATGGAACTCGCGGAACGCTTCCCGGCGGGCGTGCGACCAGCCCGCCGGAGCCTCCACCGGCGGCATCACGTCGCCGGGCTCCGCCTCGGCAGCCGCTACGGAGAGCAACGGCTCCAAGTTCCGCTCGTCCACCGGCTCCAACCGGACCGTTCCCGCCACGTGCCGCAGTCTGCCGGCCCCACCGGCCCAAGTCCACCCCATCGAACTCCGACTGGCGGTCCGGCGGAAGGTACCGGCCGGTCGGACCCCATCGTGTTCCGCCTCACGCTCCGCTGTCGGCGGGCGCCCACCGGCGCCCCGGCCGCCCGTCCCGCGCGGGTCACGGGGCGTCGGCGTCGAACTCGCAGAGCACCACGGAGGCGTCGTCGGCCGGCTTGTGCCGGCGCAGCCGGTCCGGGTGGTCGCGCTCCGCCGCGCGTACCCGGTCCACCAGCGCGCCCGGGCCGTCGGCGCTCACCACGTCCAGCAGCCCCGCCCAGTCGAGCAGACCGAACTGCTCCACCACGGCCGACGCGCCGTCGCTGAGCAGCGCCGCCCGGTGTACGGCACCCGGCCCACGCAGCGGCAGCGTCCCGGTCACGGCGTGGAACGCCGCGTCCGGGTCGGCGGCCGCCACCCAGTAGCCGTGGGTCCGGTTCATCCGCTCCCGCTGCACGGCGACCGCCTGCCGGAACCGGGTGGCCCGGTCAGCCGGACCGGTCGGTGCCGCCGCCGTGGCCCGCAACTCCGCCATCGCGGCGTCCAGCCGGTCGTCGGTGACCACGGTCACCCGGCCGCCGGCCTCCAGCACCAGCGGGCTGTCGCAGAGCACCAGGTAGTCGAGGTGGTCGCCGCCGTCGCGCAACAGGCAGACCGTGCTCGACGGGGTGCCCGGGTGGTCCAGGTCGCACTCGTCGCCGTGGTCGGACCGGACGGCCAGGATCGCCGCCGCCAGGTTGCTCATCAGCGTCGCCGTCGGGCGGATCGCCTCGGCCAGTCCCAGCCGGGCCGCGAGGTGCCGGACGTACCAGGACGGCCCGTGCACGCAGCCGGTGTCGAAGCCCTCCGGCACGGTGGCGCCGTCCAGGACGCCGACCAGCGGCCCGAACCGGAAGACCAGGTCCTCGTTGACCGGCCGGCCGGGTGGCGGCGCGGACGCGGAGCGTACCCGCATCGTCCGCGCCGCCCCGACCACCCGGGTCGCCTCAGCGGCGACGGAGGTCGTCGGTGGCCGCATGCGCCTGCCCCTGCACGTCGTGGGCGGCCGACCGGCCCTGCTCCCGTACGGCCGACACGCCCCCGACGGCCGTGGAGCCCACCGACTGCGCCGCCCGCTGCGCCGGCCCGCGCATGTTGTCACGCAGGTTGTCGCGCATCTGGTGGCCGACCTGGCTCGCCTGCTGGCGCAACTGCCCGGAGTGCTCGGTCACCTTGCCCCTGGCCTGCCCGGCCAACTGCCGTTCGGGCCGGCTGGGCGGAATCAGCGACGAGACCAGCAGCCCGGCGCCGAAGGCGATCAGGCCGGCGGCGAGGGGGTTGCCCTGCGCCTGCTGGCGGGACTGCTGCCCCAGCGAACGGGCGTCGTCCCGCACCGACATGGCCGCGTGCGACATCTGCTCGCGGGACTGCTCCCCGAACGCCCGCGCCGACTCGGTCGCGTGCGACACGCGCTGACCGGCGCCGTGCCCGTCCGACTGCACGCCCATCACCTTCTCCCTGACCCGGGTGAGCGCGCCACGGGCCTGCCCGACGCGCTCACCGGCGACCCGTCGCGGGTTGACCTTGTCGGCCAGCGCGTCAACGTCGCTGCTCAGTTCGTTCCGGGTGTTCTCGATCTCCCACCGGATCCGGTCCGGATCGTTGGACATGATCTGCTCCCTCCCGGCTGGTTCACCGGCCTCGCACCGCGTTCGGCATCTCCCGTGCGGTCTGTCTCGTCCTGGGCAGCACCGAGCGGAGCTGCGCCATCTTCGTCCGCGCGTTGGCGAGCAGGCCACCGGCGACCGCGGCCCAGATGACGGCCACGATCAGCGCGGCCCAGCCCTGGTCCATCACGTTCGACAGCCCCCACCACAGCGCGTACGACACGAACAGCACCGTCAGGAAGCCGGCCAGTGCGGCACCGCCGAACATCCCAGCGGCCTTGCCCGCCCGGGTCGCCTCCTCGCGCAGCTCGGCCTTGGCCAGTTCGATCTCCTTGCGGACCAGCGTGGAGACGTCCCGGGTCACGTCGCCGAGCAGGTCGCCGACCGACGCCTGGGTCCGCTCCTTCTCCGGGGCGCTCACGGCGCCACCCCGCCCGGAATGTCCGGCCCCGGCCGGCCGGGCGGCGAGGCGTTGCGCACCCGGGCCATCCCGGTGTACGCCTCCTCGCGCGGGTACGCCTCGGTACGCGGGTACGCCGCCTCGGCCGTGTACGGCGCCTCGACCGCCCGCTCGTACGGCTGCGGCCCGCCCGTCCCGGGCTCGGCGCCCGGCGGCGGCGTCGACGGCTGGCCGGCGCCCCGCGCCCCGTCGCCGGAGGCGGTGAGGTTCCGGGTGAGCCGCCCCACGAGCACCCCGGCCACGGCCGCGCCGGCCAGGAAGGTCCCCGGGTGCCGGCGCGCGTACGACCGCACCTCGTCGACCACCGCCCCGGGCTCGCGTTCGTCGAGCCAGCCGGCCGCCTGCTGGGCGGCGTCCGCCGCGCGGCGGACCATCTGGGCGGCCATCCCGGAGTCCTCGCTCCGCTCCGCCATCGAGCCGAGTTCGCGCCCGATGCCGCGCAGCCCGTCGGCGGCCCGCCGCTGCTGCGCCTGGGCCTGGTCGCGCAACTGCGTACCCGCCTCACCGGTCAGGTTCCGCGCCTGCCGCCGGGCCTCGGAGGCGACCTGTCCGCCCTGTTCCGCGGCGGCGTGCGCGATCTGCCCGCCGGCCTGGGCCGCGTGGTGCCCGACCCGGGATGCCTGCTGCCGGGCCTGCTGCCCGGTGCCGGTCGCACCGTCCGGTGGCCGGCTCGGGTTGATTCCCGTCATCGCCCGCTCCCTCCCCGGGCCGTAGGGTCACGGCCCGGAACGTGAACCAGCCGCGGGACGCGGCGGGTTCGTCAGCCGCCTACCCGCACGGCCCGTCGACATTCCGTCCCGCCGGTCCCGGCAGGACGGGAAACCGGACCGGGACGACCGACCCGGACGGAACCGGCCACGCGGCGGGACGGGGTCAGCGGCGGCGGTTGCGGGCCCGGGAGGAGCGCAGCCGGCGCAGCCGGCCGACCAGCACCGGCTCGGCGGCCAGCGCGGCCGGATTGTCCAGCAGCGCGTTCAGCAACTGGTAGTAGCGGGTGGCGGAGAGGCCGAAGGTGTCCCGGATGGCCTGTTCCTTGGCGCCGGCGTGCCGCCACCACTGCTGCTCGAAGGCGAGGATGCCCCGCTCCCGCTCCGTGAGCCCGCCGGCCGGCCGGTCGTCCGCCGGCGCGTCGGTCTCGCCGGTCGGCGTCCCCGCCGCACCCGCGCCCGGCCCGGCCGCCGTGCGGGGCTGCGGCACGGCCGGAACCCCGGGGTCGGAGCCCGACCGGGGCTGGGGGACGAGGGTGCCCGCGTCGCGCGCCTCGCCGGTCGCGTCCGCCCGGTCCGCCGTGGACGGCTCGGTGGCGGCCGGGGCGGCGTCGGCGGGCTGCATGGCGCTCCTCAGGGGCAGGCCGGCGGCACACCACGACGCCGACCGGGGGACCCCAGCCTAACCAGGGCCCACCCGGTTCGCATCGGACGACAGTGCCGCAACGTGACCGGGCCGGTTCGCCCCGTGTCCGCCGGCCACTGCACGTCCAGCGGTGGTGGCGTGCCGATCGTCACCAGGTCGATCGGTTGCCCGTCGGGAGGCGCGGTGGGTCGCCGGGCGCCGCCTGTCACGGCCCGCGCGGGGCGGTGCGACCGGGGCCGGGGAGAGCCGCCGGTCGCACCGCCGGGGTCAGGAGATGTCCCGCCGGCGCATCGCCCAGAGCGCCGCGCCGAGGATCACCGTCAACCCGACCGCCAGCAGCACCGAGGAGTGCTGCCAGGTGATGTCCAGGGTCTCCGGCTTGCACTCGCCGAAGTAGGTGGCCTGGCAGGCGTTCCAGTCCTCCAGTGTCACCGTCTTCTGCATCCACGCCGCCGCGTACGTGGGCAGCAGCCACGCCTCGGCGAACTGCACCCCGGCCATCTGCAGCAGGATGCCGAGGCCGAACTGCCCGACGACCATCAGGCCGATCGCCCCGCCCAGCGCCATCGCGGTGTGCCGTCCCAGCGAGGCGAGCGCGAAGCCGATCGTCGCGGTGATCAGGGCGAGCACCACCCCACGCAGCCCGGTGAGGGCGAAGGACTGCCAGGCGCCGGAGGTCATCTTCTCCGTGCTGCCGCGGAAGGTGGCGACCAGCCAGAAGCTGCCGAACCAGAGCGCCGTCGTGGGCACCGCCAGGGCGAGCAGCCCGGTGAGCAGCGCCGCCAGCTTGGTCAGCAGTACGGTCAGCCGCTTCGGCCGCCACAGCAGCAGGTTCATCATGCCGCCGGTGTTCCACTCCGCCCCGACGAAGGAGGCGCCGACCACGAACCCGACCAGCGCCAGGATCGCCGCGAGCGGCAGCAGCGTGAAGCCGAAGTTCTCGCGGAAGTCGAAGGTGGAGGGCAGGAACCACCGCGACTCGACCGCCTCCCGGGGCGGCGGCTGGATCAGCGCGCAGTCATCCGGGAAGCCGCTGGCCTGGCTGTTTCCGGCGGACTTCGCCTGCTCGCACTCGGCGCGGTACTGCTCGTTGCGGACCACGTCCTGCTGCCACTGCTGCTCCGCGGCGCGCTCGGCCTTCGCCAGCGCGGCGGCGTCGATCTTCTCGTTGGTCAGGAAGACCCCGACCACCACGGCCGCGAGCACCAGCAGGCCCAGCAGGCTCATCCAGCGGGTGAAGCGCCGCTTGGCCAGCCGGCGCAGCTCCGTACGGTAGAGGCTCACGCGCCCCACCCTCCTCCGGCGGCGCCGGGCTGCCCCGCCCCGCCGACCTTCGTGGACTGGTCGACCTGCCGGTGCTGGCCGGGTACCGGCGCGGTGGCGGTCAGGTCGAGGAAGACGCTCTCCAGGTCGACGGCGACCGGGGCGAGCTCGCTGACGTAGAGGCCCTGCTCGGCGAGAAGCCGGGTCACGGTGGCCGGCTTGTCGACGCCGGCGAGCATCAGGTGGTCGGGCTGGCCGTCCACCCGGATCCCGGCGCGGGTCAGCGCCTCGGCGGCGATCGGCAGGTCGGTGACCGCCTCCAGCCGCACCCGGACGGCGCCGGACGAGTGCTGGGCGAGCACCTCCTCGACCGGGCCGAAGGCCACCCGTCGGCCCAGCGAGATGATGGTGACCGAGTCGCAGATCAGCTGGATCTCGCCGAGGATGTGGCTGGACAGCACCACGGTCATCCCCGACTCGGCGAGGGTGCGCATCAGCGTGCGCATCTCCCGGATGCCGCCCGGATCCAGCCCGTTGGCCGGCTCGTCGAGGATCAGCAGCTTCGGGTTCTTCAGCAGGGCCGAGGCGACGGCGAGCCGCTGCTTCATGCCCAGCGAGTACGTCTTGACCCGCTCGCCGGCGCGGTCGCGCAGCCCGACCAGCTCCAGCACCTCGTCGATCCGTCGCGGCGGCACGTCGCCCGCGCCGGCCAGCAGGGACAGCGTGTCCCGCGCGGAGAAGTGCGGGAAGAACTGCGGGCTCTCCACGATCGCGCCGACCTGGCCCGCGACGGCGGGCAGCGCCTCGGGCACCTCGTGGCCGAGGATGGCCATCCGGCCGCCGTCGGGCCGGATCAGACCGAGCAGCGTACGCAGCGTGGTGGTCTTGCCCGACCCGTTGGGGCCGAGGAAGCCGTGTACCTGCCCCACCTCGACCCGCATGTCGAAGCCGTCGAGCGCGTTGCGGGTGCCGCGCCGACGACTCTTGTACGTCTTGCGAAGACCTTCGATCTCCAGGACAGCTGGCAAGCTGCACCTCCCCCGATGGGCGTATGACACGCGACACCATACGCGGTATGCAGCCGAGTGCAATACCCGGTATGCATCGCCACGCCGATCGGGTGAAAGGAAGGGACCCTTCCTATACACCAGACGTTAGGAAGGTGCCCTTCCTTTCACCTCAGGCGCAGATAACGGTGACGCCGGCGGCGCGGAACGCCGCGACCACGTCCGGGTTGGCGCCGGAGTCGGTGACCAGCGTCTCCACCCGGTCCACCGGGCAGATCCGGGCGAAGGCGTGACCGCCCAGCTTGGACGAGTCCGCGATGATCACCACCCGCTTGGCCCGGGCCACCATCAGGTTGTTCATCGCCGCCTCACCCTCGTGGTGGGCGGCGGCGCCGAGCTGGGGGTCGATCGCGTCGACGCCGAGCAGTGCGACGTCGAGGGTGACCTCGCGCAGCAGCGCCCCGCCCAGCGGGCCGACCAGCTCGAACGACTTGGGGCGGACCACGCCGCCGGCCACCACGACCTTCATCCGGGAGCGGACGAGCAGCTCGTTCGCGATGTTCAGCGCGTTGGTGACCACGGTGAGCTGGGCGCCCTCGGCGCTGGTGTTCAGGTCGGGCCGCACGGCGAGGGCGCGGGCCACCTCCGTGCTGGTGGTGCCGCCGTTGAGGCCCACCACGGTGCCCGGCGAGACCAGCGCCGCCGCGGCGGTGCCGATCCGCTGCTTCTCGGCCGAGTGCTTGGCGGTCTTGTAGCGCAGCGGCAGGTCGTACGAGACGCCGTTGGCGACCGCGCCACCCCGGGTCCGGGTGATCATCTGCTGCTGGGCGAGCTGGTCGAAGTCACGCCGGATGGTGGCCTGGGAGACGTCCAGCCGCTCGGCGGCCTCCTCGACGCTGACCCGGCCGCTGTCGGTCAGCATTTCGAGCAGGGCGTTCCATCTGGCGTACCGGTCCACCCCAGGCCTCCAGTTACTGCGCGGTCGGTGATTGATTGCGTGCACAGTAGTGCGCGAAACTACGAGGGCGCAAAACCATGTCCTGCTCGATGACGGGGCTGGTTGCCACGGCCAGCCGAGTTCGCGCAGAATAACGCGCGAAAGACGGCTTTAACGAGCCGTATTGCGCACCGCTCCCCTGCGTAGGAGTTCTCATGTCGTACGTCGACGCGGAGATCGCGAGCCAGCCCGACTGCTGGCGGGAGGCAGCGCGGGTCGCCGCCACCGCGGCCGACCACCTCCCCCGCCACGGCGAGCGGGTCGCCGTCGTGGGCTGCGGCACGTCGTGGTTCATGGCGATGGCGTACGCGGCCCGCCGCGAGCAGGCCGGCCAGGGCGAGACCGATGCCTTCCAGGCCTCCGAGTTCCCCGCCGGGCGGCGCTACGACCGGCTCGTCGCGATCACCCGTTCCGGCACCACCACCGAGGTCACCGAGCTGCTCGCCGCGCTGCGCGGGCGGGTGCCGACGACCGTCCTGGTCGGCGACCCCGCCTCCCCCGCCGCCTCGCTGGCCGACGCGGCGGTGCCCATGCCGTTCGCCGACGAGCGCTCGGTGGTGCAGACCCGCTTCGCGACCACCGCGCTGGCCCTGCTCCGCGCCCACCTCGGCGACAACATCACCGCCCTCTCCGCCGACGCGGAGGTGGCGGTGCGCGCCCCGCTGCCGATCGAGCCGTCCCGGATCGAGCAGGCCACCTTCCTCGGTCGGGGGTGGACGGTCGGGCTGGCCCAGGAGGCGGCGCTGAAGTGCCGCGAGGCGGCCACCTTCTGGGCCGAGGCGTACCCGGCCATGGACTACCGGCACGGCCCGATCTCGATCGCCGCTCCCGGCCGGCTGGTCTGGGCGTTCGGCGAGCTGCCCGACGGGCTGCCCGAGGACGTCGCGGCGACCGGCGCGGCGTTCGTGCACAGCCGCACCCACGGCTGCCGCACTGTGCTCGGCAGCTGGGCCGCCGGTCGTACGCCGGTCGACCCGATGGCCGACCTGATCCTGGCGCAACGCTTCGCCGTCGCGCTCGCCACCAGCCGGGGCCTCGACCCCGACGCGCCCCGGCACCTGAGCCGTTCCGTGGTTCTCGCATGAGCGCAGGCGACGTCGTCGTCGCGCTGGACGTCGGCGGCACCGGGATGAAGTGCGCCCTGGTCCGGCCGGACGGCGCCGTGCTGCACGCCGAGCGGCACCCCACCGACGCCGGGCGCGGCCCGGACGCCGTGGTCGACACCGTCCTGGCGGTCGCCGAGGGGCTGGCCGGCAAGGCCCGCGCCGACGGGCTCACCCCGGTCGCGCTCGGCGTCGCCGTGCCCGGCGTGATCGACGAGGCGCGCGGGGTCGCGGTCTGGTCCGCGAACGTGGGCTTCCGGGACGTACCGCTGCGGGACCTGGCACGGGCTCGACTCGAACTGCCGACGGCGCTCGGCCACGACGTGCGCGCCGGCGGCCTGGCCGAGGCGCGGCTCGGCGCCGGCCGCGACTCCGCACACGTCCTCTTCGTCGCGATCGGCACCGGGATCGCCGCGGCGCACGTGGTCGACGGCACGGCCGTCACCGGCGCGCACGGCGCCGCCGGGGAGATCGGCCACATCCAGGTACGCGCCGGCGGGCCGGCCTGCGGCTGCGGCCGTCCCGGCTGCCTGGAGGCGGTGGCGTCGGCGGCCGCGATCGGCCGGCGCTACACGGCCCTGGCCGGCGTCCCGGCGACCGCCGCCGACGTGGCCGACCGGGCGGCGGCCGGCGAGCCGCTGGCGGCGGACGTCTGGCGGGAGGCCGTCGAGGCGCTCGCCGACGGCCTCGCCACCGGCCAGGCCCTCTTCGACGTGGAGACCGTCGTGCTCGGCGGCGGCCTGGCGCAGGCCGGCGCGCTGCTGCTCGAACCGCTGCGGACGGCGCTGCACGAGCGGATGACGTTCCACCGGGAGCCGCGCCTGGTCGCGGCGGCCCTCGGCGACGAGGCCGGCTGCCTCGGCGCCGCCCTGCTCGCCCTCGACAGTCTGGAGAAGTGATGGCCACGCGGGTGAACGGCAAGGTGGTGACCCCGACCGGCGTGATCCGGCAGGGCTGCGTGGAGCTGGACGGGGGCCGGATCACGGCGGTGGCCGAGTACCCGTCCGTGCGCGACGGGCACTGGATCGTGCCCGGCTTCGTCGACATGCACACGCACGGCGGTGGTGGGCACACCTTCACCACCGGCGACGCCGGGCAGGCCCGGCAGGCCGCCGACTTCCACCTGCGGCACGGCACGACGACCCTGCTGGCCAGCCTGGTCAGCTCGCCGTTCGAGCTGATGCGCGCGGCCACCGCCGCCTTCGCGCCGCTGGTCGCCGAGGGGGTGCTGGCCGGCATCCACTTCGAGGGGCCGTACCTCTCCTCGGCCCGCTGCGGCGCGCAGAACCCCGAGTTCCTCCGCGACCCGTCCACCGACGAGCTGGCCGAGCTGATCGAGCTGGGCGACGGCGCCGTCCGGATGGTCACCCTCGCCCCCGAGCGGGACGGCGCGTTGGAGGCGGTCAAGCTGCTCGTCGCGCACCGGGTGGTCGCCGCGGTCGGCCACACCGACGCCACGTACGACGAGACCCGCGCCGCCGTCGCGGCGGGCGCGAGCGTCGGCACCCACCTGTTCAACGGGATGCGGCCGGTGCACCACCGCGAGCCCGGCCCGGTGGTGGCCCTGCTCGACGCCCCGCACGTGGTCTGCGAGCTGGTCGCCGACGGCGTCCACCTGCACGACGGGATGCTGACCTTCGCCACCTCGACGGCGGGCCCGGAGCGGGCCGCCCTGATCACCGACGCCATGGCCGCCGCCGGCATGCCCGACGGCGACTACGAGCTGGGCGGCCAGGCCGTCACGGTGGCGGGCGGGGTGGCCCGGCTGGCCCGCGACGGCGCGATCGCCGGCAGCACCCTGACCATGGACGAGGCGCTGCGGCACGCGGTGGCGGCCGGCATCCCGATCGCGGACGCCGTGCGGATGGCGGCCACCACGCCGGCCCGCGCGATCGGCCTCGGCGACCGGCTGGGCGCCCTCCAGGTCGGGTTCCGGGCCGACCTGGTGGTGCTCGACGACGACCTGAACGTGGTCCGGGTGATGCGCGGCGGCTCCTGGGTGGAGTGACGGCTCGGCGCCCCCGGACGGCTCGGCGCCCGGACGGCCACGCCCGGTTCCGCCGGCGGGTCAGCCGGCGGGCCGCGCCGGCGGGTCAGCCGGCGGTGGGAACCTCGACGCCGAGCACGGCCTGCTCGTCGGGGCGGTGCACGAGCACGTCGGAGAGGTACGAGTGCACGGCCGGGGCCATGCCGACGTCCCGGCCGGCCTGCTCCGAGAGCAGCCACTTGTGCTCGATGATCTGGGCGAAGAGCTCCTGCGGCTCCAGCTTGCGGCGCAGGTGCGCCGGGACCGCCCGGACCACCGGCTCGAAGACCTCGGTCAGCCAGCGGTGCGCGGCCTGCTGCTCGTCGGTGAGGTCGCTCTCGGCCCGGTAGGCGTCCAGGTCGTTGAGCAGCCGCCGGGCCTGGTTCTCCTCGGCGTCCAGCCCGGTCAGGCGGAGCAGCCGCCGGGTGTGGTACCCGGCGTCGACCACCTTCGGCCGGACCAGGTAGCGCCCGTTGTCGATGGTCGACATGGCCACCTCGGCGACGTCGAAGCCCAGCTCGTTGAGGCGGCGGATCCGCCCCTCGATGTCGTGCCGGGCCTCCCGCTCGACCTGCTGCTCGTAGGTGATCTCGTGCCACAGCCGCTCGTAGCGCTGCACGACCTCCTCGCAGACCACCTCGGGGTCGATCGATTCGTGCAACAGCCCGGCGGCCTGGAGGTCGAGCGCCTCGCCGAAGATGTTGACCCGGGCGATCTCCAGGTCCTCGCCGCGCTGGCCGTTGGAGAGCGAGTGGTGCAGCGCCCCGGTCTCCGCGTCCACCAGGTAGGCGGCGAACGCGCCGGCGTCCCGGCGGAACAGGGTGTTCGACAGCGAGCAGTCGCCCCAGAAGAAGCCCGTGAGGTGCATCCGCACGATCAGGGCCGCCAGCGCGTCGAGCAGCCGCCCCATCGTCTCCGGGCGCAGGGTGTGCGAGAAGAGCGCCCGGTAGGGCAGCGAGAACTGCAGGTGCCGGGTGATCAGCACCGGGTCGAGCGGCTCGCCGTCGTCGGTCTGCCGGTCGGCGACGATCGCCACCGCCTCCACCGCGGGGAAGTCGATCCGCTCCAGGGCGCGCAGCAGGTCGTACTCACGCTCCGCGACCCGCTCGCCGGTCTCCTTGACGGCGTAGACGTAGCCGCCGAGCCGGACGAACCGGACGATGTGCC
This sequence comes from Micromonospora sp. NPDC047620, assembly GCF_043205005.1. Lineage (NCBI taxonomy): Bacteria > Bacillati > Actinomycetota > Actinomycetes > Micromonosporales > Micromonosporaceae > Micromonospora > Micromonospora sp. NPDC047620. Next base: position 58,443 of record NZ_JBIDDG010000013.1, on the reverse strand, counting down.
GGGAGATGCCCTGGGGCAGCGCCACCAGGTGCTGGGCAGGCCACTGCTCCAGCGGGGTCGACCAGGGAAGGTCGAGCAGTGCCGGGTCGACGAGGGCCGAGGTGATCCGCACGGCCCCAAGTCTGACGGCCGTCCGGGCCGAGCGCCTCCCTTCGTGGCTCGGCACACAGCCGCCCCGGGCCGCGCCGGCCGGCCGTCGCGCCGGGCCGGTAGCGTGGTCCGGGTGCGGGAGACCACGACGGTACGGCCCAGAGCACGGCTGAGGCCGGTCAGGCCGGCCGGCTGGTGGTTCGACGCACTCCTGCTCGCCGCCCTGGTCGGGCTGACCGTGGCGCTCACCGCCGAGCGGTTCTTCGGGATCGACCGCGCGGTCGCCGACTGGTCGGAGGCGCACCGGCCCACCGCCGCCCGCGTGACGGCGGTGGTCCTCAACTACCTCGGTCAGGGCACCCCGTTGACGTTGATCGCACTCGGTCTCGGGGTGCTGCTCGCGGTCCGGCTGAGATCGTTGCGCCCGGTGCTGCCGCCGGTGCTCGCCTTCGTCCTCAGCTATCTCACGATCGGGCCGCTCAAGGTGTGGACCGCCCGCCCCGCACCCAGCGCGAGCGTCAAGGACCCGTTCCTTCCGCCCGAGCAGACCCTCCCGCTGTTCCAGGACGAACTGCCGCTGCGGTTCGCCCAGTCCTACCCCTCCGGCCACGTCGCGAACGCGATCCTCTGGTACGGCGTCATCGCGCTGCTGCTCGCCCCGCTGCTGCGCACCTACGGCCGGACGGTGCTGCCCCGGCTGGTCACCGTGGTCCGGGTGGTGCCGCCGGTCGTGGTGCTGTGCACCACCACCTACCTGGGCTGGCACTGGCTGACCGACTCGGTGGCCGGGCTGCTGCTCGGGCTCGTCCTCGACCGGGTGCTGCACCGGGTGCCCTGGGACGACCTGCCGTTACCCGGGGCGCCGCGCGACTGGGACCGGCCGTTCATCTCGACCCCCTAAGGTGCCCGCTGTGGACCAACTGGCGCGCCGGCTGGGCGTACCCGATGCGGTGGTCATCGGGCTGGGGTCGATGCTCGGCGCGGGCGTTTTCGTGGTCTTCGCGCCCGCCGCGGCGGCGGCCGGCGGGGCGGGCCTGCTGGCGGCGCTGGTGCTGGCCGGCTTCGTCGCCTTCTGCAACGCGACCAGCTCGGCCCGGCTGGCGGCCCGCCACCCCGAGTCCGGCGGCACCTACGTGTACGGCCGGGAACGGCTCGGCCCGTTCGCGGGTTTCCTGGCCGGCTGGGGCTTCGTGGTCGGCAAGACGGCGAGCTGCGCGGCGATGGCGCTGACCATCGGGGCGTACCTCTGGCCGGGGCAGGCCCGGCTCGTCGCCGTCGGCGCGGTGCTGGCGGTGACCGCCGTGAACCTGCGCGGCATCGGCAAGACCGCGACCGCGACGAAGGTGCTGGTCGGCGTGGTGCTGGCGGTGTTGGCCCTGGTCGCGGTGGCCGGGGCGGTCGGCGGCGACGTCTCGCTGGCCCGGCTCGGCGACCTCGACACTTCCGGGCGGGGCGTGCTCACCGCCGCCGGGCTGCTCTTCTTCGCCTTCGCCGGGTACGCGCGGGTCGCCACCCTCGGCGAGGAGGTACGCGACCCGGAGCGGACCATCCCCCGGGCGGTGCCGCTGGCGCTGGGCGTGGTGCTGGCGATCTACCTGGTGCTGGCGGTGGTCGCCGTCGGCGTGCTCGGGGCCGATCGGCTGGCCGCGTCCGCCGCGCCCCTGGCCGACGTGGTGACCGCCGCCGGGCTGCCCGGCCTCGCCTGGCTGGTCCGGGCCGGGGCGACCGTGGCGGTGACCGGCGTGCTGCTCTCCCTGCTCGCCGGGGTCGGGCGCACCGCGCTGGCGATGGCCCGCCGCCGCGACCTGCCCGGGGCCCTCGCCGCCGTCCACCCGGTGCACCGGGTGCCGCACCGCGCCGAACTGGCCGTCGCCGCCGTGGTGGTGCTGGTCGTGGCGCTCGGCGACGTCCGGGACGCCATCGGCTTCTCCAGTTGCACCGTGCTGGTCTACTACGCGATCACCAACGCGGCCGCGCTGACCCTGGGCCGCGACCCGGGGCGGCGGCTCCCGGTGCGGGCGCTCGCCGTGCTGGGGCTGGCCGGCTGCCTGCTGCTCGCCGTCAACCTGCCGCTGTCCAGCGTCCTCGCCGGCTTCGCCGTGCTCGCCGTCGGCGCCGCCTGGTACGCCCTGCGCCCCCGCCGGGCCTGACCCGCCGAGCCCCGGACCGTCGGAACGTCGGAACGTCGGACCGGCGGAACGGACGGTCACTCCTCCGGCTGCCGGGGCGCCGGCGCGGCGGGATCCTCCGGCGGGGGCGGCGCCGCCTCGCGCAGCAGGGCGTTCAGGCCGGCCCGGCGGGCCACCACCGTCAGCCGGTCCCCCGCGACGATCACCAGGCGCGGGTCGGGCCCCCAGTCGAGGCGCTGACCGGCCCGGGCGTGCGCGAGCAGGCGTACGCTCTCGGCCCGCCCGACCGCGGCGAGCGGACGACCGTCCAGGTCGGACCCGGCGGCGACGGAGACCTCGGTGACCAGCAGCGCGTGCCGGCCGACGGGGATGGTGGCGATCACCGCGCGGTCCAGCAGCGCGGCGGCGAACGACGGCGCGGCCAGGTACGACACGCTGCGCGAGACGCCGATGCCGAACGCCTGCTGGACGCGCTCGGCGAAGTGGCCGTCGAAGAGGCGCAGCACCACCTGGAGTTCGGGGTTGACCGCCCGGCCGTTCAGCGCCGCCTGGAGGTTCGTCTCGTCGTCGGTGGAGACCACCACCAGCGCCTGGCAGGTGCCCACGGACGCCGCCTGGAGGGTCTCCTCCAGCGCGGCGTCGCCCACGATCAGCGGCACGCCGAGCCGGCGGGCGAGCGCCGCACCGCGAGGCTCGGGCAGCTTGTCGATCGCCACCACCTCGACGCCGAAGTCGCAGAGCTGGGCCATCACCCGGGTGCCGACGTTGCCCAGCCCGACCACGACCACGTGCCCGGACCGCTCCGGCTGGATCCGGCCGGAGTGCAACGCCAGCCGGGCGTTGACGATCCCGTCCACCACCACGGCGGTGATCAGCGGGATCAGCGCCAGCCCGGCGAGGTTGAGCACCACCTGCATGACCTGCTGGGCGACCGGCTTGTTCGGATCCGGGTCCTGCCCGCTCAGCGTCGTCACGAGCGTGAGGTAGAGCGAGTCGCCCCAGTTGGCGTTCGTGGCGCTGCCGTTGAGCCAGCCGAGCACCCCGATCACCGCCAGCAGCGTGATCACCGCGATGCCGATCTTGCGGGTGGCGAAGCTGCGCACCGCGCGGAGCAGCACGGTCACCGGGCGGCGACGCCGCCGGGCCCGCACCAACCGGCGCGCGGCCAGCTCGGTGCCGGGCGGCGCCCCCGTCGCCTCGGCGAGCACCACGTCCGCGGCGGACTCCTCGGCGGGCAGCACCCGGACCTGCTGCGGGTCGTGGGTGTCGGCCACCCCGCAGACCACGTCGCCGGGGCGTACGTCGTCGCGGCGGGCCACGTAGAGGGTGCGCCCGCCGTGCCGGAAGTGGGTCGGGGCGACCTCGCCGAGCGCGGCAGCCACGAAGGCGGGGGCGGCCATCGACGAGTCGGAGAGCACCGCCGAGTCGGGGAAGATCTGCCGCACCCCGTTGGCGAGCCCGGTGTTGAACATCCGCACCACCAGCCGCAGCCGGGGCTCGACCTCCTGGGCGCAGAGCGCGGCATGCATGTTGCCGACGTCGTCCTGGTGCAGCAGGGCCAGCCCGTCGGCGCCGGCCAGCCCGGCCCGCTGGAAGGTGACCTCGTCCAGCCGGTCGGCCCGGACCACCTCGACGCCCTGGAGGTCCCGCCCGTCCGGCTCGTCGGAGCGCGGTCGTTCCGGCACCACCAGGGTGATCCGGACGCGGCCCGTCGCCTGCAACTCGGTGGCGAGCAGCGCGCGCACCACCCAGTAGGCGAGGGCGTCCCGCCCGCAAACCACGTAGTGCGCCCGCGCGTCCCCGTTGACCCGGAGCCGACGCCCCGCCCGCCGCGCACGATCCAGCAGGGGCTCCGCCATGCGCCGCATCGTAGTCAGCCGGTCGCGCCCCGCGCAGCCCCGCGATCATGAACGCTGGTCGTCGGGCATGTCCCGCCGTTCCCGCCCAGCCGGTCCACCAGGTAGACCTAGGACGTCGGGCAGATTCCGCGGCCCCTCGGCGGGTAGACCAGCGGCATGCAGACGTTCCTGCCGTACCCGGACTTCCTGGCCAGCGCCCGGACGCTGGACCAGAGGCGGCTGGGCAAGCAGCGGGTGGAGACCATCCAGGTGCTGCGCGGGCTGACCCGCCCCACGTACGGCTGGCGCAACCACCCGGCGGTGAAGATGTGGGCCGGGTACGAGGAGGCCCTCACCCGATACGGGCTGGACGTGTGCGCGGTCTGGTGCGAGCCCGGTCGGGCCGACACCTGCGCGACCACGATGACCACCGACCTCGCCGCCGCCTGCGGGCTGACCCGCGTCCGCACCCAGGCGGAGCTGGCCGAGGCCGGCGAGCTGCCGCCCTGGCTGGGCCGCGACGACCTGCACCTGAGCCACCGCTCGTCGCTGCTGCGCAAGGACCCCGGGCACTACGGCCCGATCTTCGGCGACGACGTCCCGCCCGACCTGGAGTACGTCTGGCCGGCCTCCGACCGCGAACGGCGCTGCCTCCCGCCGCAGTGAAAGGAAGGGCACCTTGTTAACGCCTGCGGTAGAGGAAGGGGCCCTTCCTAACGCCCGAACGGGGCAGACTGGAGGACCCCCGGGGCGGGAAGGTGCACATGGCGCTGTCGCAGGTGGTCGGTCGGCTCCTCGGCGTACGCCAGCACGAGGTGGACCCGGGCGGCGGTGGCGCCCCCCGCGTGCCGCGCCCGGTCGAGGTGGTGGTGGTCGGCGGCGGGATCGCCGGTATGTCGGCGGCGGTGGTGCTGGCCGAGCGCGGCGTGGCGGTGACCGTGCTGGAGGCCGCGCCGACCCTCGGCGGCCGGCTCGGGGCCTGGCGGGAGACGCTGGCCGACGGCACGCGACAGACGAACGAGCACGGCTTCCACGCGTTCTTCCGGCAGTACTACAACTGGCGGTCGATCCTGCGCCGCGCCGACCCGGGGCTCGGCTTCCTCCGGCCGGTCCCCGGCTACCCGATCCTGAGCGCCCGCTGGCCGACCGAGGAGTTCGGCCGGTTGCCGCCCGCTCCTCCGGCGAACCTGCTGGCCCTGCTGCTGCGCAGCCCGAGCCTGCGCCTGGGCGACCTGCGCGGCATGGACCGGGACGCGGCGCTGCCGCTGCTCACCTACGATCCGGTGCGCACCTACGCCGAGTTCGACGACACCACCGCCGACGAGCTGCTCACCTCGCTGCGGCTGCCGGACCGGGCCCGCGCGATGCTCTTCGAGGTCTTCTCCCACTCGTTCTTCAACCACGAGGCGGAGATGTCGGCGGCGGAGATGATCGCGCAGTTCCACTTCTACCTGCTGGGCAACCCCGAGGGGCTGGCCTTCGACTGCCCCGACGGGGACTACGCGACGGCGATCTGGGAGCCGCTGGCCCGGCACGTGGAGAGGCACGGCGGCCGGGTGCGCACCGGGACCCCCGCCACCGCGCTGACCCGCGAGGGCGCCGGGTGGCGGGTGGCCACCGCCGACGGCGCGTCGTACGCCGCCCGGCACGTGGTGCTCGCCGTCGACCCGCCCGCCCTAGCCGCGCTGGTCGCCGCCTCGCCCGGCCTGGTCGACCACGCGCCCGCGCTGGTGGAGCGGATGCCCGCGTTCGGCCGGCCCGGTCCGCCGTACGCGGTGGCGCGCTACTGGTGCGACGGGGACGTGGCCGCCGGGCGGGCGGTGTTCAGCGGGGTGTCCCGGCAGCCGACCCTGGACTCGGTGACCCTCTACCACCGGCTGGAGGACGAGTCCCGCCGCTGGGCCGCCCGCACCGGCGGCTCGGTGCTGGAACTGCACGCGTACGCGTGCGAGCCGGGCGTGCCCGCGACGGAGCTGGCCGAGCGGATGCGGGCCGAGCTGACCGCGCTCTGGCCGGAGGCGGCCGGGCTGCGGGTCCGGGAGGTGCGCGCGCGGGTGGCGGCGCAGGCGCCGGCGTTCACCCCGGGCAGCCACGCGTGGCGGCCGGGGGTGCGCACCGACGCCGACGGGCTCTACCTGGCCGGCGACGGCATCCGGACCGATTTCCCGAGCGCGCTGATGGAACGCGCGGCGGCGACGGGGATCGTCGCGGCCAACCACGTCCTGCGGGCCGAGGGCGGCGCGGCCGAGCCGGTCCGCTCGATCCGGCCCCGGGGCCTGCTCGCCCGGAGACGGTGACAACCACGGCGACGGGCACCGGGCGGCGGGCGACGGGCACTGGGCGGCGGGCGGCGGGCGGCGCGGCCAGGCGGGCGGGTCGACCGCGAGGGTGACGAAAACGGGCAAACAGGTCGCTCGGCTCGCCTAGGCTGATCGTCTGGGGTGAGCCGGGAGGTCAGCGGGAATGCCGCCGCGCGGGGACGACGACCCGCTCGTCGCCGACGTGCCGCGGGACGACGCGTACCCGCTGATCCGGGACGAGCGGGCCTGCATCGTGACCGCCCTGCGGCTCGGGTGGTGGATGGCGGACGCGTACCACCACGCCCAGACCGCCGAGCTGCTCGACACCGGGGACGACCGGCCGGCGGGCGCGCCGGCGAAGCTGTCCAACCTGACCGAGATGTCGGGGCGGCGACGCATGCAGATGTACCTGGACGGGGTGGAGGTGGCGCTCGGCCAGATCGCCGAGCTGACCCGGCGCGACGCCCCCGCGCCGTCCACGGCCGGGGCGAGGGACCGGGTGACGGGCGGAGCCGGGGAGGACCTGCTGCTCGCCCTCGACGACCTGAACGTGGACGTGCTGCGCTGGACGATGGCCACCAACCACCGGGTCGGGCTGGCGTACCGGCTGGGACGCTCGCTGGCCGACACGGTGCGGCACGGCGACGCCGACCAGGTGGCGGGACGCTTCGGCGGCCGGCAGATCCAGCTCAGCCGCTGGCTGGACGAGCTGGCCACCGTGCTGCCGCCGTACTCGGCCGCAGTGGTCCGCCGGTCACTGTCGGCGTGGGCGTCGGCGGTCACCCGGGCGGGCGTCGGCGACCCGACCGAGGCGGGGCTGCCGGACCTGGCCCGCGAGCTGCGCAACCAGGGCGACCTGTGGCGGGGTGTGCTCACCGGCGGCCTGCACCCGAGGGACCTGCTGGACGAGGAGGACTACGCGGTCGTCGCCCGGAACCTGATCATCCGGGACCGGCGGCTGGTGGTGCAGGCCGCCCGGGGGATCTTCTGGCCGGTGCTCGTACCGCTGCTCGCGGTGCTGTTCGCCGTGGTGGGGGTGAGCGCGCTCGCGGCGGCCGGCTCGCCGGCGACCCGGGCCGCCGTGGCCCTGCTCGGGCTGGGCGCGGGGACGGCCGCGATCTGGCGCACGGTCTCCGGGCCGGCGCTCGCGGTCGCCGGGGAGGTCAACCGGCCGCTGCTGGAGAGCGAGCTGACGGTACGGATGGCGCTACGGATCGACCGGCCACTGGCCGCCGCGCGGGCCGCCGGCCGGGCCCGCCGGCAGCGCCGCCCCGACGAGACGGCCGCTCGATCGAAATCCGTTGCCCGTCTCTCGCCCGCCGACCTACCGTGATCCCGCAAGGTCAACCACCGCCGCGGGAGCCGTCCATGTCGATGTCGCACGTCACCTGTGTGCCGTCGTGGCTGCCCGGCCCGGCGCACCCGGCGTCGTCGGCGAGTGGCGGCGGTTGCCGAGCCGAAGGCCCCGAGGGTGGCCGGCCCGGCTGACGCGTGCCCGCACGCCGTCGAGCCGCCCGTCCACTTCCCGGAACGGGCGGCTCTTTCGCTGTCCGGCCCGTCCAGATCGTCACCGCCACGAAGGGAGACACCGGTGGACGCCGTCCTCGTCGTCAACGCCGACCTCGGCCCGCTGCACCGGGTCACCGTCCAGCACGCGATCCGGATGCTCTGTCGTCGGGTCGCCGAGATCCACGAGGCCGAACCGGACCGGGTGATCGGGGTCTTCCCGGTTCCCCGGGTGGTCCGCCTCGTCCGCTACGTGGTGACCCGCTGGCGGTTCAGCGCCGGGCCGGCGTGGTCGCGGGCCGGGGTGCTGCGACGGGACGGGCGGTGCTGCGCGTACTGCGGCGGGTCGGCCGGCACCATCGACCACATCCTGCCCCGCTCGCGCGGCGGCCGGAACACGTGGCGGAACACGACCGCCGCCTGCTACGACTGCAACCAGCGCAAGGGCGACCGGACGCCGGCCGAGGCGGGCATGCCGCTGCGGCGCGAGCCGGCGGCCCCGAGCTGGGCGGCGCTGGCCGGGCGGTGACGGACCGGCCGGCGGGAACGGGGGGCCGCGTCGGGGGTACGACCCCTGGCGCGGCGCCCGCCGGCCCCTCCCCGGGGGCGTAGCCCCGCCCCGGCTACCGGGGCTCCCTGGCCCGGGGCTCCCTGACGCGGGACTCCCTGGCCCGGGACTCCCTGACGCGGGACTCCCTGGCCCGGGACTCCTTGACGCGGGACTCCTTGACGCGGGGCACTGGGCGGCCGTCGGCGCAGCGCACGGTGACCACACTGCGGCGGTCGGCGGCGACCAACTCGACCCGCACCTCCCGCGCCGGGCCCGGCGCGTACTCCTCGACGTGGTGGCCGGCAGCCAGCGCCACGTCGACCACCTCGGCCAGCTTCCGGTCGCAGCGGACCGTCACCACCCCACCGCGCGAGTTCACGTCCAACCCGGACGGCCGGCCAGGCGTAGGGGACGGCTCGGCGCCGTCGGTCGGCGCCGGGGCGGTCGGGCTGGCTCCGGTGGGCGCGACCGGTCCGGGACTGGACCGCCCGGCGGTCGCCGACCCGGCCGGCGGACCCGTGCCGGGGACGGCCGGCCCCTTCGGCGCGTCGCCGGTGACCGGCAGGGCGACCCCGGTGGAGCCCAGCGTGCCGGTGCCGATGCCGGTGCGGGGCTCGTCGGGCGGGCCGGACCGCTGGACGGAGGGGTCGCCGAGCGTCGCGGCCACCACCGCGCCGACCACCACCGCGCCCACCGCCGCCAGCACCCACGAGCCCCGCCTCGACCGCCAGCCCCGGCGCCCCGGGCGGACGCCGCCCCCGGCGGCGGATGCGGCCCCGGCCGGCACCGCCTCGGCGGGGTCACGCCCGCCGGCAGGCCCCGCCGCCGGCGCTCCTATTGACCCCGCCCGCACGCCCCGGTATTCCGCCGGCACGCGCTGGTGCCCCGCCGGCACCTCCGCACGGCCCGCCGACACCTCCGCACGGCCCGTCGGCACGTCGCGGCGGTCCGCCGGCACGTCGCGGCGGTCCGCCGGCACGTCCGCGTGCCCCGCCTCGGAAAGCGGCATCCGGGCGAGCGCCCCGGCGAGGACGCGCGCCGCCTCGGCGGCCGAGGGCCGGTCGCCCGGGTCCTTGGCCAGGCACCGCCGGTACAGCCGGCCGACCTCGGGGGGCACGCCGTCGACCTCCGGCAGCGGGCCCGGCACGGCGTACGCGTGGGCGCGCAGCATCCCGATCTGCGTCTCGCTGTGCCACGGCAGCCGGCCGGCGAGCGCCTGGTGCACGAGCAGGCCGAGCGCGTAGACGTCGGAGGCGGGCAGCACCTCGCCGGCGGCGAGCCGCTCGGGGGCCAGGTAGGCCGGGGTGCCGAGCAGCCGTCCCTCGAAGTCGATCTCGGGCGTGCCGGCGACGGCGGCGATCCCGAAGTCGACCACCTTCGCCCCCGTCGGGGTCAGCACGACGTTCTCGGGCTTGACGTCGCGGTGCACCAGCCCCTCGGCGTGGGCGGCGCCGAGAGCGGCGGCGACCTCCGCGCAGACCCGCAGGGCGTCCCGGGGCGGCAGCGGCCCGGCGGCGAGCCGCTGCGCGAGCGTACGGCCGGAGAGCAGCTCCATGACCACGAAGGGCGCGTACCGGTCGAAGAGGAGGGACTCCCCGTAGTCGTGGACGGCGGTGACGTTCGGGTGCGAGAGCCTGGCCGCCGCCTTCGCCTCGGCCTGGATCCGCCGCCGGGCCGACGGGTCCGCCGCCACGAGCACCTTCACCGCGACGTCGCGTTCCAGCACCTCGTCGTGCGCCCGGTAGACCTCGGACATGCCGCCCCTGCCGAGACGCCCGCCCAGCCGGTAGCGGCCCGCGAGCAACTGATCACGCTGCACAGCGGACAGCCTGCCCCACCGCACCGCCCGGCACCACCCATGCGCGGACCGTGTCCGGCGCGCGGCCCGGTCGGGCACGGTCGGCGGCGGTCAGTGCCGGGCCGGCGGCGTCCAGCCGAAGCGGGGGCGGTCTGCGGTCAGTGCCGGGCCGGCGGCGTCCAGCCGAAGCGGGGGCGGTCTGCGGTCAGTGCCGGGCCGGCGGCGTCCAGCCGAAGCGGGGCGGGCGGCGCTCGTGGACGGCCGCGACGCCCTCGCGGGCCTCGCCGCTGGCCCGCACCTGCCCGTGCCACCAGGCGACCCGGTCCTCGTCCGCCCGGCCGTCGATGATCTCCTTGGCGGCCGCCACGGTGAGCTGCGACCGGGCGACCACGGCGGCGGTGACCTCGTCCACCCGGGCGGCGAGCCGGTCGACCGGCAGCACCTCGTCGACCAGCCCGATCCGCAGCGCGCGGTCGGCGTCGATCAGCTCGGCGGTGAAGAGCAGGTGCTTGGCCGCGGCCGGGCCGACCAGCCGGGCCAGCCGGCGGGTGCTGGGCGCCGGGTACACCAGGCCCAGCCGCGCCGGCGGCACACCGAACCGCGCGTCGGTGGCGGCGATCCGCAGGTCGCAGGCGACCGCGAGCTGGCAGCCGCCGCCCACGCAGGCGCCCCGGACGGCGGCGACGGTCGGCTTGGCGAAGGCGGCCAGCCGTTTCTCGGCGGCCACCACCGTGTCGAGGTCGCCGTCGTCGAGCAGGTCGTCCAGTTCGGCCAGGTCCGCGCCCGCGCAGAAGGTGCCCTCGGCGCCGGTGAGCACCAGGACCCGGACGGCCGGGTCGCCCTCCAGCTCGTCGAGCAGCCCCGGCAGCCGCCGCCACATCCCGGCCGTCATCGCGTTGCGCCGCGCCGGGTTGTGGATCACCACCGTCGCCACCGCCCCGGTCACCTCGACGAGGAGTTCCGCGTCCGCCACCGTCACCACCCCTTCGCCCCGGCCGTGCCGCCGGCTCGCCGCGACGCCGGCCGCCCTGGTCGGCGGCGCCGGTGCGGCGACCATAACGGCGGGAGCCCGGCGACCGTCCGTGCGGGGTGGCAGGTCAGTACCTGTGGTCCGCGGCAGGCCGGTGGCGCGCAGTTCCGGTGGCAGGTGGGCGACGTCGTTGACGGCGACCAGGGTCGGCGTCCGCCCGACCGGTAGCGGATCACCGTCAACCCACCGTTGTGCGCGTTGAACCCCAGCCAGCGCCGCTCCGGCGCGTCCAGTGCGTGCCGGACGAACCAGGCGATCAGAAACGTGTGCGTGACGACCAGATCCCCCCGGTCACCGTCCGCCGGCGCGGTGCGAACCGCCGCACGGCCGCCGCCGTCAGCCGCGGCCCGGCGGCCCGCTCGGCCGGGGGGAAGTTGGCCAGCAGCCGGGCGTACGCGGGCGGCAGGCCGGCCGGGTCGGTGTCGTGCGGCAGGTGGTCGCCGACCTCCTCGGCGGCGTACACCGGGATCCCGGGCAGCGCCGCCGCGACCAGTTCGGCGGTCTCGGCGGCGCGCCGCAGCGGGCCGTGGTGGACGGCGTCCTGCCGCCAGTCAGCCCCGGGGGAACATCTGGCCGATGCGGATCTTGTTGCCGAACGGGTCGCGGATGCCGAAGTCGATCCCGTACGGGCGTTCCATCGGCTCGTCGGTGATGTCGACTCCCTTGGCGACCAGGTCCTCGTACGTCTTCTGCGCGTCGTCGGTGGTCATGAAGAGGAAGCCGCCCAGCGCCCCCTTGGTGAGCAGCTCGCGGACCTGCTCGGCGGTGGCCGGGTCCAGCGCCGGCGGGCCGGGCTTCTCCAGCAGGATCTCGCGCTCCGGGTCCCCGGGGATGTTGACCGTCAGCCAGCGCATGAAGCCGAGGTCGGCGTCGGTGTTGACCTCCATGCCGAGCTTGCCGACGTAGAAGTCGAGGGCCTCGTCCTGGTCGAGGACGTAGATCTGGGAGCGGGTGATCGCGTTCATCGTCATGCCGGAGACGCTACGGTGCGGCCCTGACCTGCTGCTTATCCAAAACTGCTGGGCCGGGTCCAGGCCTTGGTGAAGCAGCCCGGCACTGGCGCGGCGATCGGGGCCCTGCGCCTGCGGTACTCCGACGGCGGCTCGCCGACGATCTGCCGGAACGTGCGGCTGAACGTGCCGAGGCTGGAGAAACCGACCGCGTAGCAGATGTCGGTGACGTCCCGGTCGGTGTGCAGGAGCAGGTACATCGCCCGCTCCACCCGCCGCCGCTGGAGGTAGCGGTGCGGGGTCTCGCCGAAGGTGGCGCGGAAAGTGCGGATGAAGTGCGCCTCGGAGACGTACGCGATGCGGGCCAGCGCCGGGATGTCCAGCGGCTGGTCGTACGCGCGGTCCATGGCGTCCCGGGCGCGCAGCATGGCCCGGTTCGACTCCTCCGCCGCCCTGCTCACCGGCCCAGCATAGGCGCTGATTCGGGGGCGTCGGCGCGGCGGAACCACGGTACGGGGACAGCCCGCCGCCTGAGCGCGCCCGTACGACGGGACGGCGGGAGCGACGGTGCCGGCGTACGATCCGCTCTTCCACCGACGACGAGGGCGGCCATGACGACCAGGGACGGGCACGACGAGCGCACCCGGCGGATCACCCTCGCGGCGGCGACGGCCGTCATCGCACTGGCGCTCGTCGGCGGTCTCGTCCTCCGGCACCGGGCCACCGACGAGGCAGCACCCGGGCCCACGGCCGAGGCGGCAGCGTCGCCCGACGGGTCGTCCCGGGTGCCGTGGTCGGCGGCGGTGGTCGGCCGCGACGACACCACGGTCACCGTCCACGTCGGCCCCGGCGACGCACGTTGCAGGGACCTCGTCGAGCCGCGGGCGACGATCACCGCGCGGGACGACGCCCAGGTGGTCGTCGCGGTCGAGGCCCGAATCGTGCCCGCCGCCGACTGCACCACCAGCGGCGCCCGGGTCCCTCTCGTCGTGTCCCTGGCGGAGCCGCTCGGCGACCGGGTGCTCCGCGACGCGGCCGGCACGCTGCCGCCGCCGACCTACTTCGAGCGCCATGTGCCGGACCTGCCCTCCGACAAGCGGTGGAGCCCTTTCTCGACCGGATGCGACGAGGGCTGGTGCCAGGGCTACAACGGCCCGGGCGGTGCGACGCTGCTCGTGACCGCGCGCCGCACCGCCGACGTGGCACGCCCTGCGCCTGTGGCGACCGTCCGCGTCGGCCCGCATCGGGGTGTCGTCACCGGCGCCCCGGAACGCTCGTGGGCGGTGTGGTGGGAGGCCGGGGACGCGACCTACAGCCTGCGGCTGGCCCCCGCCGAGGGCGCCTCCTTCACCCTCGCCCAGTTCGAGCGGGAACTCGCCAGGCTGAGGTGGAGCTGACAACCGTCGCCGCGAGGCGCCCGGCGACGCGGGGTGGGCGACCGGTCGGGGTCGCACCTCCGCGGCGGGCACAGCTCACGCCCGCGCCGGGCGCGGGACGGCCGATGGAATTGGAGCCCCCGGCCGGGATCGAACCGGCGACATCTCGCTTACAAGCTCTGTACATCGCGTCCGCACACGTCCGGCGGCCGACCCCTCGCTGGGGGATGCGGTCTCAGGCCGGTCCAGGCGTCGGATCTCGGCGACGACGTCGGTCGCGATCAGTGATTCGACATCTTCGGTGTGGCCGGCTGCCACAATTTGCCCTGTGGTATGGGAGGACGACGGGGAATCCGATGGCAGGTCGGCGCGGGCGCCGCGCGGCATTCGACCGCTACGCGAGGGCGTCGGCGTAACCAGCGTGGAGCTCTTTTTCGATCTGGTGTTCGTCCTCGCGTTCATCCAGGTCGTTGCGTTGATGGAAGACGACTTCACCAGTCACGGCGTGCTGAACGGAATGCTCGCGCTGGCCCTGTTGTGGTCGACGTGGTCCATTTATGCCTGGTTGGGTAACAGCCTCCAAGCTCGGGTCGGGCTGATCCGGATCGCGCTGCTGTTCGTAACGATAGTCACCCTTGTGATGGCGGTGGCGGTCCGGCAGGCATTCACCGACCTCCGTGGCGCGGCTCTCTCCGGCCCGGTGGTGTTCGTCGCGTGCTTCGTGATCGTTCGGCTGGTGCATCTGGCGCTGCGCTGGTACGCCGTTCCAGACACGAGGCCGCGCGTCGTCCTGCTGATTGCCGCGCCACTGTTTGTCGCCTCCGTCCTTCTGTTCTCCGCCGCCGTCGTGCCGCAGCGACTGTTCCACGACCCGTGGCTGGTCAAGGCGAGCCAGACCGGGCTCTGGATGCTCGCCATCATCATCGACTACGGCCGCGCCCTGGTGATGCGGTCGTGGGGGTGGCACATCATCTCGGCTCGGCACTGGGCGGAGCGGCATGGCCTCATCGTGCTCGTCGCCCTTGGCGAGTCGCTCACAGCGGTTGGCCTGATCAGTAGCAGCGTGCCGATGACCGGATCGCTCATCGCGGCCCTCGTCTTCGCCATCGTCATCGCCGCCGCACTGGGCTGGACCTATTTCGACGCCGTCGCGATCGCCGCCGAGCGGACGCTGAGCCAGAACCCCGCCCAGCGCCGGGTCGCCTACGCCCGCGACGCCTACAGCTATGCGCACCTGCCGATGATCGCCGGCATCATGCTGCTCGCCCTCGGGCTGCACAAAGTGGTGACGATCATCAAAGACAACGAACTGCACCATTCGGCCGCGCAACTGGGGGGCCTGGGCCTCCACGCCCTCTACGGTGGAGCAGCTTTGTTCCTGCTCTCCCACGTCGGCTTCCAACTGCGGATCACGCGCCTGCTCAGACGGGTCATCTGGCCGCGACTGACTACCGCAGCGCTGCTGGTGGCGCTCATCCCGGCCGCCGGCCAGCTTTCGGCGGTGGTAGCGCTCGGCCTGCTGGCGGCTGTCTGTGTCAGCCTGGTCGTCACGGAGGTCCTCGTCGCTGGCGGGCAGCGTAAAGAACTGCGCGAGGCCGCTATAGCCGGGGGCTTTCCGCCAGAGGGCCCCTAGATCGGGCCGGCGCCGCCCCAACTGCCAGCTTGGGAGCCACCTTGATCGTTACTCAGGGTCGCCCAGAGGCGCTCAGGGGCGGAACGGCAGTCACCCGATGCAGCAGCCTCGGATCGGCGCTGCCACGTCAAGCGGGCCTTGACGCACGTACGGACGCTGGCGGGCCGGGCGGTGGCCTGCGCGGCTTGCCCGAGTCGTCCTCGACGCGATGCGTCAGGCGCTCGGCAAGCTCGACGGGCGGCTGTCATGAGCCCGGCTGCTGTCAGCGTTGCCGTCAACCGGCCGGCTCACGACAACGCCGGGCGCGAAGTACCTGATGGAATTGGAGCCCCCGGCCGGGATCGAACCGGCGACATCTCGCTTACAAGGCGAGTGCTCTGGCCAGCTGAGCTACAGGGGCGCGTGGTGTCGACGTCAGCATAGCGACTGACGTCCGGATTTCCCGCTCGGCAGGCCCTGCGAGCACCGGAAACGTCCACGCGTCGGCCCAACACTCGAAAGAGCGGGGGCGATTGATGTCCGACCGTGCCCGAGTGACCGGAATGCGTATGCCATCCGTCCCATCCGGTGCTCCCCGCCTTGGCAGGTCGGGGAAAGCCGTTTACCGTGCAGTGACACGGATGACACCTCGATCATCGGCGCGTCGCCCGTGGGCCGGTGCACGCACGTGCCGGCCGCTCCTTCCACTC
The DNA here is from genome assembly GCF_043205005.1 of Micromonospora sp. NPDC047620. Lineage (NCBI taxonomy): Bacteria > Bacillati > Actinomycetota > Actinomycetes > Micromonosporales > Micromonosporaceae > Micromonospora > Micromonospora sp. NPDC047620. Next base: position 42,554 of record NZ_JBIDDG010000013.1, on the reverse strand, counting down.
GGATCGTCCGGCACGTTCCTGCCGGTGAAAGGAAGCACCTGACCATGGCTACGGTCACCTACGCCAAGGCGTCCCGGATCTACCCGGGCACCGAGCGCCCCGCCGTCAACCAGCTCGACCTGGAGATCGGCGACGGCGAGTTCCTCGTCCTGGTCGGCCCCTCCGGTTGCGGCAAGTCCACCAGCCTGCGCATGCTCGCCGGCCTGGAGGACGTCGACCAGGGTTCGATCCACATCGACGACCGGGACGTCACCCACCTGCCGCCGAAGGCCCGCGACATCGCGATGGTCTTCCAGAACTACGCCCTCTACCCGCACATGACGGTGTACGAGAACATGGCGTTCGCGCTGAAGCTGCGCAAGACCTCCAAGGCCGAGATCGACCGGCGGGTCAAGGAGGCGGCGGCGCTGCTCCAGCTCGAGGAGTTCCTGGGCCGCAAGCCGAAGGCCCTCTCCGGCGGTCAGCGCCAGCGGGTGGCCATGGGCCGGGCGATCGTCCGCGAGCCGCAGGTCTTCCTCATGGACGAGCCGCTGTCGAACCTCGACGCGAAGCTTCGTGTGCAGACCCGTACCCAGATCGCGTCGCTGCAGGCCAAGCTGGGTGTCACCACCGTCTACGTCACCCACGACCAGGTCGAGGCCATGACCATGGGCCACCGGGTGGCGGTCATGCTCGACGGCGTCCTCCAGCAGGTGGACACCCCGCGGGCGCTCTACGACACCCCGGCCAACGTCTTCGTCGCCGGCTTCATGGGCTCCCCCGCCATGAACATCAAGACCGTGCCGCTGAGCGAGCGGGGCGCCTCGTTCGCCGACCTGACCATCCCGCTCACCCGTGAGCAGGTCGAGGCGGCCCGCGCCGACGGCGGCGAGAGCAAGGTGACCGTCGGCTTCCGGCCGGAGGACTGCGACCTGGTCAGCCCGACCGAGGGCGGCATGCCGGTCGTCGTCGAGCTGGTCGAGGACCTCGGCTCGGACGCCAACGTCTACGGCCACGCCGCGCTGGAGGGCAACAACGAGCGCTTCGTGGTCCGTACCGACCGGCGCACCATGCCGAACATGGGCGACACCGTGTTCGTCAAGCCGCGCGAGGGCCGCAGCCACGTGTTCAACGCGGCCACCGGCAACCGCATCTGACGTACGGCGCTGAGCTGACGTAAGCGAAACGGGCGGTCCGCCATCGGCGGGCCGCCCGTTTCGTGTCTGCGGGCTCAGCCCTCGGCGGCCCGGCGGCGGGCCACCTCGGCGAGGGTGACCGCGGCGGCGACGCTGGCGTTGAGCGATTCGACGTCGGACACCATCGGGATGCTCACCGTGAGGTCGCAGGTCTCGCCGACCAGCCGGGACAGCCCCCGGCCCTCGGAGCCGACCACGACCACCAGTGGGCCGACCGCGGCCTCCAGGTCGTAGAGGTCGGTCTCGCCGTCGGCGTCCAGGCCGACCACCACGAAGCCGGCGTCCTGGCAGGCCTTCAGCGACCGGGTCAGGTTGGTGACCTGGGCGACGGGCACCCGCGCGGCCGCGCCGGCGCTGGTGCGCCAGGCGGTCGCGGTGATCCCGGCCGCCCGCCGCTCCGGTACGAAGACACCCTGCGCGCCGAAGGCGGCGGCGGACCGGATCACCGCGCCGAGGTTGCGCGGGTCGGTCACGCCGTCCAGCGCCACCAGCAGCGGGGCGGTCTGCTCCAGCGCCGCCGCGACGAGGTCCTCGAAGGGCTCGTACGCGAACGGCGGCACCTGGAGCCCGATGCCCTGGTGCAGCACCCCGCCGGTCATCCGGTCCAGCTCGGCGCGGCTGATCTCCAGGATGGCGATGCCCCGGTCGGCGGCCGTCCGGACGATCTCGTTGACCCGGTCGTCCATGTCGATGCCCTGCGCGGTGTAGAGCGCGGTCGCCGGCACCTGGGCGCGCAGCGACTCCAGCACCGGGTTCCGCCCGACCAGCAGCTCCGGGGCGTCCTTCGACGGGTTGGACTTGCGGCCCGGGGCCACCCGGGGGCCGCCACGGCCGGCGGGGCGAGCGCCCCGGCCGGCGGTGCCGCGCCCGCCGCCGCCCGGCGTGCCACGACCGCCGCCCTTGCCCCAGGTGGTGTCCTTGCTGCCCGGTAGGCCGACCTTGGGGGCGCGCCCCTCCTCGGCCGCCGCCCGGCGCTCCTTGTCCTGCTTCCAGGCGGTGCGCTGGGGCAGCTTCTCGGTGCCCGAGTAGGCCTTGTGCCAGGGCCGCTCGTCGGCGGGCAGGGTCCTGCCCCGCCCGGCGAGGGCGTCCTTGTTCTTGCCGCCGGAGCCCTTCGGGGCTCCCGCCTTCGGCGTCAGTCGCCGGCCACGGCGCTGCGAGTTGCCGGCCATCAGTCCTGCTCTCCAATAGTCCAACGGGGGCCCTGGGGGGTGTCCTCGACCACCACGCCGGCCTGCTTGAGCTGGTCGCGTACCGCGTCGGCGGCGGCCCAGTCCTTGCGACCGCGGGCCTGCGCGCGCTGCTCCAGGGCCAGCGCGATCAGGGAGTCCACCACGCCGCGCAGGTCGTCCGCGCGGCCGCCACCGGTCCACGCCGGGTCGAGGGGGTCGACCCCGAGGATATCCAGCATGGCGCGGGCGGAGGCCAGCGCCGTGCGGACAGTCACATCGTCGCCGCCGGTCAGCGCGGTGTTGCCGTCGCGGACCACCTCGTGCAGGACGGCGAGCGCGGCGGAGGTGTTCAGGTCGTCGTCCATCGCCGCCGCGAAGGCACCCGGCAGCTCGCCGAGCTGGCCGGCGCCGACGCGCTCGGCGGCCCGCTGCACGAAGCCCTCGATCCGGCGGTACGCGACGGCCGCCTCGCGCAGCGCGTCCTCCGAGTAGTCGATGCGGGAGCGGTAGTGCGCGGCGGCGTAGTAGTAGCGCAGCTCCACCGGGCGTACCCCGAGCGAGTCGACGTACGCCAGGTCGAGGGCGTTGCCGAGCGACTTGCCCATCTTGGCGCCGGCGATGCTGAGCAGCCCGTGGTGCACCCAGTAGCGGGCGAACGGCAGCCCGGCCGCCTGGGACTGGGCGATCTCGTTCTCGTGGTGCGGGAAGGTGAGGTCCAGCCCGCCGCCGTGGATGTCGAACTCGGCGCCGAGGTAGCGCCAGCACATCGCCGAGCACTCGATGTGCCAGCCCGGCCGGCCCCGCCCCCACGGCGACGGCCAGTAGGCGTCCGCCGGCTCGTCGGGCTTGGCGCCCTTCCAGAGCGCGAAGTCGCGCGGGTCTCGCTTGCCCCGTTCGGGAGCGTCCCCCGCCGACTGCATGTCGGCGGGCGACTGGTTGGACAGCGACCCGTACGCCGGCCAGGAGCAGACGTCGAAATAGACGTCGCCGGAGCCGTCGGTGGCCGGGTAGGCGTGCCCGTCGGCGATCAGCTTGGCGATCAGCTCGTGCATCTCCGGGATGTGCCCGGTGGCCCGCGGCTCGTAGGTCGGGGTCAGCACGTTGAGCGCCCGGTAGGACTCGGTGAGGATCAGCTCGTTGGCGTACGCGATCGACCAGAACGGCCGCCCCCGCTCCACCGCCTTGACCAGGATCTTGTCGTCGATGTCGGTCAGGTTGCGGATGAAGGTGACCTCGTAGCCGGCGGCGAGCAGCCAGCGGCGCAGCACGTCGTAGTTGACGCCGGAGCGAAGGTGGCCGATGTGCGGCGGGGCCTGGAGGGTGAGACCACACAGGTAGACCCCCACCTTGCCGGCTTCCCGCGGGACAAAGTCCCGCACCGATCGGGTGGCGGTGTCATACAGGCGTAGCGTCACCGTACAAGGGTAGCCGTCCACGCTTTCCCGGGTCGGCCGGAGCCGGGTCGTACGCTGCTGGGCGTGGACACGACGGCGCGGGGCGGGGAGACGGCGCAGACGCTGGACCGGGGGCTGCGGCTGCTGCACCTGGTCGCCGACGCGCCGGGCGGGCTGACCGTCACCGAGGCGGCGAACCGGCTGGGCATCGGCCGGGCGGCGGTCTACCGGCTGGTGGGCGCGCTGACCGCGCACGGGATGCTGCGCCGCGACGGCGAGGGCCGGCTGCGTCTCGGCGTCGGGGTGCTGCACCTGGCCCGGCGGGCCCAGCCGCTGCTGGCCGAGGGGGCACTGCCCGCGCTGCGCCGCCTCGCGGAGCAGGCCGGCGCGACCGCCCACCTGACCGTGGTCGAGGGCGGGGAGGGGGTCGCGCTCGCCGTGGTGGAGCCGACGTGGACGGCGTTCCACGTCGCGTACCGGACGGGGGCGCGGCACCCGCTGGAGCGCGGGGCGGCCGGGCGGGCCATCCTCGCCGGCCGGGCGGGCGCCGCCGGCCCGGTGAGCACCGCCGGGGAGCTCCAGTCCGGGGCGTACGGGGTGGCCGCCCCGGTGCTCGGCGTGCCGGGGCTGGAGGCGAGCGTCGGGGTGGTGGCACTGGCGCCGCTGGACACCGAGGCGGTCGGCGCCCAGGTCCTCGCCGCCGCCACCGCCATCGCCACCGCCCTGTCCTGACCGGCCCTTACCACATCCGCCGGCCAGGCGGGCGGTTGTCCACAGGGGGCGTTCCGGGGCGCGGCGGTGGTCGTCCACAGGGGTGCCGGAGCGGGGCGGGCGGCGCGCAGGCTGACGCGCATGCCACCCGCACCCCATCGGCCCAGGGCCCTGGCCTGGCAGGTCTTCCGCGGCTCGGACGCGGTCCGCCAGGGGCTGCTCACCGAGCACCAGTTGCGCAGTTCGGCCTGGCTGCGCCTGCGGCACGACGTCTACGCCGACGCCCGCCTGCCCCGGGACCACGCCCTGGCCTGCCGGGCCGCCATGCTGCGGCTCCCGCCGGACGCGGTCGTCGCCGGCCCCTCGGCAGCCTGCCTGCACGGCGTCGGGCACGCCGCGGCCTTCACCGACGACGTGCACGTGCTCGTCCCGAGGACGACACGGCTCGGCCCGCAGCGCGGCCTGCGCGTGCACTCCGTGGGCCCGGCCGCGTCGCCGCCGCCCGCACCGGAGGCGGCCCTCAGGACCGCCGGCCCACCCCCGAAGACGGATCCCACCGCGGCGGCGTGGGAGACGGCGGTCTGGTTGGAGCCGTTCCGCGCGGTCGGCATCGTCGACGCGCTGCTCGCCGAGGGGCTCACCAGCCGCGCCGAGCTCGCCGATTTCGCCCGCCGCCACGCCGCCCGGCCCGGCGGCCGGCGGGCGGGCTGGGTGTTCGGCCTGGCGGATCCGGGCGCCCGGTCGCCGGCCGAGTCGGAGCTGCGGGTGCGGCTGGTGCTCGCCGGGCTGCCGCGCCCCGTCGCCCGGCACCCGGTCCGGCTCGCGTCCGGGCTCGGCTGGCACCTCGACCTGGCGTGGCCGGCGCTCCGCGTCGCCGTCGCGTTCGACGAGTCGCGGCAGGCCGGGGCCGATCGTGGGCACCTGGACCGGCTCGCCCGGCTCGTCGGCGCGGGCTGGCTCGTGGTGCACCTGACGGGTCGGCGGCTGCGCCACGACTTCCCGGGCGTCCTGCGCGAGGTGCGCGCCGCGCTCGCCGCCCGGGGCTGGCGGCCCTGACCGGACGTGTCATCCCCGGAGATCCGCCGACCGGACGGGCAACTCCGCCACCGTGGACACTTCGGCGTCCGGTTTCTCCGGCAGGCCGTTCCCGTGCGCGTGCAGCTCGAAGGCGGACTCGTCCGCGAGCCCGCGCTCAGGAGAGGGCGGCCTTCGTGGGGCGCGGCTCCGGGCGCTCCTCGGGCCGGGGCGCGCGCAGCTCGTCGACGCGCACCAGCGCGACGCCGGCGACGATCAGGGCGCCGCCGAAGAGCTGCACGACGGTCGGCAGCTCGCCCAGCACCAGCCAGGCGATGAGGACGGCGAACATCACCTCGGTCAGCCCGACGAACGACGACAGGCGGGCCCCGAGGATGCGGGTCGCGGCGATCCCGGCGAGGTACGCGACCACGGCGGCGACCAGCGACAGGCCGACGATCGGGAGCAGCCAGCTGGTGCGCTGCCCCGCGAAGGTGACCTCGCCGAAGGTGGCCCGCAGCGGCAGCGCCCCGACCGCCCCGAGCAGCAACAGGACGGCCGCGCCGACGGCCATGCCACCGCTGGCCATGGCCACCGAGGGCAGGCCCGCGTCGGCCCGGCCCGCGAGCACGAAGTAGCCGGCGAGGCCGACGGCCGCCCCCAGCCCCCACAGCACGCCCACCGGGTCGAGCCCGGTGGCGCCGGTCAGGTCGAGGACGAAGAACAGGCCGGCGATCGCCGCCACCGAGCCGGCCACGGTCAGCCGGCGGGGGCGGTGCCCGTGGACCAGCCACATCCAGCCCACGACCAGGATGATGCCGAGGTACTCCAGCAGCAGCGCGACGCCGACCGGCAGGTAGCGGACGGCGTTGAAGAAGCAGACCTGCGCGGTGGCGACCCCGAGCAGCCCGAACACGCCGATCGCGGCGACGTTGCGCCGCAGCACGTCCCACTTCCCGCGCAGGGAAAGCGCCGCGGGGATCGCCACCACCAGCGCGGCGATGCCGACCCGGGCCGCCACGGCGGCCTCGGCGGACCACCCCGCGTCGATCAGGGAGCGGGCGAACGTGCCCGACGTGGCGAACGTGACGGCGGAGAGCAGGGCGAGGCCGAGACCGAGCCCGGCGGCGGGTGGTTGGCGCATCGGTCCGCTCCTAGCTGTCATGAGTCAAATGTCGCTATGCTCATGACGCTAGGCCGGCGCCCCGACAGGAGTCAAGTTGCCATTCGCCCATGACACGGACTGCTCCCTGACCGCCGCCGCCGCGCTCGTCAACACCGACCGCCCCGACGGCGAGGGGCTGCCCGACATCGTCGCCCTGGACGCCTTCTACGTCGCGCACGGCTACACCGGGCGGCACGAGCACACCGAGGCCGAACTGCGGTCGGTACGCGACCTGCGCCCCCGGCTGCGCCGCATCTGGTACGCCGACACCGACGAGGTCGTCGCCATCCTCAACGGGCTGCTCCGCGAGAACCACGCGTTGCCGCAGCTCATCACGCACGACGACGAGCCGTACCACTTCCACGCCGTGCCGCGCGACGCGCCGCTGGCGGCCCGGATCGCCGTGGAGGCGGCGATGGCGATGGCGGACCTGGTGCGCTACGGCGAGCTGAGCCGGCTGCGGATCTGCGACCACCCCGACTGCGCGAACGTGCTCGTCGACCTGTCGAAGAACCGTTCCCGCCGGTTCTGCGACGCGGGCTGCGGCAACCGCGCCGCCGTCGCCGCCTACCGGGCCCGCAAGGGCCGCCTCCGGCCCTGACGCCTACTGACGCGGTCTCCGGGACCGACCGGGCGGAACCGACCGGTGACGGCGGGGCTCAAGGGTGGGTCATCCGGAGCAGGTCGAGCGCCTCGTCGAGCTGGGTCTCGCTCAGCTTGCCCGAGTCGACGTGCCCCCGGGAGATGACCACCTCCCGGATCGAGACCTGCTTGGCCAGCGCCTCCTTGGCGATCGACGCGGCCTCGTCGTACCCGAGGTGGCGGTTGAGCGGGGTGACGATCGAGGGCGAGCCCGCCGCGTACGCCAGACAGACCTCGGCGTCCGCGACCAGGCCGACCACCAGGCGGTCGGCGAAGAGGCGGCTCGACGCGGCGAGCAGCCGGACCGACTCCAGCAGGTTGCGACCCATGACCGGGAGCATGACGTTCAGCTCGAAGTCGCCCTGTGAGCCGGCGAAGCCGACGGCGGCGTCGTTGCCGATCACCTGGGCGCAGACCTGCCGCATCGCCTCGGCGACCACCGGGTTGACCTTGCCCGGCATGATCGACGAGCCGGGCTGGAGGTCGGGGATGCGCAGCTCGCGCAGGCCGGCCCGGGGACCCGAGCCCATCCAGCGGATGTCGTTGGCGATCTTGTAGAGGCCGACAGCGAGCGTGCGCAACTGCCCCGAGGTCTCCACCAGGGCGTCCCGGGCGCCCTGCGCCTCGAAGTGGTTGCGCGCCTCGGTCAGCGGCAACCCGGTCGCGCCGCGCAGCCGCTCGATGACCTTCGCGGCGAAGCCGAGCGGGGTGTTGATGCCGGTGCCCACCGCCGTCCCGCCGAGCGGTAGCTCGGCCAGCCGGGGCAGCGCCCCCTCCAGCCGCTCGATGCCGTAGCGCACCTGGGCGGCGTACCCGCCGAACTCCTGGCCCAGTGTCACCGGGGTGGCGTCCATCAGGTGGGTACGCCCGGCCTTGACCACCGTCTCGAACTCCGCCGCCTTGCCCTCCAGCGCCTCCGCGAGGTGGGCCAGCGCGGGCAGCAGGTCCCGCGCGACGGCCTCGGTGGCGGCCAGGTGGATCGACGACGGGAACACGTCGTTGCTGGACTGCGAGGCGTTCACGTCGTCGTTCGGGTGCACGTCCCGGCCCAGTTCCCGGCTGGCCAGGGTGGCGATGACCTCGTTGGTGTTCATGTTCGACGACGTGCCGGAGCCGGTCTGGAACACGTCGATCGGGAACTGGTCGTCGTAGCCGCCGTCGGCCACGTGCGCCGCCGCGACGGCGATCGCCGCGGCCACGTCCGCGTCGATCACGCCCAGCTCGCCGTTGACCTGGGCCGCCGCCCCCTTGATCTGGGCCAGCGCCCGGATCTGGGCCGGCTCGATGCCCCGGCCCGAGATCGGGAAGTTCTGCACCGCGCGCTGCGTCTGCGCCCGCCACAGCGCCTCGGCGGGCACCTCCACCTCGCCCATCGAGTCGCGTTCGATCCGGTAGCCCGTCGCCTCTGGAGTCGTCACGCGTACCATCCTGCCGCGTCGGCGAGGGACTCGCAGATGATCGCCCGGTCCAGCTCGGCAAGTGGTGGCAGGCCCCAGCGCCGCCGACGACGCGGCCGGGCGGCACAGTGCCCGCCCGCAGGTTCGTCGGTCGGCCGGGCCGGCCGTCTCCGCCGAAAAGTCGGGCGCGGGGCACCTACTCACGAACTTAAACTCGTGGAACTTTTCATCTCTCATGGAGGGTTCGTCTTGCACATCAACGGGGGCTCCACCGGCGTGCCCGCCACCCGCCGCCGGCGCGTTCCGCGCCGACTCCTGGCCACCGGCCTCGCCGCCCTGCTCACCGCCACCAGCGCCCTGGTCGTGACCGCCGCGCCGGCAACCGCCGGGGGGAGCCGGTTCATCCTGCCGACCAGCGGCGGTTGGACCGACGCCCGTCAGCCGTCGACCGCTTTCCCGGAGACCGACGGCACCGTGCCGATCGGCACCTGGGAGTCCGACGACGACAAGGGCACCTCGCGGGCCTACTTCACCTACGATCTCTCCCCGTTCCAGGGCAAGCGCATCATTCGTGCCCTCGGTCTCACCGAGGAGACGGCGGTCAACGAATGCGCGAAGCCACGCGAGATCGAGCTGTGGCGGACCGACGCACCGACCACCGCATTGACCTGGGAGACGTCACCCGCGGTTCGCGAGAAGATCGCTGACGTCGCGCCGACCGCTCCGTGCCGGGGGCAGCTGGAAGTGCTGCTCACCGAGGTGGTGCGGCAGGCGGTCGAGGCCGGACAGACCTCGATCACCTTCATGGCACGGATCGCCGGAGACCACGAGGACAAGCTGCCCTACGGCCGCCGGATCAGGGAACTCGGCATCTCCATCGACGCGAACACGCCGCCGGACGTGCCGACCAACCTGGGAATCAACGGATTCCCCTGCGCCGACGAGCTGCACATCGGCACGACCGCGCCGTACCTGGCGGCGAACGTCACCGACCCGGACGCGGCACCGTCGAACACCGAGCCGGTGACCGCCACCTTCGCCTGGTGGCCGGTGACCGACCCGACCACGCGGACCGAGTGGACGTCCTCGGCCAAGGCCGCCGGGTCGCCCTTCCGGTACGACGTTGCGCCCAACCAGCTGGTCGACGGGACGTACGCCTTCGCCGTGCGGGGCACCGACCGGACGGGCGACACCTCCGCCTGGTCGGCTGAGTGCCGGTTCACCGTCGACACCACCAGCCCGGCCCAGCCGACGGTCAGCTCGACCGACTACCCGGCCGACGACGGCTGGTACGGCGGCCCCGGCATCCCGGGCCGGTTCACCTTCTCCGCCAGCGGCGACACCGACACGGTGCGGTTCCGCTACAGCGTGTCCGGGCAGCCGGCGACCGACGTGGCGGCCGACGTCCCGGGCGGCTCGGCGACCGTCACCCTCACCCCGGACCGGGACGGGCCGAGGACGCTCACCGTCGAGGCGGTGGACCGCGCGGGCAACCGCTCCCCCGCCACGAGCTACGTGTTCCGGGTGCGCACCACCAGCCCGACGATCACCGACGGCAACCCGACGGCCGGGTACGGCCAGCCGCGCACCCTGACCTTCGCGCCCCGGATGGAGGACGTCGTCGAGTACGCCTACCGGCTCAACGACGGGCCGGAGCAGACCGTCGCCGCGGCCGCCGACGGCACGGCCACGGTCACGATCACGCCGACGAAGCCGGGCTACAACGACGTGTACGTCCGCAGCCGGACGGCCGGCGACCTGCCGTCGGGCGAGGGCACCTACCGCTTCTACCTGGCGACCAAGCCGACGGTCAGCTCCGTCGAGTACCCGATCAACAAGTTGCAGGGAGCGGTCGCCGGCACGCCGGGGACGTTCGTCTTCCAGGCCGGCATGCCCGGGGTGACGGAGTTCGTCTACTCCTTCGACGGGCTCCCCGCCCGGACGGTCGCGGCGGGCGCCGACGGCTCGGCGTCGGTGGGCTACACCCCGACGACCGCCGGGATCCACCGGGTCACCGTCTACACCCGGACCGGCGACGGGATCGTGTCGGAGACCTTCAGCGGCACGTTCTACGCCAGCCGGGCGAGCTGACCCACACAGACGACGAGGGGCGCTGGGCCGTTGCCCGGCGCCCCTCGCGCGTACGCCGGGTCAGCGGCGGCCGACGGTCAGCACCGGCTTGGTGACCTCGGCGAAGAAGTCGTTGCCCTTGTCGTCGACCACGATGAAGGCCGGGAAGTCCTCCACCTCGATCTTCCAAACCGCCTCCATGCCCAGCTCCGGGTATTCCAGGACCTCGACGTGCTTGATGCAGTCCTGGGCGAGCCGGGCGGCGGGTCCGCCGATCGAGCCGAGGTAGAAGCCGCCGTGCTGCTGGCAGGAGCGGGTGACCTGGGCGGACCGGTTGCCCTTGGCGAGCATCACCTGCGAGCCGCCGGCGGCCTGGAACTTCTCCACGTACGCGTCCATCCGCCCCGCCGTGGTCGGGCCGAACGAGCCGGACGCGTAGCCCTCCGGGGTCTTGGCCGGGCCGGCGTAGTAGACGGCGTGGTCGCGCAGGTACTGCGGCATGGGCTCGCCGGCGTCCAGCCGCTCGGCGATCTTGGCGTGCGCGATGTCGCGGGCCACCACGAGCGGGCCGGTCAGCGACAGCCGGGTCTTCACCGGGTACTTGGACAGCTCGGCGCGGATCTCGTCCATCGGCCGGTTCAGGTCGACCCGGACGACCTCGGCGGCGTCGAGCTGCGCGTCGGTGACGTCGGGCAGGTACCGCGCCGGGTCGGTTTCGAGGCGCTCCAGCCACACGCCCGACGGGGTGATCTTGGCGACCGCCTGCCGGTCCGCGGAGCACGAGACGGCGATCGCCACCGGGCAGGAGGCGCCGTGCCGGGGCAGCCGCACCACCCGCACGTCGTGGCAGAAGTAGCGCCCGCCGAACTGCGCGCCGATGCCGAAGTTGCGGGTCAGCTCCAGCACCTCCGCCTCCAGCTCCAGGTCCCGGAAGCCGTGCGCGGTCATCGAGCCGGAGGTGGGCAGCGCGTCGAGGTACTTGGCGCTGGCGTACTTGGCGGTCTTCAGCGCGTACTCGGCGGAGGTGCCGCCGATGACGATGGCCAGGTGGTAGGGCGGGCAGGCCGAGGTGCCGATCAGCCGCAGCTTCTCCTCCAGGAACTGCATCATCCGCGTCGGGTTCAGCAGCGCCTTGGTCTCCTGGTAGAGGTACGACTTGTTGGCCGAGCCGCCGCCCTTGGCCATGAAGAGGAACTTGTACGCGTCGGGGTGGCCGTCCGGGTCCTCGGCGTAGAGCTCCACCTGCGCCGGCAGGTTGCTGCCGGTGTTGCGCTCCTCCCACATGGTGAGCGGGGCGAGCTGCGAGTAGCGCAGGTTGAGCCGGGTGTACGCCTGGTAGACGCCGCGCGAGACGGCCTCGGCGTCGCTGCCGTCGGTGAGCACGTGCCGGCCGCGCTTGCCCATCACGATCGCGGTGCCGGTGTCCTGGCACATGGGCAGGACGCCGCCGGCCGCGATGTTGGCGTTGCGCAGCAGGTCGAGCGCGACGAACCGGTCGTTCGGCGAGGCCGCCGGGTCGTCGATGATCGACCGCAGCTGGGCCAGGTGCGCGGGGCGCAGGAAGTGCGCGATGTCGTGCATCGCCTCCGCGGTGAGGGCAGTGAGCGCCGTCGGCTCCACGGTGAGGAACCGGCGGCCTCCCGGGCCGTTGACGACGTCGACGCCCTCGTCGGTGACCAGGCGGTATTCCGTCTGGTCCGGACCGGTCGGCAGCAAGGGAGCGTACGAGAACGCGGCGGCACTGCTCATGAGCGGAAAGCCTAGGGCAGAAGGGTCGATCAGTTGCACCCGCCGGGTCGGTCCTGGGACGCCGCTCTCACCCGGGGCAGAGTTCCCGCTTCGGGCCGCAGCTGTCCGCCGGCCCGGGAACCCCCGCCGTGCCGCCCGGGACGCCGCCGGGACCGGGGACGCGGCCGTCGCCCGGGCCCGCTGGGACGACGGCCGCGCCGCCGAAGCGGACGTACCCGATCTCCCGTCCCTCGCCGATGACCATGCCGTTCGGGCCGACCGCGAGGGCGTTCGCCGCGGTCCGCAGGCTCGCCAGCTCCCGCCCGGTACGCGGGTCGAGCGCCACCAGCCGGGACGGCTTCTCGTCGGCGAGCACGGCCGCGTACGGAGTGAGCGCGGCGCCCGCCTTCGCACCGGCGGGACGGGTCCACCGGACGCGTCCGGTGCCCAGCTCGTGGCTCACCACCGCCCGCTTGTCGGCCGGGCGGACCAGGGCGTGGCGGTCGTCGACGGCGAGCAGCCGTTCCCCGGCGGCGGCCACCAGCAGCAGCCGCCCGTCGTACCCGTCGAGGACCGCCTCGCGGGCGTCCGGGGCGACGCCGATCAGCACGTTCCGCGCCCCCTGCGGGTCCTCCCGCTGCACGCAGCCGGCATTGTCGGCGGTGCGCAGGTTGACCCCGGCCCGCTGCCAGGTCTCGCGGCCCGTCGCCGGGTCGCGGCCGGAGATGGCGAAGTAGCAGGTGCCGTCCTGGGATCTGGCGGTGATCCGCAGGAGCCGGCCGCCGACCACCGACAGCCGCTCGTCCCGGCCGGGCTCGACGTTCTGGAGCACCCGCCCGGTGGCGGTGTCGAGCACGTGCACCCGGCCGTCGATGGGGAAACCGAGCAGCGGCGGCACCGCCTCCGGCCCCGCCACCTCCTCGTCGATCCGGACGGCGTCGAGCCGGCGGGTGCCGAGCAGCCCCGGGTTGTCGCCGAGCAGCCCGCTGCGCACCCCGGGCACGAAGGCCGTCCACACCGGGGCGGTGCCGCGCGGCTCCCAGGCGCTGATCGTGCAGTCGGTGGCGTCGACGCAGCGGGCGTCGAGCAGCAGGTTGCGGTACGTCCAGACGGCCACCGCGTCGCCGTCGCGCCGCCGCGTGGCGCCGGTGGTCGGGTCGAGCACCTCGTACCCCTTGACCAGGAGCTTGCCCACGACGACGACCGCGTCCCGGTCGCCGCCGGCCACCGCGGACCAGTCGGCCTTGCGCTCCCACAGCTGGTCGCCGGTGGCGAGGCTGCGCGCCTCCACCCGGGTGCGCTGCTCGACCACCACGGTGTCGCCCGCGATGGTCACGCTGCGCGGGGTGCCGCCGACCCGCTGCTGCCAGACCACGTCCGGCTCGGAGATCGGCTCGCTGCGGTCGACCCAGTCCCACACGCCGGGGAACGGGTTCCACACTCCGGTCGCGGCGAGCACGACGACCACGATCAGCGCGAGCAGCAGCCCGCCACGCCATCGGCCGCCCGCCTTCGCCACACGCACACCGTAGCGACGACCGCCGCGCTCCCGCCGTCCCGCGCCGCCGTGTCGCCGCCCTTTCTCCGCCCGGGTGCTGTAAGGAAGGGCCCCCTGTTATCGCTTTGTGTATAGGAAGGGCCCCTTCCTTACCCCCGGGCGGCGGAGCGGACCAGGGGGAGGGTGCGGTAGGGGATCTGCTCGGCCAGCGCGATGATCGTCGAGGCGCGGCGGATGTCCTCGTACGAGACGATCTGGTCGATCACCCGCTGGAGGTCGGTGTTCGAGCGGGCCACGATCCGGCAGAGCAGGTCGCTGGAGCCGGTGATGGTGTGCGCCTCCAGCACCTCGGGGATCGCGGCCAGGTGCGCGGCCACTCGGTCGTGCCCGTGCCGCTGGCTGATCTCCAGCGTGACGAAGCTGGTCACCCCGAACCCGATCGCCGCCGGGGAGATCTCCGGACCGAACCCGCCGACGACCCCCCGCTCGACCAGCTTGTCGAGCCGGGCCTGCACGGTGCCCCGGGCGACCCCGAGGCGCCGGGAGCACTCCAGGACCCCGATCCGCGGCTCCTCGGCGAGCAGTTCGATCAACCGGGCGTCGAGGGCATCGAGCTGTACAGCCTGACCAGCGTTCATGGCTGAATACCCTACTGAATGCGCAACCTGACCAGCTTCCACGCTGACAGTTGCCCAGTGCGCCGGGTCACCGCGATCCTCGCCACAGGAACAGCAGAACCACCCGCACCGACCACGGCGGCGGCCACGAGGCCGACCGGTACTTGAGGGAGACCGCGATGACCCAGGCGATCGACCGACCCCACGGGACCGACGACGTCGACATCGACGTGCTCGTCGGCGCCGTCGACCACGACATCAGCCGCGACCCGTTCCCCGTCAAGGGCCTCGACCACGTGCACTTCCTGGTGGGCAACGCCAAGCAGGCGGCGCACTACTACTCCACCGCGTTCGGGATGACCTGCGTGGCGTACCGGGGGCCGGAGCAGGGCTACCGCGACCACGCCCAGTACGTGCTGACCAGCGGCTCGGCCCGGTTCGTGCTGACCGGCGCGGTCCGCCCGGACGCGCCCGGCGCCGAGCACGTGACCAAGCACAGCGACGGCGTCTCCGACATCGCGCTGGAGGTCCCGGACGTCGACGCCGCGTACGCGCACGCCACCGCGCAGGGCGCGACCGGCCTCGTCGAGCCGCACGACGTCAGCGACGAGCACGGCACCGTCCGGCTGGCCGCCATCGCCGCGTACGGCGACACCCGGCACACGCTGGTCGACCGGTCCCGCTACACCGGCCCGTTCCTGCCCGGCTTCGTGGCCCGCAAGCCGATCGTGGACCGGCAGCCGATGATCGACGCCGGCGTCCAGCCGAAGCGCTTCTTCCAGGCCGTCGACCATGTGGTCGGCAACGTCGAGCTCGGCCGGATGGACGAGTGGGTCGAGTTCTACAAGCGCGTCATGGGCTTCTCGAACATGGCCGAGTTCGTCGGCGACGACATCGCCACCGACTACTCGGCGCTGATGAGCAAGGTCGTCGCCAGCGGCACCCGCAAGGTGAAGTTCCCGCTCAACGAGCCGGCGATCGCCCGCAAGAAGTCGCAGATCGACGAGTACCTGGAGTTCTACCAGGGCCCGGGCGCCCAGCACATCGCCGTGGCCACCAACGACATCCTGGCCAGCGTCGACGCGATGCGCGCCGCCGGCGTCGAGTTCCTGGACACCCCGGACTCGTACTATGACGACCCGGAGCTGCGCGCCCGGATCGGCCAGGTGCGGGTGCCGATCGAGGAGCTGAAGGCCCGCAAGATCCTGGTGGACCGGGACGAGGACGGCTACCTGCTGCAGATCTTCACCAAGCCGGTGCAGGACCGCCCGACCGTCTTCTTCGAGCTGATCGAGCGGCACGGCTCGCTCGGCTTCGGCAAGGGCAACTTCAAGGCGCTCTTCGAGGCCATCGAGCGCGAGCAGGAGAAGCGCGGCAACCTGTAACACTGTCGAGCGTGACGCAGCCTCCGTCGTACCCGACGTCGCCGGCCGGTGGGCCCACGCCCGCCGCCGGCGGCTTCGCGCCGCCCTCCGGCCCGACCAGCCAGGGGTACGCGGTGCCGCCGCAGTACGCCCCACCCGGACACGTCCCGCCGGGTTGGGCCCCGCCACCCGGCTGGTCCCCGCCGCCGGGCTGGACCCCGCACCCCGCGCCGCCGCCGCTCGGCCCCGGCGGCCAGCCGCTCGCCAGCTTCGCCGACCGGCTGCTCGCCGCGCTGATCGACGTCGGGCTGAGCACCCTGGTGGCGATGGCCCTCTTCCTGCCGCCGTTCCTGCTGCTCTGGTGGAACATGATGGCCGAGCTGACCCGGACCAACCCGGACGGCACCCTCGTCGAGACGGACCCCGGGTCCTTCATGACCGACCTCATGCTGCCGATACTCCTGCTCGAACTGGGCCTGTTCGTGGTGATGCTCGGGCTCTACTGGCTCTACCACGTGGAGTACATGAAGCGCACGGGGCAGACCTTCGGCAAGCGGGTGATGAAGCTGCGGGTCGTGCCGCTCGACCCGGCCGCCACGCTGGACCGGCGGATGGCCGGCAAGCGGTACGCCGTGCAGCACGTCGCCGCGATGTTCCTCCCCGGCCTCAGCTACCTCGACGGGCTCTGGCAACTGTGGGACAAGCCCTGGCAGCAGTGCCTCCACGACAAGTTCGCCGGCACCGTCGTCGTTAAGGTGTCTGCGTGAGCGAGCGCAGCGAGGCCAGGCCGTGAGCGTCGAACCGGGTTGGTACGTCGACCCGGCCGATCCGGACACCCGACGCTGGTGGGACGGCGAGGGCTGGATCGGCGCGCCGATCCCCGTCGACGCCACCCCGCCCGAGGGACCACCGCCGCCCGAGCCGCCGCCCGCGCCCGCCCCGACGCCGCCCGCGGCACCGGTCTCCGCGCCGGGCGCGCCCGCGGGCCGGCAACCCCACCCCGGGCAGCCGTACCCCGGGCAGCCTTATCCCTGGCAGCCGCCGCGGGGCCACGGTCAGCCGCAGGGGCCGCCGCCGGGCTGGTCGCCGGGGAACTGGCCGGGACGGCCGCCGGAGCCCCGCCCGCACGGGCTCCCGCTGGCCGGGTTCGGCGCCCGGCTGATCGCCCGGCTGATCGACTTCGCCATCGTGTTCGCCCTGAACGCCGTGGTGAACGGTTGGTTCGTGTGGCGGCTGGTCGAGGAGGTCACCCCGTACTGGCGGGAGGTGTTCCGGCGGGCGCTGGCCGGCGACACCTCCACCGAGGGGCTGCCGCAGCCCAGCGAGCAGGCCGGCGGCCTCCAGGTCGTCATCCTGCTGATCGCCACCGCGCTCTGGCTCGCGTACGAGGTGCCGACGACGGCCGCCGGCGGGCAGACCTTCGGCAAGCGGGTGGTGGGCGTCAAGGTGCTCCCGGTGGCCGCCGACGAGCCGCTCGGCTTCGGCCGGGCGCTGCGCCGGTGGAACACCCTCGGCCTGCCCACCCTGCTGTGGTACTGCTGCGGCCTCGGCCTGCTGCTCCAGCTCGTCGACGCGCTCTCCCCGCTCTTCGACCACCCGCTGCGCCAGGCCCTGCACGACAAGCGGGCGCAGACCGTGGTGGTCCAACTTCCCCGCACCCGCCGGACTACCCCGGACGACCGCACCGACCCCTCGGGAGACACCCCATGACCGACACCGGACGCCACCAGCCGGCGCTGCGGCTGACCCGCGCCGACCTGGACGCGCTGCCCAACTACGTGCCCGGCCGCAGCCCGGCCGACCTGGCCCGCGAGCTCGGGCTCCCCGAGGCGATCAAGCTGGCCAGCAACGAGGTCCCGTACGGGCCGCTGCCCGGCGTGGTGGAGGCCGTCGCCGGAGCCGTCGCCGGGGTGCACCGCTACCCGGACATGGGCGTGGTCGCGCTGCGCGAGGCGCTGGCCGAGCGGTACGGCGTGGACGCCGACCGGATCGCCACCGGCTGCGGCTCGGTGGCGCTGGCCGAGCACCTCGTCCGGGCCACCTGCCTGCCCGGGGACGAGCTGCTCTACTCGTGGCGCTCCTTCGAGGCGTACCCGATCATCGCGGCGACCAGCGGCGCGACCAGCGTGCGGGTGCCCAACGACGCCGGGCACGGGCACGACCTGGCCGCGATGGCGGCGGCGGTGACCGACCGGACCCGGATGATCCTGGTCTGCAACCCGAACAACCCGACCGGGACGTCCGTCCGCCGGGCCGAGCTGGACCGGTTCCTCGACGCGGTCGGCGAGGACGTGCTCGTGGTCATCGACGAGGCGTACCGGGAGTTCGTCACCGACCCCGAGGTGCCGGACGGGCTCACCTACCTCGACCGGCCGAACGTGGTCGTGCTGCGGACGCTCTCCAAGGCCTGGGGCCTGGCCGGCCTGCGGATCGGCTTCCTGGTCGCCCAGCCGGCGGTGGCGGCAGCCGTGCGCAAGGTCGTCACGCCGTTCTCCACCAGCATGGCCGCGCAGGCCGGCGCGCTCGCCGCGCTCGGGCAGGCCGACGAGGTGCAGCGCCGATGCGCCCTCGTCGTCGCCGAGCGCGACCGGGTGACCGAGGCGCTGCGCAAGCTCGTCCCGGACGTGCCGGCCAGCCAGGCGAACTTCGTCTGGCTGCCGCTGGGCGACCGGGCGGTGGACTTCGGCAAGGCGTGCGAGGCCCGGGGCGTGATCGTCCGGCCGTTCCCCGGCGACGGGGTCCGGGTCACCATCGGCACCCCGGCCGAGAACGACGCCTTCCTCGCCGCCGCCGAGGCGGCGCTGGCCTGAGCCGGGTCGACCCGATCCGGCCGGCCGCCGGGCGTCCGGCGGACGGCCGGATCGGGCGCCCGGCGGTGACCGGGCCGGTCCGCCATCCCCCCGCGGACCGACCCGGACGTCTCAGACGGCCGGCAGCGGCGGCCGGAACCGGGCGATCTCGAAGCCGGAGGGCGGCTCGCCGCCCGGCCCGCGCGAGTCGCGCACCTCGACCTGGCCCAACTCGCGGGTCAGGACACCACCGGGACGCCGGTGCCGAGGTAAATCGCGGCGGGCACGGCGATGTCCACCCCGACGGTGAGGGGGAGCCGGACCACCCGGGCCGACGGCGCGGCGTCGGCCGGTGACGCCGTGACCAGGATCAGGATCGC
The DNA here is from genome assembly GCF_043205005.1 of Micromonospora sp. NPDC047620. Taxonomy (NCBI): domain Bacteria; kingdom Bacillati; phylum Actinomycetota; class Actinomycetes; order Micromonosporales; family Micromonosporaceae; genus Micromonospora; species Micromonospora sp. NPDC047620. The sequence continues at coordinate 23,441 of NZ_JBIDDG010000013.1, read as the reverse complement.
GCCCAACAGGGCGGCCAGGAGACGCACAAGTGGGACTATAGGTGACTTATGTCCGTTTTGTCGAGTAGCCGGGCGGGTGGCGTCCTCATGTCGCGGCGAGGATCACCGGCTCCGAGGTGAGGTAGTAGCGCTGGTCGTCGCCCGTCGGGTCGACCGGCTCGCGGAGCCGCTCCACGGCCACGAAGCCGCCCGCCGCGTACACCGCGCCGGGCGCCCAGCCGATCCCGTCCGAGCCCGCGTTCAACGCGAACCAGGACCGCTGCGCCCCCGTCACCGGGTCCAGCGTCACCAGGTCGTTCGTCTCGGTCAGCAGGTGCACCCGGCCGGGCTGGACGGCGATCAGCCGCGCCGCCGGCAGGTCGGGACGGCGCCACAGCTCCGCACCGGTACGGGCCGAACGGGCGACCGGCACCCCGTCGACCACCGCCACCGCCGTCCCGTCGACGAGTTCGGCGTCCGGCCGGTCCAGGGCGGGGGCGGGGACCGGCTCCCCGTCGCCGACCAGCCACCCCCGGCCCGCGTCCTCCCCCGGCGCGGCGGTCCGCAGGGCGGCGCACCCGACCTGGCCGGTCCCGCAGCCCACCGGCGTCGCCACCAGCTCGTCGCCGGCCCCGGGCGGCCGCCAACGGACGCCGACCACGCCGGTCGCGACGTCGCGGAACTCCACCACGGCCGGACCCGTGCACGCGTCCACGGTGATCAGCTGCCCCGACGCCGTCGTGCCGACCGCCTCCCGGCAGCCGGGGTCCGCGTCGGCCCGCCAGAGCTCACGGCCGTCGGCCAGGTCGATGCCGCGGGCGCCCGCGCCCGTCGCCACCACCACCTGCCGGCCGTCGTCGGCACGGGCGACGAAGACACCCTGGGGATCCCAGACCGTGGCCGCGCCGGTGCGCCGAACCGTCCGCTCCCCGACCGGCGCCGGTCCCGCCGCCTCCCAGGCCACCCGGCCGGTACGCGCGTCCAACGCCACGAGCCGCCCGTCCGACCAACGGCTGACCACCGTCGTCCCGCTCGCCACCACCCCGTCCAGCTCCGCCGGCCAACGCCGGTACGACCAGTACGGGGTGGTCCGGTGCCGGCCGCCGACCGGCCGGTCGGCGTAGATCTGGCGGTGGGCGGCGTAGACCCGCAGCCGGCCGTCCACGATCAGCGGGGCGACCGGGAGCCGGCCGACCACGCCGACGGCCGCGGCGGCGGCCGGCGGGTACGCCCCCCGGGCGGGCGTGCTGACCTCGGCGGGGGCGAGCACCCGGTAGACCGTCGCCGCGACGGCGGCGGTGGCGAGCAGCGCCGCGACCGCCACCACGATCCGTCGCCGGCCCTTCGGGAACCCCATGCGCACCTCCGCCCGGCACCCTACCCAGCGGGGCCGGTCAGGGCCCTGTCAGGTCGCCGCGCCCGCCCGGCCGCCCGTCTCGGAGCACGGGGTCGGGGCGGGCGACCCCGGCGCGGCGGGGCAATCAGGCCGACGGCCTGCTGGAGGTGACGGCGACGGCGACCCGGGTGGGCGCTCGCAGCCGCGCGCCCTCAGGCCGCCTCGGCGGTGCCGGTGGCCGCCGCCGAGGCCAGGTCGGCGAGGTCCTGCCGCAGGGCGCGCTCGACCGCCCGGGCGGCCAGCCCGCCGAGCAACAGCGCGAGCACCCGGCCGTACGGGGCGGTCGGCACCGCCTCCTGCTCGACGGTGACGGCGGTGCAGCCTCGGCGACGCCGCTCGACCGGGCGCAGCGTCCAGGTGATCCGGTAGTCCACCCCTGCGCCCCGCGAGCCGAGCACCAACCGCCGGGGCGGCTCGGCCTCGATGACGACGAACTCCTCGACCAGCGCCGTGCCGTCTGGCTGGGAACGGGTCTCCCGCCAGGCGGTGCCCGGGCCGAACGCGCCGGGGGTGAGCACCTCCACCGGGCCGGTGAAGCGCCGGGTGCGGGCAGTCAGGTCGGTCAGCAGTCGCCAGAGGTCGGCGTCGTGCGCCTCCACGAACTCCGTGACCGCCACCGTCGACATGCCACCTCCCGTGGCGTCGACGGTACGCCGGGTGAGCACGGAACGGGGCCCCCGGGAGCGGATTTTCCACCGCCGGAGGCCCCGATCCCGGGTCGGCGCCCGGTCAGCGGCCGAACTGACCGGCCCGGATCCCGCCCACGAAGGCCGCCCACCCCGGCGGGCTGACCGCCAGCGTGGGGCCGGCCTGGTCCTTGGAGTCGCGTACGCCCACCACACCGAGGACGTCGACCAGGTTGTCCGCCACCTCCACGCAGAGGCCCTGGTCGTTCGAGCGGCTGCTGGTACGCCAGACCGCGCCCGGGAGATCGTTCATCGTCGTCACCTTTCCTGTCGTCGGGACGCCCGCCGGCGGCCGGGACCGGGACCGGACAGGTGGGGCGTCCGGCCCGGCCCGGCGCGGCATGGCGACGGAATCCGCGACGATCAACGGGGAAACGACGGACCCCGGTCGCACAGATGGTGCGACCGGGGTCCGTCGTGCGCGCGGAGGTGGGCGGGGACGGGCTGGCGGAGGTGACGCCGGCCGTTCGCGCGGCTCCGCCCGGCCCGTCGGCGGTCGGGTCAGCGCGCGGCGACGACCGTCCCGGTCACCTCGCCCAGGGCGATGGTGGTGCCGTCCGGGCCGGGCGCGGTGGCCGTGATGCTCACGGTGTCGCCGTCCTCCAGGAACGTGCGGGTCTCGCCCCCGGCGAACTTCACCGGCTCGGCCCCACCCCACGTCAGCTCCAGGAACGAGCCGACCTGCCCCCGCTCCGGCCCGGAGACGGTGCCCGAGGCGTAGAGGTCGCCGGTGCGCAGCGAGGCGCCGTTGACGGTCAGGTGGGCCAACTGCTGCGCCGGCGTCCAGTACATGGTGGCGAACGGCGGCTCGCTGACGCGCTCGCCGTTCCACTCCACGGCGAGGCGCAGGTCCAGCCCGAGGTGCGGCACGTCGCGCAGGTAGTCGGCGACCGGCGGGTCCTGGTCGGGCGCGGGGACGAAGGCGTCGCCGAGCGCGTCCAGCGGGGTCACCCAGGCGGACACCGAGGTGGCGAAGGACTTGCCCAGGAACGGGCCGAGCGGCTGGTATTCCCAGGCCTGGATGTCCCGGGCCGACCAGTCGTTGACCAGCACCACGCCGAACACGTGGTCGGCGAAGTCGTGGGCGGGGACCCGCGTGCCCAGCCGGCTGGGCACGCCGACCACGAAGCCGACCTCGGCCTCGATGTCGAGGCGTACGGACGGGCCGGTGACCGGGCCCTGCGCGGTGGCCCGCTGCCCGCTGGGCCGCACGACCGGGGTGCCGGAGACGACCACCGTGCCGGCCCGGCCGTGGTAGCCGATCGGCAGGTGCTTCCAGTTCGGCAGCAGGGGCGGTTGACCGGGGCGGAAGATCTGCCCCACGTTGCCCGCGTGGTGCTCCGAGGAGTAGAAGTCGACGTAGTCGGCCACGTCGAACGGCAGCACCATCCGCACCTCGTCCAGCGGCACCAGCAGCGGCTCCACCGCTGGCCGGTGGGCGGCGTCGGTGAGCAACTCGGTCACCCGCTGCCGGACGGACGTCCACTGTGGGCGACCGAGGGCCATGAAGTCGTTGAGGGTGGGCCGGCCCAGCGTGCCGGCCGCCAGCACCAGGCCGGCCTCCTCCGCGCCGGCCAGGTCGAGCACGAAGTCGGCGATCCGTACGCCGACGCGTGGCTCGCGCTCCCCCTGGCGGAACACCCCGTACGGCAGGTTGGCCACCCCGTACGGCGATCCGTCGGCACCCGTCACCCAGCTCATGCCGGCCCTCCGCTGCGCTCCGGGCCGCCCTGAGGCGTCACCGGCCTGCAATGATGATTCGCTCGCTGACGCTCGCTCATGCGTCGAAGCCCCCGTTCACCAGCCCCAGCCGGATCAGATCGGTCAGTGGTTCCAGGATGCTGCACGAGCCGAAGCCGACCCACAGCGGGCGCGCGGCGGCCGGCGCGCCCTCGACGCGCTGCACCAGCGGGCGCGGGTCGGTCGCGGTGAGCAGCTCGGTGACCCGCTCCACCCCGGCGCCCTCGGCGGCGGCCAGCGTCGCGGCCAGCACGTTGACGAAGCCGTGGTGGGTGAAGCCGGTCTCCGGGTCGAGGTGCCGGACCGCCTCGTGCAGCCCGGCGGTCAGCTTGAACGGCAGGCCCCGGTCCCGGCAGGCGCAGATCACCGCGGCCAGCTCGGCCGGGGTCGGGAAGAGTTCGGCGGCCAGCCCGCCGGTGCGGAACTTCGCCGCGACCGGCAGCCCGTCGGCGCGGGCCGCGGCGAGCGCGTCCAGCGCCCCCATCAGCCCGAACGTCAACGGCACCTCGGCGTAGACGGCGAGCCCGCTGGCGGGCTCGTCGGCCCGGTTCGCCCGCCGGGCCAGCCCGACCAGCTCGGTCAGGCCCGGCAGCGGGTCCTCGCCGCGCTTCGCGACCGCCGCCTCGACCTGCCGGACGCGGATGCGCGGGTCGACTCCCACCCGCGCCTCGTCGAGCCGGGCGACCGGCACGTCGCCGATGACGCCGACCTCGATCTCCTCTCCCGCGTCGAGCAGCGCGGCCAGCTCGGGCAGCCGCGAGGCGGGGACCAGGAGCGGGCCGACCAGGTCGGCGTACCAGGAGGCGCGGTGCCGCCGGTGCGCGGCGACGGCGTCGGGCAGCGGCGCGCTGCCGGGCGGGAAGACGGCGGCGTCGTCGACGAGGCCGTCGAGAAGCGCGGGCACCTGCGTTGACACGAGACAAGAATGTACGGGACGCTACGAGGAACGGACAACAGTGTCCGATTATCGGACGCCGTTGGATCGGTGAACGGGACGAACCGGGAGGCGAGATGCCGTACTACCGCAGCGTCGGCGAGGTGCCACGCAAGCGCCACACCCAGTTCCGTCAGCCCGACGGCAGCCTCTACGCCGAGGAGCTGATGGGCCAGGAGGGCTTCTCCTCCGACTCGTCCCTGCTCTACCACCGGCACGCGCCGACCGCGATCGTGGCGGCCGAGGAGTTCGCCCCGCCGGCGTTCACCCGGGTGCCCAACCTGCCGCTCAAGCCCCGCCACCTGCGCACCCACAAGCTCGACGGGGCGGGCGCGGACCCGGTGCTCGGCCGGCAGTACCTGCTCGCCAACGACGACGTGCGGATCGCGTACGTGCTGGCGGACCGGCCGTCGCCGCTGTTCCGGGACGCGACCGGCGACCACTGCCTGTACGTCGAGTCGGGCACCCTGCGGGTCGAGTCGACGTTCGGCGTGCTCGACGCGGTGGCCGGCGACTACGTGGTCATCCCCACCTCGACCATCCACCGGCTGGTGCCCACCGGCGACGAGCCGGTCCGGCTGCTCGCCGTCGAGGCGGCCGGTCACATCGGCCCGCCCAAGCGCTACCTCTCCGTCCGGGGCCAGTTCCTGGAGCACTCGCCGTACTGCGAGCGGGACGTGCGCGGGCCGGACGCGCCGCTGCTGGTGGACGAGACCGACGTGGAGGTGCTGGTCCGGCACCGCCGCGGTTGGACCCGCTACGTCTACGCCCACCACCCGTTCGACGTGGTCGGCTGGGACGGCCACATGTACCCGTGGGCCTTCTCCATCCACGACTTCGAGCCGATCACCGGCCGGATCCACCAGCCGCCGCCCGTGCACCAGACGTTCCAGGGCCCGAACTTCGTGATCTGCTCGTTCGTGCCGCGCAAGGTGGACTACCACCCGGACGCCATCCCGGTGCCGTACAACCACCACAACGTCGACTCCGACGAGATGCTCTTCTACACCGGCGGCAACTACGAGGCCCGGCGCGGCTCCGGCATCGAGCAGGGCTCGATCTCGCTGCACCCGTCCGGCTTCACCCACGGCCCCCAGCCGGGCGCCGCCGAGCGTTCGATCGGCGCCGACTTCTTCGACGAACTGGCCGTCATGGTCGACACCTTCCGCCCGCTCGACCTGTGCGACGCCGCCGGGTCCTGCGAGGACGACGGCTACGCCTGGACCTGGGCGCGCCGTCCATAGCCCCCCTCGGCACGTGGGGGTTCGCCGGGGCCCGCCCGCCGCTGCCCGGTCCGCAAGCGACGGGCGGCCGGTGACTTCGACGGGTTTGGCCGGAGCCCGGCCCGCGGAGGGATCAAGCCTGACCGCCCGGAGCGGGCCGGGCTCCGGCCAAACCCCGCCCCGGACCCCACCGGACGACCTCAGACCTGGCTGCGAGACAGGACGGTCATCTCAGCGACGGCGGCGACGACGATGGCGAGGACCAGCGGCCACGGGGTGCCGACCAGGGCGTAGAGCAGGATCAGCGCGGGCGCGGCGGCCGCCGCGTAGACGGCCAGGGCCAGTGTGCGATCGGAGCGCAGCAGGCCGGGCAGGATGGTCCGGGTCAGGCCGGGCAGCCTGGCGGCGAAGCGCCAGACCACGAGAGCCCCGCCGAGCGCCGCGAACGCCGCCGCGAACCGGGACAGCCCGGCGCTGCCCGGCGCCATGCACGCGATCAGCACGGCGGTGACCATGGTCCAGCCCGCGCCGTAGACCACGAGCTGGCGCAGGCCGGTCGAGATGGTGCGGCCGGAGTCGACCCGGCCGGGGCTCATCGCGGCGGCCTCGGCGAGGTGTTCCAGCGCCTCGCTCCAGCGCCGCTGCTCCAGCCGGAGCACCCCGATGTCGTGCCGTGCCTCCGCGAGCTGCGGGTCCAGCCGCAGCGCCTCGCGGTAGGCCCGCTCGGCCAGGTCGAACAGCTGCATGTTGGCCGCCACCAGCCCGAGCACCAGATGTGCCTGCGGGTTCTCGGGGGCCAGTTCCACCCCGCGCCAGGCCGCGTTCAGCGCCGGCTGCCCGTTGCGCGAGCCGGCCAGGATCGCCGCGGCGCTGCTCTGGGCGTACGCGTCGTCGGGACCCAGCGCCAGGATCCGGTCGGCGGTACGGGCCGACTCGGCGTACTCCTCAAGGTCGGCCAGCGCGAGGGCACGGGCGACCAGCGCCGGGACGCTGTCCGGCGCGGCGGCGACCGCGGCGTCGGCGGCGGTGCGCGCCTCCACCGGCCGGTCGGCCGCGAGGTGGACCCGGGACAGCATGGTCAGGGCCTCGGCGTTCCCCGGGTCCAGGGCGACCGCGTAGGAGACCTCGGCGGCGGCCTCGTCGTAACGGCCCAACTCGGCGAGGAGCTGGGCACGCTGGAGGTAGCCGTCGGCGGCGGACCGGTCGGAGGTGGCGTCGCTGGACATCGCGGCGAGCCTAGGCGGCCGGGGCGTCGTACACCAGGGCCACCGCGATGCCGGTGAGGCCCTCGCCACGCCCGGGGAAGCCGAGGCCGTCGGTGGTGGCCGCGGAGACGGTGACCGGCGCGCCGACCGCCTCGGAGAGCACCCGCTGGGCCTCCTCGCGGCGCGGACCGATCTTGGGCCGGTTGCCGATCACCTGCACCGACACGTTGCCGATCGCGAAGCCGGCGGCCCGCACCCGGCGGGCGCTCTCGGCCAGCAGCGCGACGCCCGACGCGCCGGCCCACTCGGGCTGCCCCACCCCGAAGTTGGCGCCCAGGTCTCCGAGGCCGGCCGCGGAGAGCAGCGCGTTGCAGGCGGCGTGCGCGGCCACGTCCGCGTCCGAGTGCCCGGCCAGGCCGTCCTGGTCGGGCCAGAGCAGACCGGCCACCCAGCACGGCCGGCCCGCCTCGAAGGCGTGCACGTCGGTGCCGATGGCCACCCGGGGAACGATCATGCGACGAGGGTACGCGTCAGCCGCCGGCGGCCAGCAGGTGCTCGGCCAGCGCCAGGTCGAACGGGCGGGTGACCTTCAGCGCGTACTCCGAGCCGGGGACGCAGAGCACCGGGACGCCCTGCTTCTCGACCAGGCCGGCGTCGTCGGTGAGCGGGTCGCCGGCGGCGGCGTGCGCGGCGGCCAGCACCGCCCGGCGGAAGCCCTGCGGGGTCTGCACCGCCCGCAGGGCGGAACGGTCGACGGTGCCGAGGACGACCTCGCCGGCGCCGACCTCCTTGATCGTGTCGACCACGGGGAGCACCGGGATCACCGCGTCGTGCCCGGCGCGGACGGCCGCCGCGACGGACTCCACCAGGTCGGGCGGGGTCAGCGCCCGGGCCGCGTCGTGCACGAGGACGATCTCCGGGCCGGCCGGCACGGCGGCGAGGGCGGCAGCCACGGAGGCCTGCCGCTCGGCGCCGCCGGGCACCACGGTCACCGGGGCGACCGGGCCGAGCAGGTCGCGGACGGCCGTCACCTCGGCGGCCGGAGCGGCCACGACGATGGTGTGCACCGAGGGCGCGGCGGCGAGCCGGCGGACGGCGTGCACCAGCAGCGGTTCCCCCGCCAGCAGGCGCAGGGCCTTGGGCCGGCCGGGCCCGAGGCGTACGCCGGCACCGGCCGCAGGCACGAGGACCGCGACGTCACCGCACGGATTGAGCTGCGCGGTCACGTCGCGGTCCTCGGTGGTTTCTTCGCTACGAATCGGGTACGACGATGCTGTGGGGACTAGGCCTCGGTGAGCACCTTGTCGAGCAGCGTCTCCGCCTCGTCCTTGGTGCTCTTCTCGGCCAGCGCGACCTCGCCGACGAGAATGTCGCGGGCCTTGGCGAGCATGCGCTTCTCGCCCGCGGAAAGGCCCCGCTCCCGCTCCCGGCGCCACAGGTCGCGGACGACCTCGGCGACCTTCAGCGGGTTGCCCGAAGCCAGCTTCTCCAGATTCGCCTTGTAACGCCGCGACCAGTTGGTCGGCTCCTCGGTGTGCGGTGCACGGAGCACGTCGAAGACCTTGCCGAGGCCCTCTTCGCCGACCACCTCGCGCACACCCACGATCTCGGCGTTCTCGGCGGGCACCCGGACCGTCAGGTCACCCTGCGCGACCCTCAGGACGAGGTATTGCTTAGGCTCGCCCTTGATGACCCGAGTCTCGATTGCCTCGATGAGTGCGGCCCCGTGGTGGGGGTAAACAACGGTCTCGCCGACACTGAAAACCATAGGTTCGAAACCCCTTTCGCTGTGTCTAGGGTAACACGCTCAGGCACCGATGTCTCACCGCTGTCCTGACCGTTGGCGCAGCTCAGGGGCCCTGTGAGAGGTATTTCTTCGGCTTGACAGACCATCAAACCGATGATTCGAACACGCTCCGTAACCTGTGGATGACGGGCCGGTACGAGTGACGCGAACGTCGAGATCAAGGGCTATGCGCTCCTCCCATGGTATCCCGCCGCCCGCGTACGCGCCCAGGTGTAGCGGTACGAGGACCCGTGCGGGACGCTGGAGGTCGAGCCGCTGTCCGCTCACCGAGACGTCTTGGGGGTCCGATGGGCAAGCCCGACGCAGACGGCCCCGAACTGCCCGACCTGCCGCCGGAGTGGGGCCGGGTGGTCGTGCCGGACGACGCCTCCGCCCTGGCGGCCGAGGCCGAACAGGTCCGCCGCGAACTGCGCGCGCGGGCCGGTCAGGGCGGCCCCCGCCGGGTCGCCCGGTCCCCGCTCGCCCTGCCCCTGCTGGTCCTGCTGGTGACGGTGCTGGCCACGGTCGCCGGCCTGATGACGGTCACCTGGCCCCGCTCCGGCCGGACCGCCCCGGGGCCCACCCCCGCGCCGTACGCCCCTCCGACCGGGATGGCCGGACGGCCGCTGCCGGCGCTGGACCTGGTCGACGCGGGGCAGTCACCGGTGCCGCTGCGCGGGCTGCTGCCCGCGATGATCATCCTGGTCGACGCGTGCACCTGCCCGGACGACGTGGCCACCGCCGCCGCCCTGGCGCCCGCCGGGGTCACGGTCGTCACCGTCGCCGAGGACCGGCCCGTACGCGTCTCGCCGCCGCCCGCCGGGGCGACCGTACGACCGCTGGCAGACCCGGCGGGCGGGCTGCGCGCGTTCCTGCACCTGCCGCCCCGCCCCGGCGTCGCCGCCGCGCTGCTGGTCGACCGGGCCGGGATGCTGGTCACGGTGGTGCCCGAGGTGCGCTCCGCCGAGGACTACCGCGCCGACCTGGCCGGCCTCGCCGCCTGACCCGGCGCCCGGCGCCTCCCCGGCGACCCGGTGCCCCGCGCGGGGCACCGGCGCGTCAGGGCAGGCCGACCAGCTGCGCGTCCACCCGGAGCGGCTCGGCGTCGGCGGTCGACAGCGAGACCCGGAACGGCCCACCCACGGCGGTCAGCTCGATCGACACCACCGACCCGTCGCACCCGACCGTCGGGAGGGGGACGGCGGCCCTGATCCGCTCGAGCACGACCAGCAGCTCACCCGGCCCCGTGCAGCGGTACTCGAGCAGAAAGCGGGCGGCGGGCTCACCGGCGGCCTGTTTGACCATCCGGCCGTTCTCCCGGCCGAGCGTCGCCCGCTCCCGCCAGATCGTGTTCGGAAGACGGCCGAGCCGACGCGCCTCGGGATCGACCCGGACGCCGGCCCGCCCCCCGGAGTCGACCCGGAACGCGGCACCCGTGAGCGGGTCGACCCTGAACGCGGCACCGGTGCGCGGGTCGACCTGGAAGGTGGCTCCGCCGTCGCGGTCGCCGGGCAGGGCCCAGACGGAGACGACCTCGTGACCGTCGAGGGTCACCCTGGAGGAGACGACGGCGTCACCGCCGCCGGGCACGTACCCGGACCGGCTCTGCGCGGACGGGGTCGGCGCGCCGGCCGCCGGGCCGGTGGCCGGCGCGCCGGTCTGCCACCACCAGCCCCCGGCGACCAGGGCCGCCAGGGCCGACCCGGCCAGCACCGCCGCGCGCAGCCGGTCGCCGGCCGCCGCGGATTCCCGGACCGCCCCGGCGCGCGGGCCGTCCGCCTCTGTCCACGGCCGGTCTGCCGCCTCCGCGTCCATTACCAGAGGGTAACCTCGGCGCGCCCGCGGCGTCGCTGTCAGTCCTGCCGTTCGAGAAGCGCGGCGTAGAGGGTCAGGCCCGGCCCGAACGCCAGCATCACCACCCGCCGCGGCGGCGACGCGGCCCGGCGCAGCCGGTCGAGGATCAGCAGCACCGTCGGCGACGAGCAGTTGCCGTGCTCGGCCAGCGTCGCCCGGGACGCCGCCAGCCCCTCCGGCGGCAGGGCCAGCTCCCGCTCGACGACGTTGAGGATGCGCGGGCCGCCCGGGTGCACGGCCCAGCCGTCCACCCCGGACAGCGTCGCGCCGTGCCGGGCCAGCAGGTCGTCGACCAGGCCCCGGACGTGCCGGGAGAGCACCTGCGGCACCTTCGGCGACAGCCCCATCCGGAAGCCGGTGTCGGTGACGTCCCAGGTCATGTGGTCGGCGGTGGAGGTGTCCGTGACGGAGGTGACCTCGCGCAGCGCGTACCCCCGGCCGCCGGGGACGACCACGGTGGCGACCGCGGCGTCCGAGAAGAGCGCGTGGGAGACGATCTGCTGGGTGTCCACCCGGGCGCTGGACGGCTGGATGTGCAGGCTGGTCAGCTCCGCGCAGAGCAGCAGCGCCGGCCGGCCGCGGGCGGTCACGAAGTCGCTCGCCGCGCCCAACCCGGGCAGGGCCGCGTAGCAGCCCATGTGGCCGACGAACATGCGCTGCGTGTCCGGGGCCATGCCCAGGTCCCGGGCGAGCAGGATGTCGAGCCCCGGGGTGGCGTACCCGGTGCACGAGCAGACCACGAAGAGCCCGACGTCCCCCGCGGCCAGGCCGGCGGCCGTCAGCGCCCGGCCCACCGCCTCCTTGCCCAACGGCAGCGCCTCGACCTGGTAGCGGCGCATCCGCCGCTCCGTCGGCCAGTCGGAGACGTCCTCCAGCAGCGGGTTGACCGCGGCCTGGCGGCGGGTGACCCCCGAGTGGGCGAAGATCCGCTGCGCCAGCGCGCGCGTGCTGCCGGAGAAGTGCTTCGAGAAGAAGCCGTCCCACAACTCGTCCTGCGCCGCCGACGGCGGGTGTGCCGTCCCCAGCCCCGCGATCACCGGTACGGCCACGATACCCACCTCTCGTCCGGCCCTGCGCGCCGCGCGGCCCGCCCCACCGCCGTCCCCCGTGCCGGGGGCCGCTCCGTCCGCCGCCCCGACGGACCTCCCACGCTCACCAACGAGGGACCGATCCGTCGCGGTCCGGGTCGCCGCCCAACGCGGCGATGCCCAGCCAGTCGGCGCAGACGTCCGAGGTGGCCGGGTGCAGCGAGCCGCAGCGGGCATCCCGGTAGAGCCGCTCCAGCGGATGCCCCCGCCGGGTGGCGGAGGTGCCGGCCGCCTCCAGCACGGACGCCGCCACGTCGGCGGCGGTCGTGCCGGCGAGCAGCTTGGCCCGCCACACCCAGCGGTTGGTCTCCGCGTCCCCCGGCGCCTCGTCCACCCGCCGGGCGGCCTCCGCGACCACCAGGTGGGCGGCCGCCACGGCGGCGTCGGCCCGGCCGAGGCGGGACCGGACGGCCGGCAGGCCGGCGAGGTTGCGGGCGTTCAGGTGCTCGGCCGCCGCGTCGACCGCCGCCCGGGCCACCCCGACGTAGACGGCGGCGTAGCTGGCCACCAGCCAGTGCGGCATGAGCTGTGCGACCACCAGGGCCAGGCCCTCCACGCCGCCGAGCAGCCGGTCGGCCGGCACGGTCACGTCCAGGTGCAGGTCGTGCGAGGAGGTCGCCCGCATGCCGAGCGAGTCCCACGTGGGCTCGACGGTCAGCCCGTCCCCGGCCGGCACCAGGAACTGGGAGACCACCGACTGGTCGGCGGCGCTGCGGGCGGCCACCAGGTAGCCGTCAGCGTGCCCCGCCCCCGAGCAGAACGTCTTGCTGCCCTTGAGGTGGTATCCGCCGTCGACCGGCTCGTAGACGGTGCTGAGCTGGGACAGCCGCGCGCCGGCGCCGCGCTCGCTCATCGCCACCGCGTACCAGGAGCCCTGGGCGGCGGCGGTGAGGAGCCGGTCCCGGGCGGCCAGCGCCCCGTCCGGCACGCCGAGCGCCTCGGCCAGTTCCTCGGTCACCGCGCCGAGGGCGCCGGTGACCGAGGCGTGCATGTTGAACACCAGGGCCGTCGCCCCGTTGCCCCGGGCCAGCTCGGTGGCGACCGCCGCGTACTCCGCGAAGGTGGCGCCCGCCCCGCCCAGCTCGGTGGGGACCATCAGGCCGAAGAGCCCGGCCTCGCGCAGATCCCGGAAGTCCTCGACGGGGAACGAGCCGTCGCGGTCGTGCTCGGCCGCCCGGGCGGCCAGCCTCGGTGCCAGGCGGCGAGCCACCTCCAGCGCGTGCAGCGTCATACAGCCCCCTCCTCGGCCCTGTCCTACCCAGGGACCCGTTCCGCTATCCGCTCCGCGTGCCCCGCCCCTGGTAGAGCACGGCGGTCGACCAGGTCGGCACGATCCGGGGCGCCGCGCCCGTCGGCCGTGGACGACCGGCCACAGTCCCGCCCGAGTGGACGGCGGCGGGCGCGGCAGGCCGGTCGGCGACGGTCGCGCCCGGACGGTCGGCGTCGGCGCGGTGGGCACGACCGGCGGCCAGGACCCGGCGGGCCAGCCAGCCGAGCAGCCCGGGCACGCCCGGCCGGATCCCCCGCAGCCGTAGCCGGACGCCGTGCCGGGCGCACTCGGCGGCGAGCGCCCGGGCGTCCACGAACAACCGTGGGTCGTGGATGCCCCTCGGCACGGTCGGCAGCCGCTCGGCGATCCGGACGGCCAGCAGCCGGCTCAGCGCCGTGTCGTTCAGCGTGTCCAGCACGAGCAGGCCACCAGGGCGGAGCAGCCGGCACGCCTCGGCCACCGCGCGCCGCCAGTCCGGCACGTGCTCCAGGATCTCGCCCGCGGCCACCACGTCGGCGCAGCCGTCGGCCAGCGGGACGGCGGTGACGTCGCCGTTGACGGCGGTCACCCCGTGCGCGGCGGCCTGCGCCAGGGCCGACCGGGTGAGGTCGACGCCGACGTGCCGGTAGCCCTTGCCGGCCAGGTGCGGGGCGAGCAGCCCGGCGCCGCAGCCGAGGTCGACCAGGAGGGCGCCGGGGCGGGACGCCGGCGGCACGAGCGCGGCACGCGCCTCGGCCAACCAGTGCAGCATCGCGAACGCGCCGTCCGGGCGCCACCACTCGCCGGCCAGGTCGTCGTACTGGCGCGGATCGTTGCGCGGCAGGTTGCGGCCCGCGTCTCGCATGGACCGAGCGTGGCACGACTGCCCGGTAACGACCAGACTTTCCTCATGTCGTCAACGGTGCTAGGGCTGGTCAGGGCGAGCCACCCGGAGCCGGCCGCCGCGGTCACCACCGTGGCCGGGCTGCTCGCCTGGGGCGCCGGGCACCGGCCGGCCGGCGTCCTGGCCGTGGCGCTGACCGTGGCGGCCAGCCAGCTCGCCGTCGGCTGGGCCAACGACGCGCTCGACGCGGACCGGGACGCCACGGTGGGGCGTACCGACAAACCGGTCGCCACCGGCGCGGTGGGCCGGCGCACCACGGCCGTGGCCGCGGCGGCGGCCGCGCTCGCCACCCCGGCGCTGGCGCTGGCCACGGGCCCGGCCGCCGCGCTCTGCGCCACCGTCGGGCTGGTCTCCGCGCTGCTCTACGACTGGCCGCTGAAGTCGACCCCGGTGTCGGTGCTGCCCTACGCGGTGTCGTTCGGGTCGCTGCCCGCCTTCGTCGTCCTGGCGCTGCCCGGAGCGCCGGCCCCGCCGGTCTGGCTGGTCGCCGCCGCGGCCTGCCTGGGCGCCGGGGCGCACTTCGCCAACGTCCTGCCCGACCTGGCCGACGACGCCCGGACAGGGGTCCGCGGGCTGCCGCACCGGCTCGGCCCGGCCGGCAGCCGCGCCGCCGCCGCCGGCCTGCTGCTCGCGGCGACCGCCACCCTGGTCCTCGGGCCACCGGGGCGGCCGTCGGGCGTCGGCGTGGCCGCGGTCGCGGCCGCCGTCGTGGTGCCGCCCCTGAGCTGGTACGGCGGGCGCGGCGCCGCCCGGGCCGGAGGTCGGCCCGTGGCCGCGTTCCGGGCCGTCATGCTGATCGCCCTCATCGACGTCGTCCTGCTGGTCACGAGCGGTCGGCTGGTCTGAGGTCCGCCCCGGGGAGTGGCATCCCCGGGTCGGCGTGCGGGGGCGGATCAGGCCCAACTACCCTGGAGCGCGGTCTGCGCGGGCATGGCCACCGTGCCCGGCGTGAGCACCGGGTGGGATCGTGACGAGGAGGACCGACGTGACGCGCTCGATCAGGGGTTCCCGGCGGGCGGCCCTGCTGCTGTCCGGGATGGCGGCGGCGACCGGGCTGCTGCTGTCCGGCTGCGGCGCCGGCCAGGTCGCCGAGACCGCCAACAAGGAGCCGTCGGTCCAGGGCGTCAACCTGAATGTCACCCTGCCGGCCGGCGAAGGTTCCTACGCGGTCCGTGGCCTGCTGGTCGAGTTCCCGGGCGTCGAGGGCTACAAGGCGGGCGCCAACGCCGTCCTCAACGCCGTGATCTACAACGACTCGCGGGAACCGGTCACCGTGACCGTGACCACCGACAGCGCCCGCGAGGTCGTGATCACCGGCAAGGGGGCCGCGGCCAGCCCGTCGGCGTCGCCGTCCGAGTCCCCGTCGCCCACCCCGTCGACGTCGGAGTCGGCCAGCCCGGGTGCCTCGGAGAGCCCGTCGGAGTCGGTCAGCCCCGGCGCCCCGGAGACCCCGTCGGCCCCGGAGAGCCCCGCCGCACCCGCCGGCGAGCCGGCCCGGATCGAGATCCCGCCGCTGAGCTACGTGCAGCTCAACACCGAGGCCGACCGCGTCCTCCAGCTCATCGGCCTGAACGAGTCGCTGCGCTCCGGGCAGAACGTCATCCTGACCTTCGACTTCGGCAACGGCGACACGGTCACCGGCCCGGCGCCGGTCGCCGTGCCGCTCACCCCGGCCGCGGCCCCGTCGCAGATCGTCGAGCGCCTGGGCGGCTACGACGAGAACGAGGGCGGCGGCCACTGACCCTCCGCCCGCTGTTTCCGACGACACCGTCGGCGTGGTGACCGCCACGCCGGCGGTGTCTTCGTCGTACCCGGGGGCTAACGTCCCCATGTGACCACCTCCCGATCGACGTCCCCGCGCGCCGCCGGCGGGCGCGGCCGGGCGTCCGGCCGCGAGCCCCGACCGGCCTACGAGTGCGACGCCTGCGGGCACCAGCCGCCCAAGTGGGTCGGGCGCTGCCCCGAGTGCGGCGAGTGGGGCTCGGTGGTCGAGTGCACCGTCACCGGCCCGACCGTCTCCGGCAAGGTGGTCAGCTCGCGGATGCCGGCCGAGCCGGCCCGGCCGATCGCCACCATCAGCGCCGCCCCGGCGCGGGCCCGGCCCACCGGGGTCAGTGAGCTCGACCGGGTGCTCGGCGGCGGCCTGGTCCCCGGCGCGGTGGTGCTGCTCGCCGGCGAGCCGGGCGTCGGCAAGTCCACCCTGCTGCTCGACGTGGCCCAGCAGTGGGCCGCCGGGGCCGGCAGCCCGTCGCTGGTGGTCAGCGGCGAGGAGTCGGTCAGCCAGGTCCGGCTGCGCGCCGAGCGGATGGGCACCCTGCACGACCAGCTCTACCTCGCCGCCGAGAGCGACCTCGCCGCGGTGCTCGGCCACCTCGACGCGGTCAAGCCGGGCCTGCTGGTGCTCGACTCGGTGCAGACCATCTCCACCACCGGCGCCGAGGGCGTGTCGGGCGGGGTGACCCAGGTGCGGGCGGTCACCGCCGCGCTGGTCGCGGTCGCCAAGGAGCGCGGCATCGCCACCGTGCTGGTCGGCCACGTCACCAAGGACGGCCAGGTCGCCGGCCCCCGGGTGCTGGAGCACCTGGTCGACGTAGTGCTGCACTTCGAGGGCGACAAGCACTCCTCTCTGCGCATGGTGCGCGGCGTGAAGAACCGCTTCGGCGCCGCCGACGAGGTGGGCTGCTTCGAGATGCACGAGGGCGGCATCAGCAGCCTGGCCGACCCGTCCGGGCTGTTCCTGACCCGCTACGCGGAGCCGGTCCCCGGCACCTGCGTCACGGTGGCGATGGAGGGTCGCCGGGCGCTGGTCACCGAGGTGCAGGCCCTGATCGGCGCGACGGTGGCCGGGTCGCCCCGGCGCACCGTCTCCGGGCTCGACTCGGCCCGGCTCGCGATGGTGCTGGCCGTGCTCCAGCGCCGCACCGAGCGGCTGACCCTGCACGACCGGGAGGTCTTCGCGGCCACCGTCGGCGGCATCCGGGTGGTGGAGCCGGCGGCCGACCTGGCCGTCGCCCTGGCCGTCGCCTCGGGCGGGCTCAACCTCGCCATCGCGCCCCACCTGGTGGCGATCGGCGAGGTCGGGCTCACCGGCGAGGTGCGCCGGGTCGGCGCGGTACCGCGCAGGCTGGCCGAGGCGGCGCGGCTCGGGTTCCGGCTCGCGCTGGTGCCCACCGGGTGCGGGCCCGAGAGCACCGGCGTGACCCCCGGGGGAATGCGCGTGATCGAGGTCACCGACGTGCGCTCGGCGCTCCAGGCCGTCGCCCGCGCGTCGGCGGAGTGAGCGGCGATGGCCGGGCGACGGGACCGCCGGGGCGATACCGGACAGCCGGGCCGCCGGCTCCCGGTCCGGGCGACGTGGGGCATCGCGACACATCACAGTAACCACGACAGCACCCACCGCAGGGCAGTCCGTAGACTGTGCCCGTGCCGATCGACCGCGATACCACCAAGCCTGCCGGCGCGACGCCCCACGCCCGCACCGGCGCCGTGGGCTCGCCCGCCCGCCCGATCAGCGTGAGCGTGACCGGCGGCGCCGGGGGTGCCGGCGACCCGCTGCGGGCCAACCTGGCACTGATGGCCCCGGGCACCGCGCTGCGCGACGGTCTCGAGCGGATCCTGCGCGGCCGCACGGGCGCGCTGATCGTCCTCGGCTACGACAAGGTCGTCGAGGGGCTCTGCACCGGCGGGTTCCCGCTCGACGTCGAGTTCTCCGCCACCCGCGTCCGCGAGCTGTGCAAGATGGACGGGGCAGTCGTGCTGTCCAGCGACGGCACCCGCATCGTCCGGGCGGCCGTGCATCTGATGCCCGACCCGAGCATCCCCACCGAGGAGTCCGGCACCCGGCACCGCACCGCCGAGCGGGTCGCCCGGCAGACCGGCTACCCGGTGATCTCGGTGAGCCAGTCCATGCGGATCATCAGCCTCTACGTGAACGGCCAGCGGCACGTGCTGGACGACTCGGCGGCGATCCTGTCCCGCGCCAACCAGGCGCTCGCCACGCTGGAGCGCTACAAGCTCCGGCTGGACGAGGTCTCCGGCACGCTCTCCGCGCTGGAGATCGAGGACCTGGTCACCGTACGGGACGCGGTCGCGGTGGTGCAGCGGCTGGAGATGGTCCGCCGGATCGCCGACGAGATCGCGGGCTACGTGGTGGAGCTGGGCACCGACGGCCGCCTGCTGGCCCTCCAGCTCGACGAGCTGATGGCCGGCGTAGACGCCGACCGCACCCTGGTCATCCGGGACTACCTCCCGGCCGGCCGAAAGTCCCGCACACTCGACGAGGCGCTGGTCGAGCTGGACCTGCTCGGCGCGACCGAGCTGATCGACCTGGTCTCCGTCGCCAAGGCGATCGGCTACCCGGCCGCCTCCGACGCGCTGGACGCGGCGGTCAGCCCGCGCGGCTTCCGGCTGCTCGCCAAGGTGCCCCGGCTGCCAGTGGCCGTGGTCGACCGCCTCGTCGTGCACTTCGGCAGCCTCCAGCGCCTACTCGGCGCCACGGTGGAGGATCTCCAGGCCGTGGAGGGGGTCGGCGACGCCCGCGCCCGCGGCGTCCGGGAGGGGCTGTCCCGGCTCGCCGAGGCGTCCATCCTGGAACGCTACGTCTGATCCGGGCCGCTCAGCCGGTGACGGTGAGCTTCACCGGCTCGCTGAGCTTGGTGCCCACCCGGGCGAAGACCTGGTACGTCCCGGCCGGCGGGTTCGGGCCCGCCGCCACCCCGTTGGCGCACTTGCTGCTGTCGCGGCCGTTCCAGCCGACCTGGTAGGAGCGCTCGAAGCCCGGCGTGAAGGACTGCACGTCGGAGCCCTTGCCGGTGCCGCAGGTGTCGGACGACCAGATCTTCTCGGCCCCCGACTTGATGAACAGCTCCTGCTCGTCGGCGCCGACATCGCGGCTGCACGTCCGCTCGGACCGGTTCTTCACCTTCAGCTGGAGATCCACCACGGCCCCGCGGACCACCGACGCGGGCAGGGCCACCGGCGTCACGGTGATCTCGGCGTCCGTGCAGGCGCCGTCGCCGGCGGCCGGCACGACCGGCGCCGCCGGCGGGGAGTCGGTGGTGGTCGGGCCGCCCGACGGGTCGGCGGCACCCGGGTCGCCCGACGCGCCCGGCGAGGGCCCGCCGGTCTGCGGGCTGAGCACCGGGCCGGTGGGTCCCGGTGTCGCACCGGGCGACGTCGCGCCCGACGCGGGCTGCGCGTCGCCGCTGTTGTCGGCCTTCCGGTCCGAACCGGTGCACGAATAGAGCAGGACAATCAGGAAGAGAAGCCCCGCTCCGAGCACGACGGCGCGACGCCGCCAGTAAACGGCGGGTGGCAGGGGGCCGACCGTCAGACGCATGATGCCCCCACCGTAGCGGCGCGGGGCTCGGCAGCCCGGCGCGACGCGCCGAGGTGTCCGCAGCTCACCGTTCCCACCCTCCACATGCGACGATCATGCCTGCCGACGGTGTCCTGCCGGCGACACAGGGTCGCGGGTCAGAGATACACCTTGCGCTGGTAGATGGCGTGGGCGCCGGCAACCCGGTCCAGGAAGAGCAGCCCCGCGCAGTGGTCGATCTCGTGCTGCAGGGCCCGCGCCTCGAACCCGTCGGTCACCAGCCGTACGGACTTGCCGCTGCCGGGCAGCACGCCCTCCACCACCAGCCGGCTGGCCCGCTTGACGTCGCCGGTGAGGTCGGGCACCGACATGCACCCCTCCCGGGCCACCTTCCACCGGCTCGCCTCGACGACCCGGGCGTTGCACAGCACGAAGGTGCCGTGCACGGTGACCGCCTTCGGATGGCCGGTCACGTCGACCGCGAAGACCTGCGCGCCCACGCCGATCTGTGGGGCGGCCAGCCCGACGCAGCCCGGCGACACCCGCATGGTGGCGACCAGGTCGGCCGCCAGGCGTACGGTCTCCTCGGCCGTCGGGTCGACCTCGCCGCCATGCCGGCTGAGCACCTGGTCGGGAGCGGACACCACCGGCCGCACCTCCCCCGGCGCGTCCAGGGACTCCGGGGTCCAGTCGCCGAGGCCGGCGTACGCCTCGCTCTCCGGGGCGCGCTCGTCGCCGGTCACAGCAGATCCGGATCGGCCGGGCGGAGGGTCACCCCGACACCCAGGTCGGCGGCGGTCGACGCGAGCCGGCCGGCCACCTCGTCGGCCGTGCCGGGCGGCAGCTCCACCTCGGCGACCACCACGTAGAGCGACCCGGTCAACCGGGTGCTCAGGTCGGTGACGTTGCCGCCGGCGTCGGCGAGCACACGGGTCATCGCCGCGACGATGCCCATCCGGTCCGCGCCGTGCACCGCCATCACGTACGGCTCGCCGGCCGGAGCCGTCTCGCCGTCGGGGGTGACCTCGCGTACGGTCGCCAGCAGCTGGCCGTCGGCGGAGAGCGGCGCGAGCGCGGCCTCGACGTCGGCGGCGGCCGGGCCCACGCAGACCAGGGTCATCGCGAAGTGCCCCCGCAGCCGGGTCATCGTGCTGTCGGTGAGGTTCGCACCGAGCCGGGCGAGCACCTCGGCGACGTCGGCCACGATGCCCGGCCTGTCCCGGCCGATGACGGTGATCGCGAGCTCGTTCATCCGGGCATTCTGCCCGATCCGCCGGGCGCCGCCGCAGCGCCCCGCCCAGGGCGCCCAGCCAGCGGGACGGTACGGCCGAGCCGCGAGCCCGCCGCCCGAGCCGCGTCGGGGGCGCGCCGCGTGACATCATCGGCGGCGCGATGTCTGAGCCCACTTTCGCCACCCTGGTCAGCCGGTGGTACGAGGAGAACGCCCGCGACCTGCCGTGGCGGAAGCCCGACGTCACCCCGTGGGCGATCCTGGTCAGCGAGGTCATGCTGCAGCAGACGCCCGTCGTGCGGGTGCTGCCCGCCTGGGCGGCGTGGCTGGACCGCTGGCCCGACCCGGCCGCGCTCGCGGCGGACCGCCCGGCGGAGGCGATCCGGATGTGGGGACGGCTCGGCTACCCCCGCCGGGCGGTACGGCTGCGGGACTGCGCCGTCGCGATCGTCGAGCGGCACGGCGGTCAGGTTCCGGACCGGCTGGACCAGTTGCTGGCCCTGCCGGGCGTCGGGACGTACACGGCCCGGGCGGTGGCCGCGTTCGCGTACGGTCAGCGGCACCCGGTGGTCGACACCAACGTACGGCGGGTGGTCTGCCGGGCGATCGCCGGCGAGCCGGACGCCGGCCCGGCCACCCGCCCGGCCGATCTGGTGGCCACCGAGGAACTGCTTCCCGTCGAGCCGGCCGCCGCCGCGCTGGCCAGCGCGGCCTTCATGGAGCTGGGCGCGGTGATCTGCACCGCCCGCTCGCCCCGCTGCGGAAGCTGCCCCGTCGAGGCGGTCTGCGCCTGGCGGGCGTCCGGCCAGGAGGCCCCCGCCGGCCCGAGCCGACGCCCCCAGCGGTACGCCGGCACGGACCGCCAGGTGCGCGGGCTGCTGCTCGGCGTGCTCCGGGAGGCGACCGGCCCGGTGCCGCACCAGCGTCTCGACCAGGTGTGGGCCGACGACGTGCAGCGGGCCCGGGCGCTCACCGGGCTGGTGCGGGACGGCCTCGTGGAGCCGGTGGGCGAGTCGTCGTTCCGCCTCGTCGGCGACGGCCCACCGGCACCCGTCACGCGCCTCTGGGCATGACGAAAGGGCCGGCCCCCGGGTGGGGGCCGGCCCTTGTCGGTGGTGTCGGGTTCTGGATCAGGCGGCGTAGCCGCGGGTGGCGATCCAGTCGGCGAGGGCCTCGGTGGTGATCCAGTAGGAGGCCTGGGCCGGGTCGGCGGAGTCGGCGATCTTCACCGTCTGGCCGTTGTCGCGGTAGCCGACGACGCTGATGTAGTGGCCGCCCTCGAAGGAGTGGACGCCGCCGTCGGTGTCGGTGGCGGTGCCGGCGATGTTGGCCACCACGGCGCGGCCGTCGTCGATGGTCTTGACGACGTCGGTGCGCAGGGTGTCGGTCTGCTTGTCGTCGGCCTTGGGGGCGCTGATCTCGACGCTGCGGTAGGCGTTCTTGCCGGTTTCCTTGTTCAGGACGGGGGTGATGTCGTTGATGGAGTCGGTGCCGGCTTCGGTGGTGCCCATCTGCTTGGCCATGGCGTCGACGTTGATGTCCTTGCCCTGCACGCTCAGGGCGTTGCGGGTGGCGGCGGGGCCGCAGTAGTAGAAGTTCGGCTGGGCCTCGTAGCGCACGCCGAGTTCCCGCTCGCCGTTCTTGCGGTCCTGGGTGGCGGTGGCGGGCTTGCTGTCGGTGGTGGGGGCGGCGTAGGCGGCGGTGGCGGGGCCGGCGATGGCGCCGCCGGTGAAGGCGAGGCCGGCAGCGGTCAGGGCGGCCTTACGGATCAGAGCGGTACGCATGATGAAGCACCTTTCGATCGGGGGTACGCGGCACACACCGGAAGGGGGCGGGTGTGCTGCGGGTAAGGAAAGGTCACGCCAGAAAGGGGGGGTGCGCCCTCTCGCTCGGGGGGCGCGGTCCCGGGGGGATGTAACCGGCTGGGCGGGCCGCACATTCCAGCGGCCATCACTCCAGCGATCCCGGTCCGGGGGATGTAACGACGCGGGCCCGGCCGGCATTCCGGCCGTCGCCCCAGGCCGCCGAAACGGTCCCGGGGGTCACGCGCTCACGATGGTTACAACGCCCCGGCCCCCCGACCCATGCCCGGCGGGCCGGTGGCCCCCGCCACCGCAATCCGCCACCAACCGGACACAGCCCCCAGATGATCGACACCCCAGGTGATCCGCGCGTCGCCCGTGCCTGAATGTTGGTTTGTACCGTATGACCGTCGTTGCGAGGTGGCGACCCGTCTGCCCACCTCCACAGGCCCGGCGGGCGTGCGCTGTAGCCCCTGTCGAGCTGCCCCGCCTGTCGGACCACTGCTCATACCAGGCTCGGTCGGCGGCACGTTCCGCGGAGACGGTCCTTCCGTCGCTGCGGGAGGGGCGTGACTGCCCCATCTGTGGGGGCAGCTCGACAGGGACTACGGGATGTGGGTGCCGCCGCGCCCCGCCGGCCTCGGCGCAGCGGCACCCCGAGTTGGACCTTTTGCGATATCAACTCGACAGGGACACGGAAAGGCGACGGCCCGGTGGCTGCGCCACCGGGCCGTCGCCTTTGTGCGGTTTGCCTTACTCGTCCGCCCCTGCGGCGGCGGTGCCGCCGAGGTCGGCCGGGACCGCGTCCGGCACCTCGGCCGGCCGGTCCGCACCCGTGAAGACGAGCTTGGACTTGTCGATGTTGCTGGGGTCGCCTTCGCAGTCGATGACGACGATCTGGCCGGGGGTCAGTTCGTTGAACAGGATCCGCTCGGACAGGTTGTCCTCGATGTCACGCTGGATCGTGCGGCGCAGCGGCCGCGCGCCCAGGACCGGGTCGAAGCCCTTCTTCGCCAGGTACTTCTTGGCGTTGTCGGTCAGCTCCAG